>CAYJOS010000084.1:0-9661 GCA_964371875.1 uncultured Oscillospiraceae bacterium | reverse complement strand
ATAGTTTTTCAAGTGAGTAGCCAACGGGCAACCCGAAGGGCGATTAGCCCTTGTTAGTTTTGCTCTCTTTTGGTGCGATTGCTACTGGAGGAAGTTATTCTATCCAAGATAGCCTGTATACTCAGCACCTTTACCGCATCTCGCCGTTCGGGGGCGAGTCCCCGACGTGTTTTGCTTACTTTTTCACGAGAAAAAGTGAGCCGTCGGAGACCGTTCTCCTCGTTCTTTTCGCCGAAGTGAAAACTCCCCTAGCGGAGCGCGTTTCTCCGTTATTTTCGCCGAAGCGAAAACTATCCCGTGCTTTTTGTCGCAACAAAAAACTCTCTCCTATTTTTTAAATCAAAACAAAAATTCCCCCTGTGATTTTCAAGGTCACAGGGGGATTATTGCATTGTTTTAACTTTTCAACACCACTAAACCTTAGTCAGTGTTTTTTCATACTTCTCTTTATACATCCTTGTGACAGGAATAACAAGTCCTCCAACAGCATTACCAGCTGTCATAACCAAAATGTAAAGCATAGAAGTTGAATTCCAAAGTGTATCCGCCATTGCGAAATAGAACATATTTGCAACACAGTGTTCAAAACCTGCTAAAATAAAAGCAGGAACACCGATTAATGCAATGTATTTTCCGATTTCGTGTTTATTGTTGTTAAAATTATCAACAGCCAAGAAAATCAGCACATTACAGAAACATGCAAGGATAAAAATGCTCAATAGATCGTCGCTTAGTTTTTTGTCTGCAATAACCATAGCTTTTTCAACAAGTGGTGTTGCAATTCTTGTCGCTTTAACGAGCAGAGCACCAAGCCATGTGCCAAGCAAATTTCCAACCCAGATAATAGGAACATTAATCACGAAGTCTTTGTCTTTCTCGAATATGTAACATACCTTGCCTGTGTAAAGATTCATTCCAAAGGTCAAAATCATAAACAAGCCTGTTGCGAAGAAGATTGCGCCGGTAACTGGATTTTCGATTGAGAGATACAGTGTGCCTCCGATTGCGATTGCGAGACCTGCGAAAACAGCATAGAGAAACGGATAGAGTCTTTTCATTTGTGAATAGTCCTTTCTTTTTTGTTATTTTCCACGATACTTTAAGATAAGGTATCACATAGAATTGCATTTGTCAAGTAAATCAAATTGATGTGGTAAATCATTGTAAGATTTGTTAAAAAAGCCCTTGTTTCTACTAGCAAAATTTTATTTAGCTTCACTTAAAAAGATGTATGCTGTTGACAAAAGTATGTGTTAGGTTTAAAATTATATACATATTGCTAAAATTAGGAGGAAAATTATGCGTTGGATTGAGGCAAAACTAAAGACAGAAAGTCAAAAAATTGACAATGTTTGCATAGATTTAGAAAATATAGGCGTCGGTGGAATGGTCATTGAGGACGAAAATGATTTTTGTAATTTCCTACAAAACAACAAACAATACTGGGATTATGTGGACGAAGATTTAGAGCAAAATTTCAAAGGCAAAAGCCTTATAAAATTCTATTTAGCCGACGATGAAGAAGGCGAAGCCATCATCTCAAAAGTGCTAGAACTCGGCTATGAACTCGAGCGTTCATACGTCGAAGACAGCGACTGGGAAAACAACTGGCGTGAGCATTATGTGCCAATCGAAATCGGCGAAAGGCTGACCGTCATCCCCGAATGGGACGAAAGCGACATAGGCGAACGAGTCGCTTTAAGGCTTGACCCTGGCTTGATTTTCGGAACAGGCTCTCACGCAACAACAAGAATGTGCCTTGAATTTTTACAGGAATTTGAAATTAAAGGCAAAAAAGTACTGGATTTAGGCTGCGGAAGTGGTATACTTGGAATTGGAGCTATAGTTCTCGGTGCAGATTTTGTCTGTGGTTGTGATATCGACCCAAAAGCGCCCGAAGTTGCACTTTCAAACGCTACATTAAATAATATAGACGAAAGTGTTTTCAAAATTTATGACGGTGATATTTTGAACGACAAAAATATGCGCAAAAAGCTTGGAAACAGCTATGATATCGTGCTTGCAAACATCGTGTCAGATGTAATCATTCCACTGTCGGGCATAGTTTCCGAATTCATGGCAGAAGACAGCATTTTCATCTGCTCTGGAATTATTGAGGGCAGACAAAATGATGTTCAAACAGCTATCGAAAATGCTGGTTTTAAAATTTTACAACATAAATGTTCTGAAGAATGGCATAGTTTTGCTGTGAAAAGAGCGTAATTTTTGAAAATTTGATGAAATTCGGAGGTAGGCAATGAAAAAATTACTTACTGTTTTAATTACAATATTGATTTCGATTTCATTAATCGCATGTTCATCGGATGATACCGAAGTGGACGAGGTGATGGAAACAAACAAGCCTCCTGTTGTCATCATGCCAAAGGAAACAGCAACTCCAACACCTAGTGCAACTCCTGAACCAACAGAAGAGCCAATCGAAACCGAAGAGCCTAAAGAAACAAAAAAGCCACTGGCGACAGTTGCCCCGACTCCACGTGCTAGTGAAATTCAAAATTCACCACCTGTTGAAAGTGCTGAAGTGACGGAAATCCCAACATCTGAGGAAAGCCCGACCGCTGAGGCAAGTGCATCGCCAACGCCCAGCGAAACGCCTCCATTAGTCGAAACCACACCAATCCCCGAAGCAAGCCCAACTCCTAACGGAGAATTTGACATAGTCGGCAGATGGGTTTTTGAGGAAAATCCCGACCTAGCTTCTTATGTTTTGTCTGAGGATGGCTCTGCATTCGCCAAGGAATCCGTTGGCGCTGTTTACGCAAGAGGAACTTACACTTGGGGCGGATATTTCGGAGAAATGGATTTGGGTGAATATGGAATTGTTAAAATGGAGAGAGTTAACGATGTTCTCTATTTGATAAATCCTAGTGATGGCAAGGCTCATAGGGCTATCAAGGATGAATAATCACTTTTTAATTGATTATTCTTTGAAATAATGTTAAAATGTAATCAATTCAATTGAAAGGTGCTTATTTATGAAAAAACACTTATTAAAACTGTCGATAACAGTGATTTCCTTAGTGTATCTACTTTCCATGCCAACATGGGCTCAAGCTGCTCCTGTTGAGTATGAAAGCATTTCTAATTCAACAAACGGGGAATTTACCGACGTTCAAGCTGACGCTTGGTTCGCCGAAGACCTTCGTTTCATGGTGAACGAGGGAATTATAAACGGCTATGAGGACGGGACATTTCGCCCCTCAGACTCTGTTACCAAAGGTGCAATTTTAAAAATGCTTTGCATTCACCGTGGCTCGGGTGAGCTCACCTCTCAAAGTGGGCAACACTGGGCGCAGGCTTATAGCGACTATGCCTATAGTTACAACTGGCTAAAAGCACCCGAAAATGATTTAGACGCCCCTGCTTCACGTATTTTTGTTGCAAACTTAATTTTCGAGTCTATGCGAATGACTCCCGACCCCAGAATTGCAACGCCTTTTGCCGACATTGATTTCCCTGTTTTGAACACTTTGTATGAAATGGGCATAATTTCAGGCAGTGTGAACGAAGCAAACCAAGTTGTTTTCAAGGCTGAGGACTCAATTTCTCGTGCAGAAACTGCAGTTATTTTGGGTAATGTGAGCGAATATTTCGCCGAGGATTTTGGTGTTACTGATTTTAGATATCAACTTCCATCTATTGCAAAACCTGTAATTTCAAGCACACCCGATATATACAATTATGTCGATTTATTTACATACATGATGGTGCATGATATATATGAATATGAATTGAGCTACACCATCCCATCAGGAAATGCGTATAACGTGGTAATGAATGACTACGATTTACGTGGAATAATGTTTGACGCATTTGTTTTTGTCCAAGACCATTACCACGAAATCGGCGGATTTTACATCACCATATCCGACTCCATTACTTACGACGATACTCAAGTAACCGTCACTGTAACTATCGGAAATGACAAAATTGCAAGTAGTCAAGAACAGCACGCAAGTCTTAAAGAAAATTTCATTTTAGCTGCTCAAGACTATATGACCTTGCTTTTTGAACTTGGTATCGTAAATCACGACATGTCACAAACAGAACTTGCAGAAAATTACTATCGTCAATTGGCTTTTGACTACGCATACGACACAAGCTACTCTGATATAAACTATAACGGCTACGGAATGTTTAGCAATCATGTCGGAGTTTGCCAAGCATATGTCGGAATTTTCAATATTCTCTGCAAAATGACAGGCATAGACGCTTACGGAGTCAGTGGTGTGGCAGGCGGAGAGGACCATATTTGGAGTTATATAACCATTGATGGAATTAACACATTTGTTGACCCAACATGGGGAGATCCAACACCTGACACGCATGGATATTATGACCCCAACTGGTTCGGTCTTTCAAGAACTCAACTATCTGCAACCCACCAATTTGATGATATTTATAACGGAAAAATCATTAATATCACCTAGTAATATTAAAAATTGCGAATATTTAGCTCCGATTTTTAATATACTTATTCAATAATCCTTAAAAATCGGAGTAAAAAATGAATTATATAACAACATTTAGCAAAATTTTATTCGACCCCATAAATCCAAAAACTGAGGATATTTTAATCGAGGATATTGCCCATTCTTTATCCATGCTTTGCCGTGCAAATGGGCATTTTCCTACGTTTTATTCAGTCGCCCAACACAGTTTAAATTGCATGAACGAGGCGAAAGCACGTGGCTATTCCACTAAAATTCAGTTTGCATGTTTGCTTCACGACGGAAGCGAAGCATATATTTCTGATGTTATCAGGCCTGTTAAATGCCACTTGCCCCAATATTTGCCAATAGAGAAAAATTTGCAAAATAAAATTTGGGGAAAATGGCTTTCAAGTGAGTTGACAGAGGAGGAATATCGACTGGTTTTTGAGATTGATGACGCAATTATGTACCACGAATTTGTAAATATTTCTCAGCGATATGTCAGCGAAATTGAGCCTGAAATTTTGTCAAAACCTGTTTTTGAATTTACAAGCTTTAAAGATACAGAAGAGCAAATGTTAAAGGCTTTTTATAGTTTTGAAGCGGGTGCGGAGTATGCAGGCTGAATCGACTGGCAAAATCTGCGAGTAGGAGGGTCTATTTAAAACTGTTAGATACGAACCGTTCTTCAGAGTTCGCATCTTACTGGCTTAAATAGACCCTCCTACTATATTTCTTTTCAAGTGGGTAGCCAACGGGCAACCCGAAGGGCGATTAGCCCTTGTTCGTTTCGCTTTCTTTTCGTGCGATAGTAACTGCTACAGGGCTTGCCGGTTAATTCAGCCTGTATATTCCGCACCCTGACCGCATCTCGCCGTTCGGGGGCGAGTCCCCGACGTGTTTTGCTTACTTTTTCACGAGAAAAAGTGAGCCCTCGGAGAGCGTTCTCCTCGTTTCTTTTCGTCGCAACGAAAATTCTCCGTTTCTTTTTGCCGAAGCAAAAATTCTCTCGTGATTTTCGCCGAAGCGAAAATCTCCCTCGCAGAGCTTTTATATATAAACAAAACCTATTTCCTGCCTGTCGCCGGCGCTATCCCCAAGCTATCCCTATATTTTGCAACAGTCCGTCTGGCGACTGCCATCCCCTCTTTTGTCAAAATATCTGATATTTTTTGGTCTGATAGCGGTTTTTTTGACGACTCTTCCGAAATCAATTTCGCAATTTTTTGCTTGACTTCGTCGGCACTTGCGTCAGTATTTTTCGAAGCAGTTTGGCAGAAAAATTTGTTCAATTCATGAACTCCACGATTACAAAGTATGTATTTCCCACGCACCGCACGGCTGATAGTCGACTCATGTAAGCCTAAATTTTCGGCAACATCCGAGAGTTTCAAGGGCAATAATTCGTCCTTTTTTTCAAAGAAAAATTTCACTTGATGCACGACAATATATTTCGCAACCTTGATGAGCGTGCTTTTTCTTTGCTCCAAACATTGGACAAATTTATTGGCATTTTCGAAATGAGTTTTTAAATATGCCGTCAATTTTGGGTCTTCACTGCTATATAAAAGTTCAATATAATAGTCATTTAGCTTGATATTATGCTGATTTTGAGAAATTGGAACTATATCCCAGCTGTTTCTATCGCTTACCAATTCAAGGTCAGGAATTACAAATTCTGGCATGTCATTCGCCGAAAAAGCCGTCCCTGGGCGAGGGTTTAATTTGACAATTTCCGCACAGGCACGTCTTGTTTCTTCGTCGGAAATTTTCAAAGATTTTGCAATGACATGATAGTGCTTTTTTCCTAAATCTTCTAGGTGATGCTTTACAATTGTTTCGCAAATTTCGTCGCCACCCAACCTGTCAAGCTGTAGCAATAAACATTCTTTCAGGCTTCGAGCAAATACGCCCGCTGGCTCTAATTGTTGCAAATTTTGTAAAATATTTTCAAGTTTTTCCTTAGGAACTTGCTTGCAAATTGACATTTTTTCGATGTCTTCATATAAAAATCCGTTTGCGTCCAGGCAATATGTCAAAAAATGCATAATCGCCAAATATTCCTTTGCAATTGGCAAGGTATTTATTTGTGAAATCAAATGGTCGTAAATTGTTTCATGGTTTCCGTTAATTTTTACATGGCGTTCGCTGTCCCAATATTCGTTGGTATAGCTTGATTTTCCGTAATTATTTGCTCCGCTACGGCTTCCGCTTCTGAATATTTTCATGTCCTTACTGCTAACATTTTGCAGTTCTATGAAAGGATTTTCGTGGGACAATTCGCTTATATGTTCCAACAAATCTGTCGTATTCATTTGTAAAATATTGTTATACATCACCATGTGCGGTGACAATATCGCCGATGTTTTTAAGCTTAAACTATTGTACATAAAATCTATCCTCGTTGGAATTTATGGTTTTTTAGTCATTATCTTCGTCAGTATTGATGTATTTTCTCACCAAAGTCGAAGATTTTGTTTGGGTTATTCCCAAGGCTTCCGCAATTTTTCTGGTGGATTTGTGCTTTTTATACGCTGCGGTAATCAGCTCTTTTTTATAATTATCCACCGCTTCATCAAAGGAAATATTTTCTAAAATTTGCTCTTTTTTGGAAGATGGCTCAAAGTCAATTCTAAAGAGCTGTGACGGCAAATGTTGTTGGTCGATGACAATGTCCTCAACCGTCACGACAAGCCGTTCGATGGTGTGACTCAGTTCCCTAATATTTCCACGCCAAGTGTGGTTGCATAGAATTTCCAGTGCCGATTTTGATATTTCATGGTGCATTTCGTATCTTTTGCAGGCTGTTAATAAAAAATGGATAATCAGTTTTTCAACATCACCTTCTCGCTCACGCAAAGGCGGAAGATTTATCTCAAAAATGTTCAATCTATAATACAAATCGCTACGAAATCCCCCTGTTTGAATGAGCATTTCGAGATTTTTGTTGGTTGCGGCAATGATTTTTATGTCGATTTTTCGTGCAGATGACGCACCGACAGGAAAAAATTCCTTCTCCTGAATGACATGCAACAGCTTCGACTGCATGAGAAGTGGAAGTTCAGCAATTTCATCAAGCAACACCGTGCCGTGATTTGCGCTTTCTAAAAGCCCAATTTTACCATTTGACAACGCACCTGTGAATGCGCCTTTGACATATCCAAACAGTTCAGATTCGAGCAAATGTTCGGGAATTGTTGCACAATTTATGGCAACAAATGGCTTATTTTTTCTGTCACTTACTGAGTGAATATATTTTGCAATCATGGTTTTTCCTGTGCCGGTTTCGCCTGTTATTAGGCATGTTGAGTCGATTTTACTGATTTTTTCGGCAAGTTTCATGACTTTTTTCATTTTTTTGCTGTGATAAACCAATGGCTTATTTTGACCGTCATCATCAAATTCTATATGGTAAGAATTGAAAAATTTTTCGTTTTCAATTTGGTCACGAACACTCATGGCGACAAATTTTATGTTACCATTTTCGTCAAAAATCGGCTTGGCAATATTTTCAAGCTCAAAACCGTAATTCGTGGTTTGTTTAATCGCATAGAGCTTTTTTTCTTTGTAAACATGAGGCAAAATTGAAGTTTCCCAGAGCATATCCTCCAGAAGTTGGAAGAAGTTTTTACCAATTATATCCTCAGGTGGGAGGGCGTAGTGCCTTCTAACTGCTTCGTTGACATAAATAACTTTGTAATTATTGTCGTAAACCCAAATTTCATCGTGTAAATTATGGACTATTTCAAAAAAAGTGTCATAGTCTAAGCCGTAATATCTTTTTTCTGACATAGTTACCTCGCTTATATAATATGAGTGAGTTGTTTTCAACTCGTTGAGTGAAAAATAACTCAGAAATAACAAGTAAATTGTATATAATGCTCAAAAAGTTGGCATAGTTTTTGCATATTTAATATAATGATTAAAATACCTAGTAATTTGCAAAAAAACATGATTACTTTTTGTATAGTTTTACATATAAGATATCACAAAATAGCATTTTTTGCAATATAATTTTGATAAAAAGGAGTTTTAAAATGGAAAGAGAATATATAGTCGCCCATGCTGACAAGTCGGTTTTAAAAATTTCCGGACTTGAAGTTAAAGGCTTAAACACAGTCGAACTTGAGAGAATTCTTGCCGACAAACTCAAAACAAATGTTAGGGTTATCGGCGTCACAGGCGACGGAATTGAGATGGATGTCTACGATATTGAGCCTGAACAAGTGCGAAAAAACGAAAAAGGCTTGATTGATTGCATCGCTTTAGCCGAGGGAATTCGTGTTACAGACGTAACAAAAATGGTATGCAACGAGAAAATTGTCGAAGTCGAATTTTCACAAATCCCCGACACTCCAATTTCAGAGTGCCCAAGAGAGAAATGGATAAAACGCTCATGAAAAATGCTTATATTTTGCCAACTGGCGACGAAATTAGAAACGGAATAGTCCTCGATTTGGACTCACCCGAAATCATCAGACAAGCTGTGAAAGCTTTTCCTGAAATTGAAATCACGAGAATTAGCCCTATTTTGGACATTGAAGACTCGATTTTGAATAAAATCAGTGAATTGAGCTCAAAAAATCCCGACCTCATTGTCCTAATCGGCGGCAGCGGCGGTGGACACCGACACAGCGACAGCTTGGGCAAGGATTTTACCCACTCGGCTTTGTGTAAATTTTTGGACAAACATGCTTCCAGAGAAATTTACGGAAAAAACGGCCATATGTGGACAAAACTTATTTGCGGAAAGAAAAATAATACTATTATTATAAATGTTCCTGGGCCTTTTGTCGAGGCAGAGGCTGCTTTTTCTGCATTTATCAAGGCATTTTCAGATGGAAAAAATATAGATGTAATTTGTCTTGCAATGGCAACAGCGGTTTTTGAAAAATATCCTGCGGATGCAGTTGAAAAGAGTTTATAATTTTCGCTTTGACAAAAAGAAACGAGGAGAACGAAAGAATTTTCGCTTCGGCGAAAAGAACGAGGGGAACGGTCTCCGACGGCTCACTTTTTCTCGTGAAAAAGTAACCAAAACACGTCGGGGACTCGCCCCCGAACGGCGAGATGCGGTAAGGGTGCTGAATATACAATAATAATTAGCTTGCATTAGTTAAATAGGAGCAATCGCACGAAAAAAGAGCGAAATGAACAAGGGCTAATCGCCCTTTGGGTTGCCCGTTGGCTACTCATCTGAAAGATTA
>CAYJOS010000083.1:0-9707 GCA_964371875.1 uncultured Oscillospiraceae bacterium | reverse complement strand
CTTTTGTCTACAGTCTAAATCGACTGCAAAATAATTGCAGTCGATTTTTCATATTTACCTATCTTGTATATCTGTATATTCGGTCATGCTACAACCAGCCTTATATGCAGGTCGCATAATTCTCTTTCCAGTCATTACTTCCTCAATTCTATGCGCACACCAACCCGAAACTCGGGAAATTGCAAACAGCGGAGTGAAAAGTTCGTCTGGAATTCCAAGCATTTTAAGCACCAAACCTGAGTACATATCAACGTTTGCACTTAATGGAGCTTTAAGGTGTTTTTTCTCGGTGATAATTTCAGAACCAATACGCTCGACAGCGGTTAAAAGTTCAAAATCTTCGCTCATGCCCTTTGTCGCCGCCATGTCTTTGGCATAGCCTTTGATGATTTCTGCTCTGGGGTCTGAACTTGTGTAAACAGCATGACCTAAGCCATAAATTTTCCCTGAACCGTCACCCGCTTTTCCAGCGACTAATTTGGAAATATAATCACGTAGTTCAGCCTCATTACTTGGGTCTTTTAGTTCTGTTTTTAGTGTGTCCATCATGCGGTTTACCTTGGCGTTTGCACCGCCGTGAAGTGGGCCTTTTAGGGAAGAAACTGCACCTGCAAGTGCGCTATATGTATCTGTTCCCGAGGAGGATAATGCACGGCAAACGAAAGCGGAGTTATTACCGCCACCGTGTTCTGCGTGTAAAATCATCATGATATCAAGCAAATGTGCCTCTTCGGGAGTGTAGTTTTTGTCCTGTCTTAACATGTGCAAAAAGTTCTCAGAACAGGACAATTCTTCACGTGGGATGTGCATATGAAGGCTATTTCTGTCATAATAATAACTTTTTACTGCATAAGAATTTGCAACGATTGTTGGAAAACGTGCAATCAATTCAATTGACTGACGCAATAAATTTTCTATACTGGTGTCGTCGGGATTTTCGTCATATGAATACAAGGCGAGCACAGAGCGTGCAAGCTTGTTCATGACATCACGACTAGGTGATTTTATAATCATATCAGCATTAAATCCACGGGGGAGCAATCTCGCACTTGACAAAGTGATGTCAAAAGCTTCAAGCTCTTTTGCTGTTGGAAGTTTGCCCATTAAAAGCAAAAACGCAACTTCTTCATAACCAAAAGTTTTGTTTTTTGAGTGGTGTTCAACTATATCTTTGATGTTAATTCCACGGTAAAAAAGCTTGCCCGCCGTGGGCATAATTTCACCGTCTTCGATGTTATAACCGATAACTCTACCGATTTTTGTAACACCAGCAACAACACCAGAGCCATCGCCGTTTCTAAGTCCACGCTTAACCTTGTGCGTAAAACTATCCGCTGGCAATGTGTAACTTTTGTTAATCGCTTCTTGTAAATCGTCCTCAATTACCATGTCTATACGATTATCTATAATCATAGTTCTCACCTCTGACTTTCCTAATATTTTACACTATTATAAATTATCACAAGATAAAAAGCAAGAAAAATTAATTTTGCACCGTTTTTGCAGTGCTTAAAAGACTAGAATTTCCAACTATTTAAGATTTTGTCTTTTCACAGGCAATAATTTGTGTTATACTGTAATGTGATAAATTAAAAATTACAACTTCATGAAAAGCGAGTGAATACGATGATTAAACTTACAAATGAAGCGGTTAAGCTTCAAAACGGCGTTCCTGTATCCGCAAACGCATCTGAAAAAGCTAGCGGACGTGAGAAAACAATTGCGTATAAAATTTTACGCTCACATGACAAAAGTAAGAACAGCGAAAACATGTCAATTAAATTTGACAGCCTAATTTCCCATGATATTACATATGTCGGCGTGGTGCAAACCGCAAGGGCATCTGGCATGGAAAAATTTCCTGTTCCTTACACATTGACAAACTGCCACAACAGCCTATGTGCAGTTGGCGGTACAATCAACGAAGACGACCATGTTTTTGGTCTTTCTGCCGCTGTGAAATATGGCGGAGTTTATGTCCCTGCAAACCAAGCTGTTATCCATCAATATGCACGTGAAATGATGTCAGGTTGCGGAAAAATGATTTTGGGAAGTGACAGCCACACACGTTATGGCGCTATAGGCACTATGGGTATAGGTGAAGGTGGCCCTGAAATTGTTAAGCAACTTTTGTCTAATACTTATGACGTTAAATCTCCCGAAGTTTGCCTTGTTCACCTAACAGGCACACCCATGACAGGCGTTGGCCCTCATGACGTAGCAATTGCACTTTGCGGAGCTACTTATAAAAACAATTTTGTTAAAAATAAGGTTTTGGAATTTGTTGGTTCGGGCATCAAAAACCTAGGAATGGACTACAGAATTGGCATAGACGTCATGACCACAGAAACAGCTTGTCTATCCTCAATTTGGCAAACTGACGAGAGCGTGCGTGAATATCTTGCAATCCACGGCCGTGAAAATGAATATGAATGCCTAAACCCTGAAGAAGGTGCGGTTTACGACTGCATGGTGGAAATTGATTTGTCAAAAATCGTTCCAATGGCAGCTGTCCCCTTCCACCCATCTGAGGCTTACACGATTGAAGAATTGTCAAGAAACGCTGGCGATATTTTCCGTGAAGTCGAAAAATCTGCAAGAGCTTCTTTTGGCGAAAAAATCAATTTCTCACTTACGGATAAACTACAAAACGGAAAAATCGTGGTCGACCAAGGAATTATCGCTGGTTGTGCCGGCGGTATGTATGACAATATTGCAGATGCAGCGGCGATTTTGGATGGTTCTGACATCGGTTCGTCATATTTTTCACTGTCGGTTTATCCGCCTTCAGTGCCTGTTAACCTACGTTTAATTCGTGACGGAATTCAAGCTAGACTTATGGAAAGTGGAGCGCTTTTCAAATCTTGCTTCTGTGGACCTTGCTTCGGCGCAGGCGATGTGCCAAATAATAACGGGCTTTCTATCCGCCACACGACTAGAAACTTTGCAAACCGTGAGGGGTCAAAACCCTCCGACGGTCAGCTTTCATCTGTCATGCTGATGGACGCAAGAAGCATAGCGGCGACTGCGAGAAATAAGGGTGTTTTAACTCCTGCGACAGATTTCGACTACAAAACAACTTCCAGTAAAAATTATACATTCGACCGTGGAGTTTACGAAAAACGTTGCTATTTCGGCTTTGAAAATGCACATACAAACGAAGAATTACGCTTCGGTCCTAACATTGCCGACTGGCCAAAAATCCCACAATTACCTGAAAATTTAATCATGGAACTTTCGGCGGTAATTCACGACCCAGTCACCACAACTGACGAGCTTATCCCCTCGGGCGAAACTAGTTCCTACCGTTCAAATCCTATGAAGCTTGCTTCATTCACCTTATCAAGACGTGAGCCTGAATATGTAAATCGCACAGAAAAAGTTAGAAAAATCGAAGAAAACCGCCAAAAAGGTGATTTTTCTGATATAAAACTTGCGATGGAAAAAGCAGGAATTGCAGACGCTGATGTTCAAAATTCCTACTACGGCTCTGTAATTTTCGCTAAGAAACCTGGTGACGGTTCTGCCCGTGAACAAGCGGCTTCTTGCCAACGTGTGCTCGGTGGATGTGCGAATATTTGCTATGAGTTTGCCACAAAACGCTACCGCTCAAACTGCATAAACTGGGGCATGATGCCTTTCACAATTGCGGAAAATGTCGAATTTAATTATGACAACGGCGATGTTTTATATGTCCCCAATATCAGAAGTAAACTGGAAAATGGCGAGAATACTTTTTCTGCAAAAGTCATTACAAAAAGCGGAAATACATCTGACATCACACTTTCAATCGGCGACATCACAGCAGACGAGCGTGAAATTTTGCTCTCTGGTTGCCTTATGAATTTCTATGCAAATAAAAAAGGAGAATAGACCGATGGAAAAGATTAAAATGCAAAATCCCATTGTCGAAATGGACGGAGACGAAATGACTCGTGTCCTTTGGGCGATGATTAAAGAAGACTTGATTGCTCCATATGTTGAGCTGAACACTGAGTATTACGACCTTGGTTTGGAATATCGTGACAGCACAAACGACGAAGTCACTGTTCAAGCGGCTGAAGCTATCAAAAAGCACCGTGTCGGCGTTAAATGTGCAACTATTACACCAAACGCACAGCGTATGGAAGAATATACCTTAAAAGAAATGTGGAAAAGCCCCAACGGAACTATCCGCTCAATTTTGGACGGAACTGTTTTCCGTGCGCCGATTATGACAAAACGCATAGCTCCAGTTGTAAAACCTTGGAAAAAACCTATCACAATTGCCCGTCACGCTTACGGCGATGTGTATAAAAATACAGAATATCGCACAAACTGTGCAGGAAAAGCCGAGCTTGTTTTTACCGATGAAAACGGCAACGAAACAAGACAAACCATTCACGAATTTAAGGGCGCAGGCGTCATTCAAGGTATGCACAACACCGACAAAAGCATTGAAAGTTTTGCAAAATCTTGCTTTGAATACGGTCTATCAGTCGGCGAAGATGTATGGTTTTCAACGAAAGATACTATTTCAAAAATTTACGACGGTGAATTTAAAGAAGTTGTGCAAAGAGTGTTTGACGAAAATTATAAGGCTGAATACGAAAAAAGAGGTCTTGAATATTTCTACACTTTAATCGACGACGCTGTTGCCCGTGTTATCCGCTCCGAGGGTGGATTTGTCTGGGCGTGCAAAAACTATGACGGCGATGTCATGAGCGACATGGTCAGCACGGCTTTTGGTTCGCTTGCGATGATGACTAGCGTTTTGGTTTCACCAGACGGAAATTTTGAGTATGAAGCAGCACACGGAACAGTCACTCGTCACTGGTATCGCTATCAAGAAACCAAAAAAATGACAAGCACAAACCCTGTTGCGACAATTTTTGCTTGGACAGGCGCGCTGAAAAAACGTGGTGAATTAGACGGAAATTCTGCTCTTTGCGACTTTGCCGACAAGCTTGAAAAAGCGACAATAGATACCATAGAAAACGGCGAAATGACAGGCGATTTGGCGGCACTTTGCAAAGGTGATAGTGACGTTAAAACCCTTGATAGCGCTGAATTTATTAAAGCAATTAAAAATAGAATTTAAAAGGAACTTTAGAAAATGAATATCTCAGAATTATTAGTTGGCTGGGGTTGGAAAACTCCGCTTGCAAATTTTGCTGAAAGCCTTATCGTAGCCGCTTTAGCTTTTGTAATAAGCTATTTTGCTATCAAAATCTTAAAGAAAATTTTAAGTAAAATTCTCGACCGCTCAACACTTGAACTCACCTTGAAAAAGTTTGCAGTTTCTGCAATAAATATCGTTTTGTGGACAATTGCGATTATCATTATTCTGCCGATTTTGGGCATAGAAGCGACATCAATCGTTGCCGCTTTCTCTGTCGCCGGCTTGGCTTTGTCACTGTCTATTCAGGGAATAATGAGCAATGTTTTTTCAGGAATTACAGTTTTGGGCTCTCGTCCGTTTGTCGTTGACGATTATGTAGAGCTAAATGGCGTTTCTGGTTCTGTTTCAAGAATTGGATTCTTTTACACGGTGGTAAAAACAGTTGATAATAAACTTATCTCAATTCCAAACAGCGAAGTCACAAGCGCAAAAATCATAAACTATAACCACGAACCAACTAGACGAGTTGACTTTACATTCAGCGCTTCATACGATGACAGCACAGAATCTGTAAAAAATGCCATCATGGAAGTCGTAAAAACCGAAACTCGCATCTTGCACGAACCCGCCGAGCCTTTTGTCGGACTGGTTGCCTATAAAGACAGCTGTATCGACTATGTTCTGCGTGTGTGGGTGCATAGTTCTGACTATTGGGATGTATTTTTCAATATAAATGAAAGCGTTCGTGAAAGTTTTGCGAAAAATAATGTCACTATGACATATAACCATCTAAATGTCCATATAGTAGACGATAAATAGAGCGTCATAAAACACCGCAAAAACATGCTAAAAAATTTAAGGAGGCTTATATTTTATGCCAATTAAAATACCAAACGCCCTCCCTGCAACGCAAACACTCGAAAACGAAAACATATTCGTTATGACAGAAACAAGGGCAATGACCCAAGATATCCGACCGCTAAAAGTCGTAATTTTGAACCTTATGCCCACAAAAATCACAACAGAAACCCAACTCGCAAGACTTTTGGGTAACACTCCGCTTCAGGTTGAACTAACTTTGATGCAGATGAGCACCCACAAATCAAAAAACACTTCGGAAGAGCATATGCTGGCTTTTTACACAACTTTCGACAAAATTAAAGAGCATAAATTCGACGGGATGGTTATCACAGGCGCACCTGTTGAGCAAATGGAATTTGAAGAAGTTGGATATTGGAAAGAGCTTTGCGAGGTCATGGAATGGTCAAAAACTCATGTTCACAGCACTTTTCACATTTGTTGGGGTGCTCAGGCTGGAATGTATTACCATTACGGCGTGAAAAAAGCTCCGCTTCCTGAGAAAATGTTTGGAGTTTTTCCCCATGTTGTCGAGAGAAAAAACAGCATGTTGCTCCGTGGTTTTGACGAGAGTTTTATGGTTCCGCATTCAAGACATACCACGGTTTTGCGTGAGGAAATCGAGCGTGTTCCAGAGCTGAAAATCCTTGCTTCAAGCGAAACTGCTGGCATTTATGCCGTCAGCAATGATGGCGGAAACCACATTTTCATCACTGGTCATTCTGAATATGACAGGGACACTTTAAAGGCTGAATATGTAAGGGATAAAAACGCAGGCTTGCCAATTTCTGTGCCTGAAAACTACTTCCCGAACGACGACGACAGCAGAGAACCCATGGTCACTTGGAGAAGTCACGCTAACCTTATTTACTCAAATTGGCTGAACTATTTCGTCTATCAAACCACGCCTTATGACGTCGAAGACAAGGACGTTTTGCGTGTTTCTAACGAAACTTTATAAGTTTTAACAATTTAGCTGATTAAATTTAGTTATATTACATAATTGACCATTTGGATTTTGTGTGCTAGACTTAAAATAAGCATAAAAGCTGTGACGAAGACGGTTTGGAATTTTGTGAGAGTCAGAGAGTCGGCGGTTGGTGAGAGCCGATATCCACATTTCCGAAAACCTATCACTTCTGAGCTGAAGACCCGAAATCATTGGAGAGTAGACGTCTTACGTGTGTACTGCGTTAAAGTGCGGAACTTGTTAGAGTTCTTAGAGTGGCGTTTTCACAAACGCAATTTGAGTGGTACCACGGATGTTTATAGCACCCGTCTCAAAGAGATAATTCTTTGGGATGGGTTTTTTTATTGGTAAAAAACTACCTTTTGAAAGGGGAACAATCATGAAACACAAAAATGAAATGAACGACCAAATCCTAGCTGTTGCACAGCGTATTCACGAACTCCGCAAAATTAAGGGTACATCCTCGAAAGAGATGGCAAAACTCACAGGGATTAGCCACAATGAATACCTCGAATTTGAAGCAGGAAAAGCCGATTTTCACTTCACATTTATTTACAAATGTTCTCAAATTTTCGGCGTTGATATCACCGAACTTATGAGCGGTAGCCCTGCTAGGCTTTCTTCCTACACCGTAACCCGTGGCGGAAAAGGTAAGGTCACTGTTGTTGAGGACGGCATTGAAATCCGAAATCTTGCGCCGTTTTTTAGAAACAAACTCGCCGAGCCACACTGGGTTAGATACAGCGTTGTGCCTGACCAAGAGCTAGTTTTGGCAACTCACTCAGGTCAAGAATTTGACTATATTATCAGCGGTCAACTTAAGGTTCAAGTTGGCGATAATGTCGAAATTTTGGAAGCTGGCGACAGCATTTATTATAACAGCTCAACCCCTCACGGAATGGTTGCTGTTGGTGAAACCGACTGCGTTTTCTGCGCTATTGTCATCAAGGGCGCTGAGAGTGAAGTTGCGGAAACTGTCGAAGCGGTTGCGCCTGCAACTATGCCCGATAACCTCATTTTTGAAAATTTCATTGTTCCAAACGAAAACGAAGATGGTTCACTTCGCTCATTAAGTTTTAAAAATGAAGACGAATTTAACTTCGCCTTTGACATTGTCGACGTGCTTGCAGACAGAAAACCTGATAAACTTGCGATGTTACACCTAGACAAAAACCAAAACGAAAAACGTGTCACATTTAAGGACATGAGCCGTCAATCCGCAAAAGTTGCAAACTATTTTGCATCACTTGGAATTAAACGTGGCGACAGAGTCATGCTTGTGCTTAAACGTCATGTCGAATTTTGGTATAGCATAATCGCTCTGCACAAATTGGGCGCAATCGCAATTCCTGCGACAGACCAACTTGTCGAGCACGATTTTGAGTATAGATTTGAAGCCGCTGGCGTTACAGCTCTTGTCTGTACTTCTGACGGAAAAGCCACAGAACATGCTGAAAATGCAGCGAAAAAATGCCCAGATGTTAAAAATCTAATCATAGTCGGCGAAAAACGTGACGGTTGGAGAAGCTTCGACGATGAGGTTAAATTCTTCTCCGAAGAATATGTAAAACCCGAATTTGAAGAGCTTCCATGCGGTGAAGACCCCATGCTTATGTTCTTCACAAGCGGAACAACAGGCTATCCAAAAATTGCAACTCACAACTACAAGTACCCACTCGGACACTTTGTCACAGCCAAATATTGGCACAGAGTTAACCCAGAAGGCATTCATTTTACAATTTCCGACACTGGTTGGGGTAAAGCTCTTTGGGGCAAATTATATGGTCAATGGCTATGCGAAGCTGCGGTATTTACCTATGACTTTGACCGTTTTGACGCAGCAGAAATTCTTCCAATGTTCGACAAATTCAACATTACAACTTTCTGCGCACCGCCAACAATGTACAGATTTTTCATCAAAGATGATCTATCAAAATATAATTTGACCAGCATAGAACACGCAACAACAGCTGGTGAAGCACTAAATCCTGAAGTTTTCCACCAATTCAGAAAAGCAACAGGACTTTCAGTCATGGAAGGTTTTGGCCAAACAGAAACCACGCTTCTTGTCGGTAACTTTGTTGGCATGACACCAAAAATCGGCTCTATGGGTAAACCCTCACCTCTCTATGATGTCGTGCTTGTAGACGCTGACGGAAACGAAATCGCTGACGGTGATGTCGGTGAAATCTGCATCAGAACTGACAAGTCAATCCCCTGTGGTTTATACCAAGGTTACTACAGAAATGAAGAAAAAACTGCCGAGGCATGGCACGACGGACTTTATCACACAGGTGACACTGCGTGGAGAGATGAAGATGGATATATCTGGTATGTCGGACGTGTTGACGACCTTATCAAGTCCTCTGGTTATAGAATTGGACCATTTGAAATTGAGTCTGTTATCATGGAACTACCCTATGTTTTGGAATGTGGTGTTTCGCCTGTTCCCGACGAAGTTCGTGGACAAATCGTCAAAGCAAGCATAGTTTTGACCAAGGGAACAGAGGGCACTGAAGAACTCAAAAAAGAAATTCAGACCTATGTTAAAGAGAAAACTGCGCCGTATAAATATCCACGTATAGTCGTGTTTAGAGATAGTATGCCAAAAACTATCAGTGGAAAAATTCAAAGAAATAAGCTATAAAATATAGAAAACTCCGCTCGGTTTGGGCGGAGTTTTTTATAATTAGGCGAAAAGAAACGAGGAGAACGAGAGAACGGGAGAAACGCGCTCCGCTGGGGTAACTTTTTCACGTGAAAAAGTCACCAAAAAAC
>CAYJOS010000082.1:6261-9738 GCA_964371875.1 uncultured Oscillospiraceae bacterium | reverse complement strand
CTTACAGAAAGGGGGATTTGAATAATGTTTGGTTATGTTGTTGCGAATTCTGAAAAACTGACTGAAGAACAAAAAACTACATACAAAAGCTATTATTGCGGACTATGTCGCAGTTTGCGCACAAATTACCGCACCGTCACAACCACGGTTTTGAGCTATGACATGGTTTTTTTACTTATGATTTTAACTTCCTTATACGAACCTGACGAGGACGAAGGAATCGAGCGCTGTATGCTTCACCCCATGAAAAAGCACAGATTTGCCGTAAATAAATATACTGATTATGCCGCTGAGATGAACATTCTTCTAGCTTATTATAAAGCCTGTGACGACTGGAATGACGAGAAAAAACTGTCTGCAAAAGCTCTTGCATCAGCCCTCAAAAAGGACAGTTTGGCTATAGCAAAAAAATATCCCAGACAGGCACAGTCTATAAAAATCTGCCTAGACAGACTTTCAGAGCTGGAAAAAAATAGAGTTTACGACCCTGATGCCGCTGCACATTGCTTTGGAGATTTAATGCGTGAACTTTTTATTTATTATGACGATAACTGGAAAAAAATCTTAGGTGACATGGCTGACGCTTTAGGGCAATATATTTATATTTTAGACGCTTTTGTGGATTTAAGAGGGGATATTAAGCACAATAGATACAATCCACTACGTGAAATGTCACAAAATGGTATCAATGAAATGGAAATTGAAGAGGTTTTAACCATGCTCATCGGCGAATGTGCCATGAATTTTGAGAAACTTCCTCTTATTAAAAATATTGACATATTGAGAAATATATTATATTCTGGAGTATGGGCTAAATTTGCCCTTGGCTTAGAAAAGAAAAAGGGCGACAAAGGAGAAACGACAAGTGATTCATGACCCGTATAAAGTGTTGGGGGTATCGCATGATGCGTCCGACGATGAGATAAAAAAAGCATACAGAAAATTAGCGAAAAAATATCACCCCGATTTGCACCCAAACGACCCAGCTGCGAAACAAAGAATGAACGAAATCAACGCCGCTTACGAGCAAATTAAAAACCCTACAGCGCAAAATTTTGGCGGTTTCGGAGGCTTTAACAGCTCCTACGGCGGAAGCCATAGCGGTCAACAATCTAGCGGTCTGCAAGCGGCTGAAAACTATATTAGACTGGGTTATTACGCCGAGGCTATCAGAGCGCTTGATGAAATGGATGTCGGCGATAAGACCCCTCGCTGGTATTATCTCAGTGCTGCGGCGAGCTTCAACATGGGTAACAAAATCCGTGCGGTCAGCCATGCAAAAGCAGCTGTTGAGATGGAGCCGTCGAACATGGCTTACAGACAGCTTTATAACTCCATTTCCCAAGGTGGTGCGACCTACACCACATCAAGCAGAGGCTTTGGGCTTTCCACGGGCTCCTTGTGTTGCGATATTATCATTTGCAACCTTTTATGTCCATGTAATGGTCCTTGCTAAAAGAATTTTACAAAAGAGTTGATTTTTGCGTGATTTATGCAATTTTCAACTCTTTTTTGCTATTTTTGATAAAATTTGATAGTTGATTTTTGAATAATTTCAGGTATAATCATTCTCGTAAGCAAGTTGACACAGATGTTTTCAAACAATTACGGAGGTACATATTTGAAAATTAAATTTTTAGCTTTAGCATTAGTTCTACTATCAATTTTATCCATTCCAGCAAATGCGGCAAGGCTTAGCATGAGCTATCTCTACTTCGGAAGTCCAAGCGATTACATATATAGAGTCCAAAACTCCAACGGTGCAATCAATGAAGTTTCACCTGCATATTTTGAGTTGGACGCTGAAGGTGATTTGGTGGTAAATGACAACGGAATTTCTGAATTTGTAACGGCCATGAAAGCCGAGGGGGTTCGTGTTGTTCCATTTTTGAGTAATCATTGGGATAGGGAACTTGGCGAAGCGGCTCTTGACAATATGTACCAATTGACTAATCAAATTGTCAATGTTATTGAAAAATATGATTTAGATGGTATCAACATTGATATCGAAAATTTAACCGAAAAACATCGTGATGATTTTTCACAATTTATTTTAAACTTGAATAGGGAATTACCCTCAAACAAAACCATAGCCGTCGCCGTTGCCGCGAATCCATATGGAACAAATTATGGCTGGCAAGGCTCTTATGACTACGCTGAACTTGCCGAAAACTGCGATTATCTCATGATTATGGCTTATGATGAGCATTACCAAGGAGGGGAAGCGGGGGCGATAGCAAGCTATGATTTTGTTGAAAATTCAATAAAATACACCCTAAAACACGTTTCACGAGACAAAATTGTAGTTGGCATCCCATATTTTGGCAGAATTTGGAGCGATAACGGTGAGTTAATGAACGGAAACGGTCTTAGTGACACCACAATTCAGAGTATGATTGATAAGTATGACGGACAAGTTTTCACAGACTCCGAAAGTGGTTCGACTTTTGCAAAAATTAACATCAGCGAGTACGATATTAAGCCAACGATAAACGGCAAAAAGCTCACAGCAGGTGACTACACAATTTGGTATGAGTCTGATGACGACAAAAAAAGCCTGCTTAGACTTATTGACCAATATAACCTAAAAGGCTCGGGGAGTTGGAGTTTAGGGCAAGAAAACGACAGTGTTTGGGGATATCATTCGCTGTGGTTAAACGGACTTTTCTTCGAGGACACAGTGGGGCATTGGGCGATTGATGAGATAATTTCCGCTAACGAAAAAGGACTAATGAACGGATTTTCAGATACTTCATTTGCGCCTGATAAAAATTTAACACGTGCCGAAGCCGCCGTTGTGATGTGCCGAATGCTTGAACTTGAAGTCGTTTCAACAGAGGTGAGTTTTACAGATACTGTAAACCACTGGGCTAGCGATTATATAGAAACTGCCAAGGCAAATGGCTTGATAACAGGTCAAAGTGAGGACATTTTTGCACCAAATGATGCAATTTCTCGTGAAGAAATCGCAGTTTTATTTGACAGAGCAATTGCCGAAGATAGAGCTTTACAAAGTAATTCAATATTTTCGGACGTGAATTCCGATGCCAATTCATGGTCGATTGATGCCATAAATCGCTTGGTAGAAAGTGGAATTATTAATGGATATTCCGACGGGACATTTAGACCTTTTGATGATGTTACAAGGGCTGAATTTTCTGCAATGTTGTTCAGAATCTCTTAAAATTAAAAAATTACAGCCGTAAAAAATTTTTACAGCTGTTATTTTTTATTCTGACATTGGAGTATTTATAATAAATTCAACGCAATTAATAGTTTTCTCCCAATCTTTTCGGCACTGTTCGAGGTATTCTAAGCCACTTTTTGTCAGACGATAATATTTTCTTGGTGGGCCACTTGAAATATCTTTTGAAAAACATTCAGTAAAACCGTCACTCAGAAGTCTACGCAAAATGGTATAAACTGTCTGCTCGCTAGTGCCTTCGAAAAGAGATGTTATGCGTTGCATAATTTCAT
>CAYJOS010000082.1:0-6188 GCA_964371875.1 uncultured Oscillospiraceae bacterium | reverse complement strand
AAACTTTATAAGTTTTTGAAATATCAACAAAATTATAAATACTGAAATATAGGACGAAATAGAAACTTTAATTGAGTCTAATAATGCTTCAATGGAGTACTTTATAATGTCATTTCGCCTGACCAAAATATCCATGTGTTTGAAGAAATTAAATCCAACTAATTGCATGATTTGTGCTAGTGCAAGGTTGATTAAATACAGTGGAAAAACTGTTTTTCCGTATCTAATACAGCCCAAAAGGAACACGTGCGCAATCACTAAAAACGCTATCGGAACCGTCAAATAAACGAGCCTAAAATCTAAATATTCGCTTGTAAATGTGCCATCAGCCGCTTCGGTTATTACAAGGCTTTCGACACTGGTAATTATCAAAAATATTAATAATACTATGAAAAACACACCTAAAATTATATTTATTGTGTATAATTTAATTACATTTTTTGGTGCTTCAAGTCGTTTGTTAATGGTACTAAAACCAAAAACCGAGATGGATGCAACTATCGAAAAAGTTTGCAAAATTATCCCTTCGATTGTGTTGTAATACCAAAGGTCTGAACGTATAATTATATACGACGGAATAGCTAAAGCAATGAAAAATATCAGTCTTAAAATCGGGCGAGAAATGGGAGTTTTACCGTTTAAATTCTCGGTGATTATCATATCCACGTCGCCACATTCTGCAACCAATTCTTCTTCGGGTTTGTGTTTATTTCCTTCAAAAAAGTTGGTGTATTGATTTAATATGCTATTCATTTCTCTTATAGAAGTTTGCAGAAACAATCCGCTTTTCAGTCTTCTAATAAATTCAGTTTTAGTCATTCAATCACTTCCTTTTTTCTAAAACCTATATCTTTAAATTTCACTGTTATAAAAATAGCAACACATAAACATGAATAATAAAGAAGAAATTTCCCTACATTTTTCAATGTAATATTTATAATTTGCTCATTGACATAGGTGCTTGAAAACGGTGGTTCTTCTCCGCCGAGCAATATTTCCCAGTATGTTTGCCACGAAAATCGTGCGAATAAATTTCCAAAAAATGAATTTAGGAAAAATAGCAAGAACAACGACCTGCCATATATCAGCGATGAGAGCGAAACTAGGAAGCATAAAATATTTAGAAAAATTAGTATGTATTGTGAGAAAATTTCATACTCATATAAACCAAAATTTGGGTTTGATGACTCTAGTCTAAAATTCATTTCGCCAGTGTAAACTATTTCAATCGAGGTATTAATTTCCAGTGTCATGAAATACAAAGCCACAGCAACTAAAATTAACACAAGGAAATTCACTATATAAATTTTATTCAAGTTTTTAATTTTAATATCTTTTGAAAACACCCTTTCACGTCCGATAACGAGGATTATAGCTAAAAAATAGAGGTAAATGAACGCAAAATTTGTAATAAAAAGATTGTAATGATCCCAATAATGGTCCCAGAAAATAAAGAGATAGTAAATTATTGACAATACAAATAACGCAAAAATCCTTAAATTTACATTAGAAACTGCCTTCCTTCCTCCTAAATTTTCAGAAATAATCATTTCAATATTTCCACATTCTGCCACAACTTCTTCCTCAGGTCTGTGTTTATTTTCTTCAAAAAACTTATCATATTGTTTCAAAACTGCCTTAAATTCGCTTCTTGGGAGCTGAAATCTCAGCCCAGATTTGAGTTTTTTCATAAATTCGGATTTTTTCATTGGAAAGCTCCTTTCTACTGTTCTATAAACAGTATACTGCACTACTGTTTAATAGTCAATAGTCAAAACAAAAAATATGCAAAAAGTCCTAAAACTTTTTGCATATTAAGGCTCATGTTGCTTAAATCACATCTCGTGAGCTTCCGCACAGTCATCAACCACACGAACACCCATTTTATCTCTATCTGCACATTGCTGAAAGGTGATGCTTGTCTGGTCGAAGTTAGGACATGGTCTGTCCTGTGGATTTAATGTTAAATCTAAATCCAAAATTTGCTCACGTTTTAAGCGTTTTTTCTTTTTTATATCACTCACCTCGAGTTTAGTTTAACCCAATTTAGTAATATAATTATGGAAATTTATTCTATTTTAATTTTTTCATAAGTTCGGGCAAAACTGTTTCAAATCGCACACCATAATTCACTTGTGGTGTAGTTTGCCGAGTTGCATTCACACATTCAGCGGTGAAATCGCAGGCGATTTTTGCCGATTCCGTCAGTGTTTTTTCACGGAGTAGTGCGGACAATAGGGAAGAGGCAAACACATCGCCAGTCCCGTGGTAAATGCCATCAACTCGCTCGGAAAATACATAATTTATGCTTTTTCCGTCGAAAACTGCCGCCCCGACTTCGTTTTCAGTGAGCCTAACTCCTGTCATTACAATTTTGAAATCGGAAATTTCAGACAATTTTGAAATCAAATTTTCAATATAAGCCTTGCTGTGGATTCCGTCTTCAAAATCGCAGTCGGTGAGCAATGAAGCCTCGGTTATATTCGGGCAAATGATGTCAGCATCGCAGGTTAATTCACGCATTAAAACAGGAAAATCGGGCGCAAAACCATTGTATAATCTGCCGTGGTCACCCATTACAGGGTCGACCAAACGTATGGAATTTGGGTATTTATCAAGGTTTTTAAAGATTTTTTGTACAATTTCTATTTGAGCCGAAGAGCCAAGATAGCCTGTGTAAAATGCGTCAAAAGCTATGCCTTCACTTTTCCAATGTCTGGCAATTGGCAAAATATCGTCGGTCAAATCCCTGTAAGTGTAGCCACGAAATCCGCCTGTATGAGTCGATAAAATCGCAGTTGGAATGCACGAACATTCAATCCCCGAGGCTGATAAAATGGGCAAAGCAACGGTTAGGGAGCATTTTCCGAAACACGAAATGTCATGAATTGCCACACAACGTTTTTGTCTTTCCATAAAACATTATTTTCCTTTTCTATCACCTAAGTGAGTTTTAACTTTAACAGTAACCGTCTCATTATAGCACTCAAAAGCAGAATTTACCAGTGCATTATTCGGTGCTTTTGTCATTATGCTAACGATGGGAAAAACTACCAAACCGAGGAGCATAGATGTTGCGCCTGCATTGATTGGTGATTGGAATATGACTGGGAATGAGCTTCTGAAAAATAGGTTTAAAAGCATAATTCCTGTGCCCATTAGGAAGCAAACCGCAGTTGCTGTGCCTGTCGCACGTTTCCAGTATAAACCATACATGAACGGTGCTAGGAACGAACCAGCCAACGCACCCCATGAAATACCCATGAGTTGAGCTATGAAATTTACATTTGAAGTGTATTGAATTATTGCAATAATTACTGAAATTGCAATGAAAACTACGATTAAAATTCTGATACTGAGTAACTGTTTTTTCTCGCTCATATCACGGACAATTGTGCCTTTTATAAAGTCTAAAGTTAAAGTTGAAGCCGACGCCATGACCAGTGAAGAAAGTGTTGACATCGAAGCGGAGAGCACTAAAATGACCACAACTGCTATCAAAAAGTCAGGCAAACCTTCGAGCATAGTTGGGACAATTGAGTCGTAACCGTTGGCTGCAATGTCGATATCATCAGAGAAAAGTCTGCCAAATCCGCCTAGGAAATAGCAACCACCAGCGACGATAACAGCGAAAATTGTCGAAATAACTGTACCTTGATTTATGGCTTTTTCATCACGAATTGCGTAGAATTTTTGCACCATTTGAGGTAAACCCCAAGTACCAAGTGAGGTTAAAATTATAACAAACATCAGGTTTAATGGGTCTGGACCAAAGAAGGAAGCGAACGCTCCGGGAATATCTGTCGTTGCACTGTCCTCAACGAAAGCAAGGGCAGTGATAGACTCCATAAATCCACCGTTTATATTTAAAACAGCAGCGATAACGGCGACAATTCCGACTAACATGATAATGCCTTGAATAAAATCGTTAATTGCTGTTGCCATGTATCCGCCAGCGATGACATAAATTCCAGTCAAAATCGCCATAGCGATGATGCAAAGTGTGTAGTCTATATTAAAAGCCATTCCGAAAAGTCTTGAAAGTCCGTTGTAAAGTGAAGCAGTGTAGGGGACAAGGAAAATAAAGACAATTGCGGAGGAAACAACTTTCAATTTATTGCTTGCATAGCGAACACCAAAAAATTCGGGCATAGTTGAAGTGTTCAGGGTGTGGGTCATAAGTCTTGTTCTTCGTCCTAGAATAATCCAAGCTAAAAGCGAGCCGATTACAGCATTTCCAATGCCTATCCATGTAGAAGCAAGCCCAAAACGCCAACCAAATTGACCTGCATATCCGACAAAAATAACCGCAGAAAAGTATGATGTGCCGTAGGCGAAAGCGGTCAGCCAAGGGCCAACGCTACGACCGCCGAGGACAAAGCCGTTAACATCGCTTGAATGTTTACGACAGTAAATTCCAACACCGACAGTGACGGCAAAAAAGATGATGAGTGAAATTGCTTTAATTAACATTTTTTAACAACCTTCCTTTTTCAGAGAGATAATTCTGAACTTTTATTTTTTGCGGATATAAAATTTTTACACTCCGGAAATGCAAAAAACCCATCCTCCGCATAAGCAGAGGACGAGATTAAAAATCACGTGTTACCACCTCTATTTACCCTAAGCCTCACGGCAAAGAGCCTCGTCGAGTACAAGCATACTCTATCGCAATAACGGGCGAAACCGTCGCAGTCTACTTGGTAAAAACCTTTCAGTGCGAAGCTCACGAAATGTATTCCACACAAAAACAAACACTGTCTTGCACCAAAACGACAGCTCTCTGAGAAAGTTTTTTGCGTGTACTTCTTCTCGGTCAAAGCATTTATATTCAGCAGTTTAGCACGTTGAAATCAATTTGTCAACTGTTTTTTAATTTACCTAGGTAAAATTATTGTAAAATGGTGATTTTATACATTAAATAAACTTGTAAACAAACAAAAAAATATCTTGTCTTTAACCTGTCAAAATGATATACTGTATTGTCACTACTAAGAAAGGAAAGACCCCATGCCGTATATTGTACTGGATTTAGAATGGAATCAGGCGATGAGTGCCAATGCGCCTATATTTAATAGACTACCGATTAAACTGCGTGGTGAAATTATTCAAATTGGTGCAGTTAAAATCACTGACGATATGCAAGTTGGTGAAGAATTTCAAATTGACATCAAGCCGATTTATTTCAGACGCATTCATTATAAAGTAAAAAAACTTACAGGTTTTGACAAAGACCGCCTTTCAAAAGGCGAGAGTTTTTCAAACGCTATCGACAAATTTCTCGAATGGTGTGGACCTGATTGCACTTTCCTAACTTGGGGTTGTGACGATAAAAGTATTATGGAACAAAACTTGATTATCCATGATTTGGATATTGACTGGATGGGTAATTGGGTAAATTTACAAGTTATTTTCAACATGCAAGTTGAGGGAAACAAAAACCAAAAGTCACTTTCAACCGCTATGGAACATTTTGGGATAGAACAGACCCGAATTGCCCACGATGCACTCGGTGATGCTTATAACACAGCTTTAGTTTGCACAAAACTAAACCTCAAAGACGGCTTAAACGGCTATGACCAAAATCACAAATTTTTGCCATGCGAACCAGCAGGGAAGTTGAGCGTTGCGGGAGTTTTGCTTACAGAACCGCTTGAACACAAGATTTTAGATAACCATGCAAGCAGAGATGAGGTCTGGCTAGATAGTGAAATAGTGAGATTTCATTGCCCTGAATGCGGTGGGACAACCACTCAGCAGAAGTGGGTGAACCAAGGCGACAGAAGGTATATGACCTTGGCAAAATGCCGTGATCATGGTTGTTTTTTGGTGCGTATTAGGCTTCGTCAAGCTGAGGATAATTCTTGGTTTGCGAACAAACTTGTCTACAGAGCTGACGATAAAATGATTGATTTTTACAAATCAAAATCAAATCAAAATAGACGCTTTAGAAAAAGACGAAGAAAAGCACCAAGTAATAAAATTGACAATTAATAGAAATAATTACGGACGACTATGGGGTTGTCCGTAATTTTTGCGTTTGTTGGGATTTTAGCTTAGGGTAAAAGAGCGAGAGGATTTTCGCTTCGGCGAAAAGTACGAGAGAACGAAAGAATTTTCGTTGCGACGAAAAAGAAACGCGCTCCGCTGGGGTAACTTTTTCACGTGAAAAAGTCACCAAAAAACGT
>CAYJOS010000081.1:799-9744 GCA_964371875.1 uncultured Oscillospiraceae bacterium | reverse complement strand
ATTTCTTCCCGTTGGCTACTCACTAGCAAGCCTTTATAGTAGGAGGGTCTATTTAAGCCTTAAAGATACCAAGTTTATGCAACGTTCGCATCTAACAGACCTGAATAGACTCTCCTACTCGCAGATTTTGCCAGTGGGTAGCCAACGGGCAACCCAGAGGGCGATTAGCCCTTGTTCGTTTCGCTTTCTTTTGGTGCGATTGCTCCCACTAAACTTATGCTAACTAATTATTGTTGTATATTCAGCACCCTAAACCGCATCTCGCCGTTCGGGGGCGAGTCCCCGACGTGTTTTGCTTACTTTTTCACGAGAAAAAGTGAGCCCTCGGAGAGCGTCTCTTTTCGCCGCAGCGAAAATCTTTCGGAATGGTCAAGACCATTGCCAAAGAAAACGCCCCCTCTTGACTTTCTGTCGAAAAAGCTGTATGATTTATTTTATGATTTTGACTAAAACCAAAGTTTCCTGAATATACTATAATAAAATATTACAGGAGAAAACTTATGTTTGCAAAAAGAAAAGCCAAGAAGGCAAGAAAAGCCGAGCTTGCAAGTGTTAGCAGTCAACTTCGTGAAATAAGAATAAGCTTAAACGATGCTTGGTCAATTTTTAACAACACCTCAGACCCCGAACTCACTGAGGCAAGCATCTATGAAATTAACGCCCTGAGAGCTAGATATGACCATATTATCAAAGGGGCAAGATCATATTTTTTATAGTGGAAAGGAGTTTTTATGCTAACTCCCATTGTTGTCGTTTTGATAATCGCTGTGGCAACAGGTATTTTATCAGTTTTATTTAAATTGCTAAAATATCCTTTGTCACTAGCTTTTAAATTATTCCTCAATATGATATCAGGTTTTATATTCCTGTTTGTTTTCAATTTTATCGGAAGCTATGCAGGAATAACGCTGGGACTAAACTGGATTAACGCCCTAATCGTCGGCATACTTGGCATACCTGGGGTCGGGCTGTTACTACTTATTAGATATTTTATATAGTACATAATAAAAATTCCGCTTCTTTGAATAGATTAAGCGGAATTTTACTTGCTAAACTTGTCGAAATACGTTAAAATATAATATTAGTAAATTATACACTGAAAGGCACTTATTTTAATGACATATAAAGAATTTGAAAATAGATATTTAGACGCAAGACGAGCGGTTATTGCCCGTGAGTTTAAACACCTAAACCCTGTTCAGCAAGAAGCAGTTATGACCACCGATGGCCCTTTACTGCTTTTAGCGGGTGCAGGCAGTGGTAAAACTACGGTTTTAATCAACAGAATTGCAAATCTCATGAAATACGGTAACGGTTCTGACAGCAAAATCGTGCCTGAATGGGCAACAGAAGAACACCTTGCCGTGATGGAAGAATTTCTAAAAACAGGCGACCCTCAGCTTCAAATTAAGGCTGAAAAAGCGGCAGCATTAAACCCTGTCGAGCCTTGGAGAATTATTGCAATCACCTTTACAAACAAGGCTGCAAACGAGCTGAAAGACAGGCTTGAGCGTATGCTCGGTTCTGCTGCTATGGACGTTTGGGCGATGACTTTTCACTCTGCTTGTGCAAAAATTTTGCGTAGAGATGGTGAAAAACTCGGCTATCAAAGCGGATTTACAATTTATGACACCTCTGACAGTTTATCCCTATTAAAACGCATTTTAAAAGAGATGAACGTTGACGAAAAACTGCTTCCACCTCGCACAGTTTTAGGTCAAATCAGCAGAGCAAAAGACGCTATGATGTCTGCACCTGAATTTTTGGCTATAGCGGAACAGCGTTCAGATGTGCGAAAAATCAACATAGGACGAGCTTTTGTTGAGTACGAAAAACGTCTAAAAGGCTCGAATGCTATGGACTTCGACGACCTAATTTACAACACTGTAAGACTACTTTCCGAAAACCTCGAAGCCCTTGATTACTACAGCAAAAAGTTTAGATATGTACTCATAGACGAGTATCAAGATACCAATAATTTACAATATATACTCTCCTCAAAACTTGCCTGCGCATATGAAAATATTTGCGTTGTCGGCGATGATGACCAAAGTATTTACAAATTCCGTGGTGCGACAATTGAGAATATTTTGAATTTTGAAAGTCAATATTCCAACGCAAGAACCATCAGACTTGAGCAAAATTACAGGTCAACCGGAAATATTTTGGGTGCTGCAAACGGTGTTATCGAAAATAACACAGGCAGAAAAGGCAAAAAACTTTGGACAAATTCTGAAGACGGCGACAAAATCACTCTGCATGTTGGGCAAAACGAACACGAAGAGGCGAGATTTGTCGCAAACACGATTTTAGATAACAAATCAGGCGGGGAAAACTGGCGTGACCACGCTGTTTTATACCGCATGAATGCCCAGTCTAACCAACTTGAATACACCTTTAAACGCAACGGAATTCCATATAAAATCGTTGGCGGTATGAGGTTTTTTGACCGTGCCGAAGTTAAGGACATGCTATCATATTTGACAGTTATTGTAAGCCCTAACGACGATTTACGCTTGCAAAGAATTATAAATACACCAGCTAGGGGCATTGGTGCGAGGACTGTTGAGCTTGCTCAGGAGCTTGCATTCAGAGAGGGCGTTTCACTTTTTGAAATCATCAGAAATGCTGATAGATATTCAGAATTATCCCGTTCTGCTGTGAATTTACGCAAATTTGCCCATATGATTTTGGAATTACGACATGCCTCAACTCAGGTAAATGCCGACGAACTTTACGACATGGTTTTGGAACAATCTGGCTATATAATCGCTCTTGAAGAAAAGAAAACTGATGAAAATATTTCCAGAATTGAAAACGTCAGAGAGCTTAAAACCAACATCATAAACTACATAAACGACAGCGGAGACACCGCAATTGCAGGATTTTTGGAAGAAGTTGCCTTGTACACAGACATGGATAAATCTGACAAAGAAGCCGACTGCGTCATCATGATGACCATGCATTCGGCAAAAGGTTTGGAGTTTCCAAACGTGTTCATCGTGGGCATGGAAGAGGGAATTTTCCCTGGCTCACGTAGCATAGGCGAGCAAGAGGAAATGGAAGAAGAACGCAGATTGTGTTACGTCGGACTAACTCGTGCAAAAGAAAAACTTTTCCTTTGCTGTGCAAAACAGAGAATGTTATTCGGTAAAACAACCGCAAACAGACCTTCACGATTTGTCAGTGAAATTCCAGATAAATACATAAACAGACCCGAAGCTCCAACAAATTCAGCCCCAGCTTATGAGCGAAATTCATACGGAAATAACAGCTATAACAGCCAAAATTCCTACGCAAAACCAAAAATCGAACCCTCTCCAAAAGCCAACGGAGCGGTTGCCCTTGCGACATATAACAAGGGTGATACGGTCAATCATAAAGCTTTCGGAAAAGGTGTTATTACATCTATGGCACCCATGGGCGGAGATTATTTGATTGAAATCGCTTTTGAAACTGCTGGAGCAAAAAAATTGATGCTTAGAGTGGCGTCACAACATATGAAAAAGGAGAATTGATATGAGATTAGACCATTTGCATTATTTTGCGACAATATGCAAACACGGCAATCTGACCAAGGCATCTGAGGAGCTTGAAGTATCTCAACCTGCACTTTCAAACAGTGTGCGTATGTTAGAGGCCGACTTTGGAGTTCAGCTTTTTAACAGAACAGGCAAGGGCTTGAACCTCACTGAAGCAGGCGAGACTTTTTTGTTTGAAGCCACTTTGATTTTAAATAAAGTTTCTCAACTTAAAAGAAAAATGGACGAATATGCAGACGAAAAACCGTCTGTAAATATTGCCTTGCCACCGCTTGCAAGTTCCGTAATTTTCCAACACGCTTTGGATGAATTCGACACTCAATTTAACCCCATGGAGGTTAATATTTATAACTACGCAGTTCCAAATGACCCGACTTTAATTTTCGAGTCAGACGCATCTATAGAGCTTGCAATAGTGCCAACAGTCGAAAAATTTACGTCAGACACACTTGCATATGTCGAATTATGCAAAATTCCGCTTGTATGCTGTGTGGCATTGGAAAATCCTTTAGCGATTGAAGATATGCTTGATTTATCAATGCTAAATGGAAAAAACGCCGCACTCCTTCCCGATGGTTCTTACATTTCAAAAATAATAAAGAACCAACTGAAAGAGCACGGCGTACAGCTTTCAAATTGTTTTGAATTAGACCGTATGAGTGCGATTTCAAGGAAAATCACAGAGAAAAATGCGGTTTCATTTTTATATCAAGGCACATACGCCTCGTCATCAACAGTTTTAGAGCTTCCGCTAAAAGATGAAATTAATGTGTGCATAAATCTCCTTTGGAGAAAATCACAGAAATTGAGCGATACTGCAAAAAAATTCCTAGATTTTATTAAATCTTATCCGTTATAATTGCTTGCATTTTCGTTATGAATGGAACAACTATTTGCGACCATGTTTCCATTTCATTAAGTCTTTCTTCAAGTGAGCTGATTGGAACGAAAAATCCCTCAAGTTTTTCGGTTTCTCTAACAGCAACTTCACCTGCAACAGACATTGTGCAAAAAAGTCCGAGATGAACTTTTCCAACATCATTTGAGTCGTCATTAATAAATCCGTGAAAGTTTAATGATTTAACAATAATGTTTTCGGCAACTAATTCTTCATCAACCTCACGAAGCAAACCCCTCATAATAATATCGCCCTTGCCGGCGTCACAATGCATGTCTATGTGACCGCCAATGCCAAGGGAAATCAATCCGTGGAGCCTTGTCTCCCCGGATTTTTTTAGTCTTCGGGTGCAAAACACGCTGTCGTCTTTGATGATGGTAACATAAGGAATAATCTGCTTGTAGTTTGCGTCAACTTCAGCCGAAGAGCGAGTCATAAACTTGTATTTCTTTGAAATAATGCCAGTTATTTCCAAAGTATTTTCAGTCAAAAGCCCTCTTCTTGTAAGAAATTTCTTCAGGGAGTGTGTCGGAACTGCTAATACATGCTCAGAGCTATCCATAAAAATCACTCCTTCCACTTATATTAAAGCATAAATTTTGGAATTTAGCAATAGTATTGAGCAAGGAGGTGAACAAAATTTGCAATTAATTAATATTCTACCACGCAGGTTTTCTAGGGTATTAGCCGATTTTTCGAATAAAATCGAAGAAATTAGAATGTCCGCCGGTCAAGACATCATTGTGCACACAAATGAGGAGGAAATTTCTCCACTTAAAAACCACCCAATTTCTCGGGACGAGCTTTGGCGAATAGTGGAAGCGGCAGCAGGCGGAACTCTTTTCAGCTGTGAAAGTCAATTGAAAAAAGGATTTTTAAGTTTAGAAGGCGGTGTTCGAGTTGGTGTCTGCGGAAGCGTGAACACCGAGAGGGGAGAGATACGGTCTTTTTCTGATATCTCCTCGATATGTATAAGATTTCCACATCAGGCTATAGGCTGTGCTGAAAATTTGGGCTTAAGCTTCGTAGAAAACTTTAAAAGCACTTTGATAATTGCACCTCCTGGCGGTGGAAAGACAACCCTTTTAAGAGAACTTATCAGACTGCTGTCCAATGGTGGTTACAGGGTCGGTTTGTCTGATGAAAGAAGCGAAATTGCCGCTATGCACTGCGGTGTACCTCAGCTCGACGTAGGGTGCAGAACCGATGTTTTCGACGGTGCGCCTAAGGCTATCGCCGTAATGACCCTTTTAAAATGCATGACACCAAACATAGTTGCCCTTGATGAAATCACTGAGGAAGACGACCTTCGGGCACTTATAAACTGTCACGGTTGCGGTGTTAAACTTTTGGCAACAGCCCACGGGGCTGGCATTGTTGACTTGCAACAGCGAAAGTTATATACAAGACTTTTGGACGAGAAAATTTTTGAAAGATGTGTAATTATCAAAAAAACTAATGGAAACCGAAGATACGAGGTGAAAAATTTTGACTAAACTGTTGGGTGCAATTTTAATCACGGCAATCAGTTTTTTTATAGGTGTAAAAGCGGCATTTGATTTGAGGGAAAAGGGCAAACTCCTGCGTGAGATGATAAACGCCGTCGAGCTTTTGCGATGTGAACTCTCAGCAAGAAATTCTTTCACGCAAATTGCAATAAAGCTCAGTGATATTCTCAATGGAAAATGCAGTGATTTTTTTGATTATATTTATAATAATACCGAAAAACTGTCGGAATTGGGTTTTAGTAATATTTGGAATGAAGCAGTTTCTGAAAGTTTTTCAGATGTTTTATCCGAGGACGAGCTGAGGGAATTTCGCTCTTTAGGCACTCTGATTTCGACAGGGGAAGAGCCTGAGAGAAGTTTTCTAAAATGCGTTGAAAGTTTAGAAAGACTAGCAATTGAGAGCGAAAAACGTGCTTTTCGGGACGGAAAAATGTATATGGGCATGGGGCTAACTGTTGGACTTATGATAACAATTGTTTTGATTTGAGGTGACTGACGTGGATGTGGATTTGATTTTTAGAATTGCGGCTGTGGGGATTTTGGTCTCGGTTTTAAACATTCTGCTCAGTCGCTCAGGACGAGATGAGCAAGCACTGATGACCACCATTGCAGGACTTTTAGTGGTGCTTGTAATCATAGTTCAGGAGATTAATGATTTGTTTGAACTCATTCGGGTTCTGTTTGGTTTTTGAGTATGGAGCTTGCTATTAAAACTGCCGTATTAGGCATTAGTGCCGCAATTTTTTCTTTAATTATAAAAAAGCACTCACCCGAAATTGCACTTTTGCTCACAATAGCGGCGGCAATTTCAATAAGCCTCGCAGGGCTTTTGTCAATAAATGCCATCACCTCTATTTGGAGTGGATTTATAGGCTCGTCGGGAATTTCCATGGCTGTTATCATGCCTGTGGGCAAATGCGTAGCTCTGGGGCTTATAACAAAGCTTTGCTCGGATTTATGCCGTGATGCAGGCTCGAGTTCTATTGCCTCGGCGGTGGAATTGACAGGCTGTATCAGTGCTTTGGTGGTTGCAAGTCCACTTATTAGCATGTTACTAGAGATGTTGGAGGGCATGTTATGAAAATATTGATTTTTGTAATTTTTTTCTCTATTTTATTTAGCTTCAATGTGGAAGCCACGGACAATCTTTCCGATGATTTAGGTATAAACGAACTCGAAAACGCAATTCCAAAAGAAGCACTTGATATTTTCGGCGAAATTGACGCTGATGCCGAGGGTTTTGAGGAAAATTTGCGTAAACTTTGGGATTATTTGCTGTCACATACAGGGCAGTTTTTAAGCAGTGGAATTAGGAGTGCTTTTTCAATTTTGGTGATTTTAATGCTCTGTTCCATGGCAAAAAGTGTTTCTGACGGAAAATTGCCCGAGTTTGTTTCCCTTGGTGGCGCTTTGGGGATTGCAACCGTTGCTGTCTCTGATGTTTCAGCATTCATAGGCATGGGGGAGAGCACATTGCGAACGCTCGACGACTTTGCAAGTTTGCTTTTGCCATGCATAGCAGCGGCAACAGCGGCTACAGGTAGTGTTACCTCCGCAAGTGCATCATATGCGGCGACAGCTCTTTTTATGGACGTGCTAATTTCACTTTGTGTCGGGGTGGTCATGCCCTTGATTTATGTTTACATAGCGGCAATTTGCGCAAAGGCGGCACTTGGAACAGAGGTTTTATCTGCGGCAGCAAATTTTTCAAAATGGGCTTGCATTTCGCTGATGACCTTGCTTGTGACAATTTTCACGGCATATTTGACCGTATCGGGAGTTGTCGCCTCCAGTGGAGACATGGTGGCAGCAAAACTGACAAAATCTGCAATATCTGCCGCTTTACCTGTGGTCGGTGGCATAGTTTCGGGTGCGGCTGGGTCTGTGGTCGCTGGGGCTATGGCACTTCGGGCAGGAGTTGGTGTTTTGGGAATGCTTGTGGTTTTGGCTGTTTGCGCAACTCCTTTTTTGTCGCTTTTTATACATTATTTGATATATAAAGGCACGTCAGCTATAGGAACAGGTTTTGCAGACAGTCGCATGTCAGAAATGATAGGTGGAATTGGAACAGCTTTCGGCATGGTTTTAGGACTGGTCGGCTGTGGGGCAATTATGCTCTTTATTTCGATAGTTTCGGCGATGAGGGCGGTGAGTCCTGTATGACAGAAGCGCTTGAACAATGGGTGATGTCACTTGCTGTCAGTGCAGTAATTTGCATGGTTGCAATTGCGGTAACACCTGAGGGCAGAATAAAATCTGTTTTAAAACTTTGCTGTACTGTTGTCATGACACTGGCACTGCTCCACCCTTTGGGTGAGATAAATTATGAAGATTTTGCACTGAATTTGGCGAAATACAAAGAAGCAATGATAGTCGCTGAAAATAAAGGTGCGGAAGCGGCGGATAGATTGTCACGTTCTATCATAGAGAGCGAATATGCGGCATATATATCGGACAAAGGGGCAAAACTGGGACACACGAATTTCTCGGTGACAGTTATGGCAAAGTGGGGTGATGATCTGTGGTATCCGCATGAAATTTGGATAGATGGAAATGTATCTGCTGAACTTATCAGATTAATTGAGGGGGAGCTTGGCGTTCCCTCGGAGAGGGTGTATTTGACTAATGAAATCAGAACAGATTAAAAAATTGCTGAACCGACTGAAACAAAACCCCTATGTGCCTCTTGTTCTTTTGGTTGGGCTTGTGCTCATACTTTTACCGACAAGTGACAGTTCTGACAGCGTTTCAGAAATAGAAATGCAGAAAAATATTGAAGTGCCAACATTTTCGCTAACAGAGGAGGAGAGTCGGCTTTGCGAAATATTAAAACGCATTTCAGGAGTTGGAGAAGCGCAGGTTTTGCTCTCTCTAGACAGCACAGCAACAAGAAAACTTGCGAATTTATCAGGCGAAGCGATAGTCGTTTCAACAGGCTCGGGAAAAGAGGAAGCAGTGGAAATTTCCTTTGAATATCCTGAATTTCTCGGGGCAATA
>CAYJOS010000081.1:0-789 GCA_964371875.1 uncultured Oscillospiraceae bacterium | reverse complement strand
CAAGCGTAAAACTTGCAGTCACTGAAGCAGTTGCTTCTTATACAGGGCTTAAAACCGGAAGTATAACCGTACTTAATATGGAATAAGAAAGGATTTTTGAAATTATGAACAAGTTAAAACGAAATTTAGTAGTGGTCACCGTGTTGTTTTTTGTTTGTGCGGCAGTTTATCTAAACTGGTCGTATAACAACAGTTGGGGCGAAGCCGACGACGAGATGGTTTCTGCCGAAGACGAAGCAATGTTAAACGCTGAAAATGAGTTCGAGCAAATGGTTTTAGCAGAAGGTGATGGTGAAGCTGCTGAGGTTTCAGACCCTGTTTCTGAATATTTCGCCGAGGCAAGACTCACTCGTCAGCAATCGAGAGATGAAGCACTTGAACTGCTTGAAACTGCGGCAATGTCTGAGGGTGCGTCAGTTGAAATTATAGACTCAGCCATGAACGAAATTTCCGTAATGGCAAGCTTTACCATGAGCGAAAGTCAAATTGAAAATCAGCTAATTGCAAGAGAATTTGCCGACTGCGTGGTGTTTATGACTGACAACGAAATTTCTGTTGCAGTTCCAGCTCCTGCTGAGGGACTTGATGCTTCTGCGGTTGCGAAAATTACTGAAACTGTCACATCGGGCACAAACTATACAATGGAACAGATTAAGGTTATAGAAGTTAAAACGGAGTAAGTTTCCGAAAAACTCTCCGAGGGTATAGAGAATTTTCGTTGCGACGAAAAGGACGCGCGCTCCGCTGGGGTAACTTTTTTTTCAAGAAAAAAGTCACCAAAAACTTGTC
>CAYJOS010000080.1:0-9814 GCA_964371875.1 uncultured Oscillospiraceae bacterium | reverse complement strand
AACCCATCACTTAAACTTCGCATTTAAGTGATGGGTTCTTTTGAATAAAAATGGTATTTGGAAGGAGCGCACAAGTTAATTAATGATTAAAACGTAGTTGATTTTAGTAGTTAAAGTATCGTAGTTAAATTTGAAATTTTTATTAGTCAGCGAAATATTCCGCTGGGTAAAGTGGGAACTTAGCAATTAATGCTTTTGCTTTTTCCTTGCAAGCGACAATTTTTTCTTCATTTTCTGGGTCATTTGTAATCATATCAATCATGTCAGCGATTTCTGTTAGTTCAGCTTCTTTAATTCCACGTTGTGTAACAGCTGTTAGACCGATACGGATACCGCTTGTGACGATTGGGCTTGCTGGATCGTCAGGAACAACTTGTTTATTAACAGAAATACCGGCTTTGTCCAGTGATGTTTGCATTTGCTTACCAGTAACATTTTTGTTTCTTAGGTCAACAACAACGATGTGGTTATCAGAACCACCGCTGATGATTTCAAAACCTCTTTTGATTAGCTCGTCAGCAAGGTGTTGAGAGTTTTTAACAACTTGAAGCATGATATTTCTAAATTCTTCGCTTCCTGCATATTTAAAGCTCCAGCATTTTGCAGCCATTGTGTGTAGGTGGATAGAACCAAGGCTTCCTGGGAATGTTCCTAGGTCTAGTTTTTTAGCAAATTTTTCTTTGCAGAAAACCATACCACTTCTTGCGGAGCAGAAAGTTTTTGTTGTTGAAGATGTGACAAAATCCATGTAAGGAATGGGGCTTGGGATAACTTTCGCCGCAACAAGTCCTGCGACGTGAGCCATGTCGCACATTGAATATGCGCCAACTTCTTCGGCAATTTTTGCAATTCTTTCAAAGTCGATTAGACGAGGATATGAGCTTGCACCGCAGATGATAAGTTTTGGACGCTCTTCTCTAGCTAATTTTTCAAGTTGGTCATAATCGATATAACCTTTTTCATCGCAACCATAGAAAACGTGCTTGTAAATTTTGCTTACCCAATTTGCAGGGCTACCGTGAGTTAAGTGACCACCTTGGTCAAGACGCATAGCCAAAATTTTGTCGCCTGGCTCTAGGATTGTAGCAAAAACACTGTAGTTTGCACTTGAGCCTGAGTATGATTGCATATTTGCGTGTTCTGCACCGAATAGTTCTTTCGCACGCTCAATAGCCATAGTTTCCATTTTATCGGCAACTTCGCCACCAGCTTGGAAACGCTTTCCTGGATAGCCTTCTAGAGTTTTATTTGTGAAAACACTTCCTGTAAGCTCCATAACTGATAGTGGAACTGTGCTTTCTGAAGCGATCATTTCAATGCAATTTTCTTGGCGAACTAGTTCCTCTTCTACAAGTACAGCTAATTCGGGGTCAGTACGTTTTGTTTCTTTTAACATGATAATTTCCTTTCTTGGCTTTTAGCCTATATAATTAATTTTATTATTTAACTGCTTTTTCCCATGTTTCAGCACCCTCAATATTAAGCGCTTTAACATCAAATGTTGGTTCTGTAACACCAGATTTTTTCTGCTTATCATAATCCATAAAAATCTTAATTCCAAGATTTCCGAGGAATAACAGGGCAAGTACGTTTACCCAAGCCATAAGTCCATTTCCGATGTCGCCCAATGTCCAAATTGTATCAGCTGTTAGAATAGAGCCAACAAAAACAGATGCGACAAAGCAAATTCTAAGACCTGCGATTAAAGATTTTTTCGCTTTTGGGAATAGATATAATACGTTTGACTCTGCGTAGAGGTAGTAAGCAAGCAACGCCACGAAAGCAAAGCACAAAATTGCGATTGCGACGAATGGTGCGCCAACTCCGGGAATAGCGGAGTCTATTGAAGCACTAACATATCCGTTACCGTAAGCAACACCTGCTAGACCTTCATAAATTACGTTTCCATTTTCATCAACAACATTGTACATGCCTGTCATGAGCATCATAATAGCAGAAGTTGTGCAAACCAAAAATGTACCGACATAAACGCTCATTGCATTTGTAAGTCCTTGTTTTGCAGGGTGAGTAACTTCACTGACAGCGCCAGTGATAGCAGAAGTACCTATACCAACTTCGTTAGCGAACACACCACGTTTGATACCCCAAGAAACCGCCGCACCGGTGATAGCACCAAAAACTTGGTCTGCGCCAAATGCTGAACGGAAAATTAGTGAAAAAACGGCTGGTAACTTTTCTATATTTACAATAATAATGAAAAGTGACATAAGTACATAAACAACAGCCATGATAGGTGAAATTTTTTGAGCAACCCCGCCTATTCTTTTTAGTCCACCGAAAATTGTGAATGCCAAAAATGCAGCGAATGCAACCCCTATTCCTAATACAGGAAGATTAAATGCTGTTGAAAGTCCTTGTGCGATGTTATAAGACTGAACACCGGGCATTAAAAATACTATTGATACAAAAGTGATGATTGCATAAAGTACAGCGAAAAATTTTCCAAGCTGTTTGTTCTTCATGCCTTTTTCCATGTAGTAAGCTGGCCCACCTCTGTATTCACCTAAAATTGTAATTCTAAATGTTTGAGATAAAACCGCTTCAACCAGTGCAACCGTTGCACCGAACAGTGCCAAAATCCATAGCCAGAAAATCGCCCCAGGCCCACCGAAGTGAATTGCTGTTGCCATACCTGCGATGTTTCCAACGCCAACTGTTCTCGCCGCTGTGAAAATGAAAGTTTTTAACGGGGATAAACCTTCAGAGGTGTCTGTGCCTTTGCTCATAATTCGTATCATTTCTTTTAGATAACGAAATTGTGGAAATCCCATTCTCAGTGAGAAATATACACCTGCACCCAAGACCAAGAACACCAGTGGTAAGCTCCACAAAACTCCGTTGATACTGCCAAGTAAGTTCTCCATTTCCTCTCTCCCTTTCAAGTTTTTGAAACTTTATTTGTGAATTAATTATCTAATATTTTTAGGCAAAATACTATTATTGTTATTGCGTTTTCTTTTATCGTTTTTGTGGGGCAAATTCTAAATTGTCAAAAAATTAACCCTCGACTTGTGCAACACGTACAAGCCAAGGGTTTTTGTTATTGTTTATTCTTTTGAAAGGAAGCTGGAGTTTCGTCCATATACAATTTGAAATACTTATAAAAATTATTAAGACTTGAATATCCGACGGAAAATGCCGTTTCCTGAACGCTCACTCCCTCGTTTAGCATTTGAACTGCTTTATTTATTCGCAATTTGTTTATATACGCTATCGCCGTCATATCTAAATATTGCTTAAAAAGGTGGGATAAATGGCTAGGTGTGCAATAAGCAATCTCCGCAAGCTGTTCTAGTTCCAATTTTTCTGCAAAATTTTGATGAATATACATAATAGCTCGGTTTAAAGTATCGTTTGTCGTAAAATTCCAGCCTATCGCACGAGTAATCGCCTGGCGTAATTGGTCTAAATCTATTGGCTTTGCGATTATATCGCTAACACCCATTCTAAGAGCTTTTTGTGCGTAGGAAAATGTGTCGAAAACTGTAACCACTATTATTTTTGTTGGGCAATCTTTCAATTTTTCCATGACCTCAAAGCCATTTAATTTCGGCATTTGTATATCTAAGAAAGCAATGTCAGGTTTCTCTTTTTGAATTAATCGAAAAGAGCTATCCCCGTCCGACGCTGTACCCACAATCTGTATGGGCAAGCCTTCGCTTTCTATAAAATAGCTTATAATTTTTTGTGCAGCTGTTTCGTCGTCACAAATTACGGCTCTAATCATATACAAGCCTCCTTGATCTTTTTCGCCGGTAAAGTGAAATGAAATTCAGTTCCGTTAATAGCGTCAGAGCTGACTTCCACAGAAAACTCATTTCCATATACTGACTTTAATTTTCTGTAAATCATAGAAAGTCCATGGGATAAATCACTTTTCATTTTTGACATAATTTTTTCACATTCGTCTTGTTCTAAGATTACACCGTTATTACCTATTGAAATTTGTAATTTCCCAGAATACTCACCTATATAAATATAAATCCTCTTTAAAGTTTCATCGACAAAACCATGCTTAAAGGCATTTTCAGCTACGGACATGAGGAAATTAAACGGCACTTCCCAAGTGGATAAATCTGTTTTTATGGAGTTTTCTATGACTAAATTGTCCTCATATCGCAATTTTTGTAACAGCAAATATGCCTGTAAATATTCAAATTCCTTATCTAAAGTCACTATATTATTATGGTTACGCAGGGTATAATGAAAGAGTTTTGATAACTCGACTATGGACTTGTACAGTGGTAAAAGACCGCCCTCCAAAGCCATGGAAGCCATTTGGTTTAAAGCATTAAACAGAAAGTGGTTGTTGATTTTAAGGTCAGTCATGCTGTCCTCGGCATCTTTTAGGTTTGCAGTTAACAGCTCTTGCGAGCGTGATTTGTCTGCAATTTCAGTGTCACGACGAAGTAAGTCTTTCTTAAAATGGTGAAGTTCGCAAAAGTTCACCATGGAGCGTGCTATCTTTTGAAGTAAAACTTGAGCACCGTATATTGTGCTTCTGGGTGTTATATAAATCTCGGAAGCTTCGTCCTCTGGGGGCATAGTATGTAAAAATCCACCTTGAACATAGCCTAAAAATTGACCGTTAAAATTTATGGGGTAATATATGACCATCAGCCTATGAGGGCAGATGAAAGAGCCCTCCTCGTATATGGGCAGTTTTACGTTTGAACACATGCAAGGTGCAGAGTTTTTAAGTAATTCTTGCTCACACCTTGCATAGCAAAATGAGGGGAAATTTCTCGACCTGTCCGATAAATTTCCTATGGAGTCGAAAAATAAATATGTGTATTGTAAACTATCCAAAAATTGTGACTTCACTTCATGCACTGCCATGTTAAAATATTCAAAAATTTCATTTTGCGATAGACGTACATTTTCTTTATCGCTGTCAAATGGGTTGATATTTAAATTGCTGTCAGGGCTTGAAATCATCAGGTGTTTAAATTCTGTTTCACCTGTGTTATACATTTCGTGCATAACTCCGGCACTCCAGTGAAATATTTCGTTAGCAGTTGACATGTCAATCTTTTTGCCGTCAATTACGCTATAACCCTCACCACCCAAAGTGTAAAGTGCCTGTTCAGTAAAATGAATATGAGGGCTCATATGGGTTTTTGGTGAAATGCTGACTATGCCTATGTTCATTGCTCCGTTTTGCCTGTCATTTTCAGAGCTTATCCAATCGACATAGCCCCAGCCCGTGTATTGTCTGTCCATATAAACCTCCTCTTGTTTTGGCTGATTATACACGAAAATTGTGAATAAAACAAGTAAAAAATATTACATATATTATTTACTTACTAAATCACAAGAATGATATATAAAAACGCAAAATTGATAATTGTGAACAAGTACGAAATGTGTTATAGTTAATAAATTTATTTGGAGGGACTGTGTAATGAAAGAATTTGAAAGTTTAATTAGTTGGCTTAATGATACAATTTGGAGTGTCCCTTTGATTGTTTTGTGCTTGGCAAGCGGTATCTATTTTTCAGTCGCTATGGGTTTTCCGCAAATACGCTTAATAAAACAAACTTTGCGTGTTTTGATGCATGGCGAAACCGATGAAAACGGGATTACACCTTTTCAATCATTTGCTTCAACTGTCGGGGCGAGAGTTGGAATGGGTAATATCGCAGGCGTTGCAACGGCGATTTTTTTTGGTGGACCGGGTGCTGTTTTCTGGATGTGGGTGCTTGCAATTCTCGGTGCATCAACTTCGTTTATAGAATGTTCATTAGCTCAAGCTTATAAAATTAATGTCAATGGTCAATACATTGGTGGCCCTGCGTATTATATAGAAAAAGGTCTGAAATGTAAGCCTTATGCGATTTTATTTGCAATTTCTGCAATTTTAGGCCCTGGGATTTTTATGCCTGGAATACAAACCTATTCAGTTGCAAGTACAATAAGTGCATCTTTTGAAGTTGATATTTTGTTAATTGTTGTTGTTTTTGTTTCCGTTCTAGCGTTCACAATCTTTGGCGGAATAAAGAGAATAGCTCGATTTGCCGAAATTGTCGCACCAGTAATGTGCGTTATATATCTTGCTTTATCACTTGCAATAATTGTCATTTTTTATGATAGAATACCCGAGATTTTTTCACTAATTTTCAAGTCAGCTTTTGGAGCAGAACCAGTTTACGCAGGAATTATCGGCTCGACTATTTCATGGGGAATTAGGCGAGGCGTTTTCTCAAATGAAGCTGGGCAAGGTTCGGGCGCTATTGTGGCAGCTGCCGCAAGCTGTGAACATCCAGCCGAGCAAGGATTAATTCAATCTTTTTCTGTGCTTGTTGACACACTTTTAGTCTGCACATGTACTTCGCTTATCATTTTACTAAGTGGAGTTTATGATGTTATTGGAACTGATGGAATTACTTATATAACCGAGCAGACAAACGGAACAGAGTATGGTATACTTTGGACACAAAACGCACTGACCTCATCACTAGGAAATTGGTCAGGAATGGCACTTTCAATTATTGTTGTTATGTTCGTTTTTACGAGTTTAATTGGCTATTATTATCAGGCAGAAAGCAATGTTTCTTATGTTTTCAAAAATAATAAAATTTCAATTTTAGTATTTAGAATTCTATTCATTATTTCAAACTTTGCAGGTATAGTTATCACAAACACTTCGATATGGTCGCTTGGTGACATCGGATGTGGTATAATGGCATGGCTTAATATAGTCGCAGTTATTTTGCTATCAAAAAAAGGTATAAAAATTTTAAAAAACTATGAGAAAAAACTTGGACAAAATGGTGTTATGAATTTTAACCCTGACGAAATTGATATAGAAATCGAAGATAGCGCATGGACTAAAAAAAGCTAAAAAGGAGTGGTCATAATGATGATTAAACAAATTGCAGAAGAAATACTTAAAAAACATAACAGTTTTTATCTATATGACGAGAATATAATTTTGAAGTCTATCGAAAATTTAAAACTTAATTTCAAGGGAGTTTCTTTTCTATATTCGGCGAAAGCAAACCCTCACAAAGATGTAATAAGAAGCATTACATGCAGCGGCTTTGGAATTGATGCTGCAAGCCTTGCCGAAGTTATGATGGGGCGTGAAAACAATGTTCCAAAAGAGAAAATTCAATATTCCGCCCCATCTAAAACTAGAAATGACATAGAAAAATCTATCGATTATACAACTATAATAGCAGACAGTTATAATGAAATTTTGCTCATCTCAGAAGTAGCAAAAGAGCGGAAAACTATTGCAGAAGTTGGAATTAGAGTAAATCCCGACTTCACTTTCTTCTCTGACACAGGCATACCATCAAAATTTGGAATAGATGAAGAACAACTTTTTAACTCTATTAGTAATTTAAACAAAATCGAAAACATAAAAATTTCTGGGCTTCATATACACCTACGTTGTCAGGAGTTGAAATTTGAAGTTTTAGAGCAATATTACGACAAAATTTTGAATTTAGCAGAGAGATTTCAATTAGAAAGCGGAATAAATCTCTCCTTCATCAACATGGGTTCAGGAATGGGAATACCATACACAGATGACGGTATTCCGCTTGATATTTCGGCATTAGGAAGTACAACTGATTTGCTCGCTGAAAAATTTAATGCAAAGTTTCCCACCGCAAAACTTTATATAGAAACAGGTAGATATTTAGTCGGTAAATGTGGCTACTATGTAACAAAGGTCATAGATAAAAAAGTTTCATACGGGAAAACATTTGTATTGCTACACAACACTATGAATGGATTTTTCAGACCATCACTAGCTCAGATGATTAAAAAAGCAAATGCCGAAGATGAGCTTATGGGATATGAGCCTCTTTATACCATAAAAAATGCATTCGGAATTGATTGTATTTCAAAATCCGACGAGTTTGAAACTGTCACAATGGTCGGAAATTTATGCACTTCCGCTGATGTGCTTGCACACGATATAAGCTTACCAAAACTAGAAATTGGTGACGGCATTATGATAACAAATGCTGGCGGTTATGCCATAGTTTTGTCACCGACTCAGTTTGCTTCTCTTGAACCACCCGTGGAAGTGTTTTTGCCAAAGGACGAAAAATGAGATAAAACACACCTTGGCAAATATGACAAAAAACCCGAACAAAAACTTGTGAACATGGTCAAAACTTTGTTTTAATATTTTAAAATTTACTGTTTTTGATAAAAGATACCACAATTTTGGTAATATATTTTATAATTTTTTCGTGATACTATTTCTCTATAAACCTAACCAACAGAAAATTATAGGAGGAAAAATTTAATGGAAAAAATCTTAAGCGATATCGAAATTGCACAGGCAAACGAAATGTGGCCAATAGAGCAAGTTGCGGAAAAACTTGGGCTTGCAAGAGAGGATTTAGATTTCTACGGCAAATACAAAGCAAAACTTGACTTCAATAAAGTTGGCGAGGGTAAAGCGGACAAAGCTAAGGTAGTTTTGGTAACTGCTATAACTCCAACACCAGCTGGCGAAGGAAAAACAACCACAGTTGTTGGCTTAGGCGATGCACTAAACAGAATTGGAAAACGTACGATAATAGCACTTAGAGAGCCATCACTAGGTCCTGTTTTTGGTGTTAAAGGTGGAGCTGCCGGCGGTGGTTATGCTCAAGTTGTTCCTATGGAGGATATTAACCTTCATTTTACAGGTGATTTTCACGCTATCGGCGCAGCTAACAATCTTCTTGCTGCCATGATAGATAACCATATTTTCCAAGGCAATGATTTGAAAATTGACAACAGAAGAATTACATGGAAACGCTGTGTTGACATGAACGACAGACAGCTAAGAAGCATAGCTTGCGGTCTTGGTGGCACTGCAAATGGTGTTCCTCGTGAAGATGGTTTTGACATCACAGTTGCTTCTGAAATTATGGCAACACTTTGCCTATCAAATAGCATTGAGGATTTGAAAGAAAGACTTGGCAAAATGATTATCGGTTACACAAAAGAAGAAACACCGATAACAGCAGCAGACTTAAATGCACAAGGTGCTATGGCAGCTCTGCTAAAAGAGGCGATGAAGCCAAACCTTGTACAAACTTTAGAGCATAACCCTGCATTTATTCATGGTGGACCATTCGCAAATATAGCTCATGGTTGCAACAGCGTTATGGCTACAAAATTAGCTATGAAACTTGCTGATTATGTTGTTACAGAGGCTGGATTTGGTGCTGACCTTGGAGCTGAAAAATTCATTGACATTAAGTGCCGAAAATCAGGAATTCGTCCATCGGCAGTTGTTATAGTTGCAACAGTTAAAGCTCTAAAAATGCATGGTGGAGTTCCAAAAACAGATTTGCGTGGAAAAAATATCGAAGCTTTGGAAAAAGGACTTCCAAACCTACTTAAACATATTGAAAATGTAACCAAGGTTTATGGACTTCCTGCTGTTGTTGCGATCAACAAATTCCCAACTGATGATGCTGAAGAACTACAACTAATTGAGGATAAATGCAAAGAGCTTGGCGTAAATGTTGCTCTATCTGACGTTTGGGGCAACGGTGGTGCTGGTGGCGAAGATTTGGCAAACGAAGTTGTTCGCCTTGTCGAAGAGGGTGAGAGTAATTTCAGTTTTGTATATGAAGACGATGCAACAATTACAGAAAAAATCACTGCTGTTGTTACTAAAGTCTATGGTGGTGATGGTGTTGATATTGCCCCAGCTGCTGTGAAAGAAATTGTAAAACTTGAAAAACTTGGCTTTGGAAATCTTCCAATTTGCATGGCAAAAACTCAGTATTCTTTCTCTGATGATGCCACAAAATTAGGCAGAGCAAAAGACTTT
>CAYJOS010000079.1:0-9829 GCA_964371875.1 uncultured Oscillospiraceae bacterium | reverse complement strand
GCTAATCCGGACACAGCACCCCATGCCTATGGGCCGGATCATCAGGGCTCGAGCTGAATAATCACATCGGGGAAGAATTTCAAGGCATCTAGGGGAATATCCTCGCCGTAAATATCAATCAGCTCGTCCAATGTGAGATCATTGCCCTCAAGGTCTTTATATGGCTCTAATCCGCCGCCAGGAACAACTCCATCAGGAACGAACTCGTCCGAAGGTTGGGGTGATGGAGTTTCGGGTGTGTCCGTCACGGTGGGGGAGCTAGTTGGTGTTTCGCTTGGAAGAGGGCTCTCGGTTGGTAGAGGGCTTTCGGTGGGAAGTGGGCTTTCCGTTGGTTCGGGAGACTCCTCGGGGTCTTTCGAGGGTTCTGGGTCAGGGTCACCACCACTGTCAGTAGGGCATTGTGGTGCTTTGTGTTTTAAGTCCAATGCAAACAGCAGGGGATAGTCTTTCTCGTCGAGCGTGTTAGCCCTGTCAGATATTCCGAGCTGAGCGGCACTGACAATTTCAACACCACAGTCTGCGACTTTTGCTCGGTATGAAAAAGTTAAGGTTTCGTCTTCTTTCAAAACATCGGTGTTGTTAAATTCAAATCTTATCTCATTGTTTGCTTTATTATAAGTTCCAGTTATTTCTCTAGTGCTCCCAGCTTCGTCGGAAATCGTAGCTTTTGTATGCGAAACATATGTAGTATTAGCAGGGATTTCTTGAACAACTAAAATGTTTTTCGCCTCTACGCTGTCGTTTGTTGTTTTGGTGTTTGTAACTGTGATTTCGTAGTCAATCACTTGACCAACTTCAACATCATAGTCGGTAGAAGTTGTATTTTCAATGCGAAGTTGGGTTGCGCCTGCAAGCGTTGCACTAGCTGCTTGCGCATTTTCTATTGTTTTTGCAAAGCCACCATCGCTGACATATGCAACAGAGCTGTCGTTAATTGGGTCTGCAGTTTGAGTCCCATTATTTTTAAGTTTGTCCCAATCAATTTCGCTTTCGTCGATTTGCTCGTAAAAGCTCATTCTTGCGTTGACAACTTCGTGTTTGTCAATTTGCCAAGTTAGGGTTTTTTTATTGCTTGCAGTGGTATCGTTTGTGTTGTAAATCAATTTGCCTATGTAGATTGTTTCTTCTTTATCTTCATAAACTGGCATTTCAAACAAAGTTGTGCTACCTTCTACTAACTTAAAGTCTTCCATGCTGTCAAATGTGATGGTTGTTGCGGCGGCATCGTAATCTGCGCCAGTAATTGGTGTACCTCTTGTGATATATTTAAGCTCAATTAGGTGGTTAGTATCAGCAAAAATTTCAAACAAGGGGTCGATTTCTGCTTTCATATATGATGCAGCATGGACTAGTCTTTCGATTTCGTCACGGATGTTGATAAGACCACCAAGGTCAGTTCCGTTTTGCGCTAGATATTCTTTTTCTTCAGTTTCAGCTGTTTCAGGGTCTACAGTAGCTATCGCTTGCGACCAATCTGTAAACACTTTGTCGCCCAAATCTATACCAGCGAAGTAGATGATGGCATCAGAAAGATTTGTTGTGATGTATTTAGTCAGGTCACTGGGAGCACTCCCTGTTCCGGTTCCAATACCTGCATTTGGCTCACCATCTGAAACGAAGATGACAATATCTTTTGCTGTTCTTCCGTCTGTATCATTAGCCAATAACCCCTGTGCTCTTGATAGTCCAGCAGAGTAGTTTGTTCCATAATGCCCATAAGTATTTGTGAACATATCCTCAAAGGGACTTGTAGTCAATGCGCTACTGCCCCACTCGGCTTTTGCAGCATACTGAACATAGCCGATTTTATTTTTCTCGGCTTCATCAAGAATATCGTTATCCTTTATAACAATATTCGACAAATCCTTAAACAAAATTTTAGAGAGCAACATTCTGTCATAAGGTCTGTTATCCTCAATCATCTTGTTGATATAATCGCTTGAATCGAAATCATTATATGACTGATTCTGTGGAAATTCTGATGTACTGTCAAAAGTTTCGGGGGAATAGTAGAGGTAGGTATTTATGTCAGTTATATTACCAGGGTCTCGCCTAAACGCAACTTCTTTAAAGATATCCTTCCAACTATCATCAGCTGACAAAAACAAGCAGTCTTCTATTAGCAATGTTTTATCCGTACCCGTTTCAACGGTTTTGTAAAGTGGCTTATCTTGCATCGATCTAATTGTTGATACATTCGTATTAGTGACAGAGGCAATCGTCTTTGAATAACCGTTCACAGTGATTTCTTTGCCGACTAATATATTGACATTTGAGAATCCAGGCCATGTGCCAGTATACCCAACATCAGCTCTTTGAGGATTATGGAAATAGATATAGCTGCCAGTTTCATTATCATCAAATTTTAATGTAACATCTATTTTGTAATAATGATTTGGGTGCAAATCTGGAGAAGTGGCGGCGGGAGAGGGCTTTTGCCCACTTTCGGCAGCAGTTGAATCTCTTGAATACATATTCAGCGACCCAGACTGGTCCATAACAAACATAACATTCAGAGGAAAGGACAAAACATCACCTGCAAAGTCAACATCAACTTTTAAGATGTGGTTTTCTGCGTCATTGCCGCCATTTGTGGTGTCGTGATAAACTTGCATACTAGATTTGCCCGTTACATTTTCTTTCGCAATTTCTTTATTTAAATCATCCATAGAATCATCAAATGTCTTTTTACTATTTGCATCTGATGTAATATCCAAATCAAGCACGCCTATAAAGCCGTTGTGTGTTAAGACATTAGACTCATATTCAGGCGTTAAATTCAGTGCATAAATGTCATCATTTATATTCACAGACTCTGCGGATATAACGCCAATATTTGACATCAAAATGCTTGATGCCAAAACTACTCCTGTTAAAGTTTTCAAAATCTTCCTTTTCATTTTTTCCCCCTGTGTAAATAATATCTAATTTATTATTTTTGATAAATTATAATATCATATTCCACTAATTATGTCAACAAAGTTCCACCCTTTATATCAAGAATTTATACATCAAAAGCGCAAAAAAACTGCACCCATTTAGCCATACTTTTGCATAACTATTTGGGTACAGTTTACATTTTTAATTAACTAGTTTTGTGTTGCATAACCGAAGATGTGGTATCCTAGTGGTGTGTAGAATACGCCATCAATGTTATCTTTTAGCATGTATGGGTTTGTGTAGAAGTAGATTGGTCCTAGAACCCAGTCTTGAGCCATTAGGATGTCTTCAGCTTCGTGCATAAGAGCCATACGCTCTGCTTGGTCGTCAGTAGCTTTAACAGCATCAATAGCAGCATCATATTCAGCGCTTGAGTATTGAGCGTCATTGTTACCGCCGCCTGTTACCCACATGTCAAGGAATGACATAGGATCGTTGTAGTCAGCAATCCAGCCGTTACGTGCGATTTGGAATTCGCCGTTTTTACGTGACTCTAGGAAAGCGTTCCACTCTTGGTTTTGAAGTTGAACTGTTACGCCCAAAGCTTCTTGCCACATTGATTGTAGAGCTTCACCAACAGCCTTGTGACCGTCGTTTGTGTTGTATAGGTAAGTTACAACAGGGAAGCCTTCGCCGTTTGGATAGCCAGCTTCTGCAAGTAGTTCTTGTGCTTTTGCAACGTTTGCTTCGTAAGTTGCATCGTCAACAGGAAGGTCATAGTAGTCGCCACCGACTGTACGGAAGTCGTCGCCAGTTGGGTCAGCATCATAGATACCAGCAGGAACGAAACCGCCAGCAGGAACTTGACCTTGTTGTGTTACTTGCTCAACAATGTATTGTGAGTTGATTGCAAGTGTGAAAGCTTGGCGTACTAGAGGATCGTTGAAAGGTTCGATTTCTGTTTGGTAAGTTACATAGTAAGTTCCAACATAGTCAACAATTCCTAGTTCACCAGAAGCTAGAAGTGCAGGTGTTTCATCAACAGGAACTTCTGTGATGAATTGTAGGTCGCCTGAGTTAAATCCAGCAAGAATTGCGTTAGCGTCATTCATAAGTTGGAAAGTAAGGCTTTCAGGTCCTAGGTTTGCAACATCATAGTGGTGTTCGTTTGGAACCATTTTAACATATGAGTCATGTGCCCATTCTTCAAGTTTCCAAGGGCCGTTACCGATATAGTTAACTGAACCGTCGTCTGTTGTCCATGTGTCAGGAGCAGCTTCAACGATATCTTGGCGTACTGGGAAAGTAGATGGGAATGCGCAGATTTCTAGGAAATAAGGTGTGTCGTTTTTGATTGTAACAACAAAAGTAGAGTCGTCAGTAGCTGAAACCGCTAGAGTTTCTGGCTCTGCTGTACCACCGTTAACTTCATCCCAACCAACAACCATGTCGATCATGTATGAATAGTCAGCAGCAGTTTGGTCGTCAGCTAGACGTTGCCATGTATATACGAAATCGTTAGCTGTAACAGCTTGACCGTCTGACCATTTAGCGTCTGAACGGATTTTGAATGTGTAAGTTACAGTACCATCTTCGTTGATAACTTTTTCATGAGATTCAGCTTGACCAGGAACAAGTTCAGCCTTGTTAAGGTCGTCAGCGCTTTCGAAGGCAACACCACTGTCAGCCCATTTCATAAGGCCTTCAAATGCGTGTTGGATCATAACCGCACCGTCAACAGCACTGTTTAGTGCAGGGTCGATTGATGCAGGCTCTGATGCTAGGCAAACTGTCATTTCAAAAGGACCAGCCTCAGCTTCAGGAGCAGCACTTTCTTCAGTTTCTGGAGCAGTTGATTCAGCAGGAGCAGTTGTTTCTTCCGCTGGTGTTTCTTCTGGGGCGCCGCAACCTGTCATCATTGAGAAAGACATAGCAAGTGCAAGGCAACCCGCAAGAGTTTTCTTTGTGTTCATCTTCTTCTTTTCCTCCTAGTTTAATTTTTGCGGTTTAAACCACAAGTTTTACAGTTTATATCAAATGCGCGAACATCTAATATTAAGATAAGGTAAACTCACGTAACACAATTGTAACATATGTTCTAAATACTGTAAAGAAAATTCACAATTTCGACCTCACTAAAGCGATAAATCGGCACATCATACAAAAATGTCACTACATTTAAAGAAAAATTAACTAATTATCTAATAGATGGCAAGCCGCCCAGTGACCTTCTGCGTGCTCTTTAAACTCTGGAACTTGCTGAGAGCAAATTTCCTTAGCATAAGGGCAACGTGTGTGGAAACGGCAACCTGATGGTGGGTTCATTGGAGAGGGAATATCGCCTTGAAGCACAATTCTTTGTCTTTCACGAGAAAGTTGTGGGTCAGGCACAGGAACAGCCGACAAAAGTGTTTGAGTGTATGGGTGCATTGGGTTTTTGTGTCGCTCATAACTTGTTGAAAGCTCAACTAAGTTTCCGAGGTACATAACGCCAATTCTGTTTGAAATATGGCGAACAACGCTAAGGTCATGTGCAATGAAAAGATAGGTAAGACCCATGTCATTTTGCATGTCTTCAAGCATGTTAACAACCTGAGATTGGATAGAAACGTCAAGAGCAGAAATAGGTTCGTCGCAGACGATGAATTCAGGTTCAACCGCCAAAGCGCGAGCAATACCAACACGTTGTTGCTGACCACCTGAGAATTCATGTGGATATCTGTTAGCGTGTTCTGTATTTAGTCCAACTTTAGAGAGAAGTTCTTTAATTCTCTCGGTTCTTTCGCCTTTAGACTTGCAAAGTTTGTGAATATCCAAAGCCTCTCCGACGATATCACCGACAGTCATACGAGGGTCGAGTGAAGCGGAAGGATCTTGGAAAATGATTTGCATTTTACGGCGATATGGAAGCATGTTAACCGTTTTTGGTTTGCCTTTTGTTTCATATTCTTTTTCAAAAAGAATTTCATTATTATAAACAATTTTACCTGCAGTTGGTTCATGCAGTCTTAAAATAGTTCTTCCGAGAGTGGTTTTTCCGCAACCAGACTCACCGACAAGACCTAAAGTTTCACCTTTTTTGATATTAAATGAAACATTTTGAACAGCTTGAACACCAGGTCCTTTCATGCCTTTGACATGGAAATATTTTCTAAGATTTTGAACTTCGAGCAAGATATCATCTTTTTTCTCGTTATTAAGCAAGTTTTCGCTCATTTATTTTTCCTCCTTGCTTTTTTTCATCTCTTGCACACGAAGCCAGCAAGCAGATTTGTGTCCTTCGCCTATTTCGACATAGGGAGGCATTTTCTTTAGGCAAATTTTCATGCATTGCTCACAGCGAGGAGCAAAAGGACAGCCCTCAGGTGGGTTTAGCATGTCAACAGGTGTGCCTTCAATAGGAATTAATCTCTCATAAGTATCAGCATCAACACGAGGCATAGAACGCAAAAGTCCAGCAGTGTATGGGTGAGCTGTTTTATAGAAAATATCATCAACAGGGCCTTGTTCAACAATTCTACCTGCATACATAACGCAAACTTTGTCGCAAATTTCAGCAACAACACCAAGGTTATGAGTGATGAAAATAATTCCCATGTGGGTTTTCTTTTGAAGTTCTTTCATAAGCTCGATGATTTGAGCTTGAATTGTAACGTCAAGAGCGGTTGTTGGTTCGTCGGCGATTAGCAGTTTTGGGTGACAAATAAGTCCCATAGCAATCATAACACGTTGACGCATACCACCTGAAAATTCATGGGGATATTGCTTCATACGTTTTTCGACATTGTTAATACCGACAAGATCAAGCATTTCCATAGCGGTTTTGCGTGCTTCTTCTATGTCGACTTTTTTGTGGGCACGAAGTGCTTCGATTAATTGGTTTCCGACTGTGTAAACAGGGTTTAGACATGTCATAGGATTTTGGAAAATCATAGCAACTTCACGTCCACGGAAGTCAACCATTTCTTCAGGTGACATGGCTAAAACATCGGTATCTTCAAATTTAATTGAACCGCCGACAACTTTACCGGTACCTTGAAGCAAGCCGATTATTGAATAAGCTTCAACGCTTTTTCCTGAACCAGACTCACCAACAATACCCATAACTTCGCCGTATTTAAGCTCATAGCTAATACCGCCGACGGCTTTAACTTCGCCGGCAGGGGTGAAAAATGAGACTTTTAAGTCGTTAACTTCAAGCAAATTGCCTTCTTTTTTCTCTATTTCAAGATTATTATGTTCCATTAATTTTCACCCTTTCTTATTTCTTTAGTTTCGGGTCAAGTGCATCACGAAGACCGTCGCCGAATAGGTTAAATGACAAAATCATAAGGCTGAGTATAGCCGCAGGGAAAAGTAAGCGGTAGGGGAAGCTATAAAGTCCGCTTGTAGCCTCAGCACACATAGAACCTAGACTTGTCAATGGTGCTGAAATACCAACACCTAAATATGATAAGAAAGACTCTAGGAAAATTGCAGAAGGAATTTGCAAACATGTTGTAACAACAAGTTGACCGATGCAGTTTGGAAGAAGGTGTTTTGTGATAATTCTTCCGCTTGAAGAGCCTAGAGCTCTCGCTGCTGTGACATATTCTTGTTGCTTAACTTGCAAAACCTGACCTCTGATAATACGGCTCATGCCGACCCAATAGAGCATAGCAAAAGCGATAAACATAGCGATTAAGTTTGCGCCCAAAATCGTGACGATTTCCGAGCCGAATCCCGTGTATTCCTTCAAACTCTCACCGAGCAAGGCGGCGAGCAGCAAGATGACAAGAACGTCGGGGACAGAGTAGATAATTTCAACTATACGTTGCATGAAAAAGTCAACTTTTCCGCCGAAATAGCCAGAAATTGAACCGTAAGCCGAACCGATAACCAAAACAAGTAGTGCCGCACAGACACCGACAAGCATCGATACTCTTGTTCCGACCATAACACGGACAAGTGAGTCACGACCGAATTTATCAGTACCGAAAACGTGAGGGAAAACCTCTTCTCCGTTTTCAATACGCTCAAGCTCTTCAGCTGAATAGCCGAAAGGTTTAACTTGAATGTCGTGTAAATCATAGAGATAGTCTGTCAATTCGTCGCCTGCAAGAACATTGCCGTTTTCGTCGGTGATTTCTTGTGGAACTGTTGCTTGAGCACGAACTCTCGCTGCGTCAACAGATGAGAAGTTTTTGCCTTCAGCTTCTGCTGCTGCACGGGCTTCTTCAACTGCAACGTCGGGATCTTTTGTGCCTGTTGCGTCTGACAAAATTTGTTGGTCTTCAAGGCTGATATGCCAAGGGTGAAGGTTTTCAGCACCGCTGTTAAATTCGTCATATCCGTAGGGGACTATCATAGGCCCAACGAATGCAAATAATGCTAAAAGCACCAAAAATCCAAGGGCAACCATTGCGACCTTATTTTTTCTAAGTCTTCTCCAAGCATCTGCCCAGAATGAGACACTTTTACGTTGTTGCATGAAGCTTTCTTTTTCCTCAGAACTTGCAGAGGCAAAGTCAGCGTCTGTAAGGGTGTTCCAATCGAGGATTTCTTCCACATCAACCTGCATGGAGCCTATTTTCTTTTTCTTTAAATCTGACATTCTTACGCTCCTTTTGATAGACTGATACGTGGGTCTACTATTTTATATACGATATCGACAAGAAGGTTCATTGTAACGATAAAAGTAGCTAGGAATAGTGATGTACCCATGATTAGAGGATAGTCAAGTGCTTGAATTGATTGAACAAAAGCCTTGCCAAGTCCTGGAATACCGAAAACGGTTTCAACAACGAAACCACCGCAAAGTGTAAACGCAATTAGTGGCCCTAGGTATGTTACAACAGGGATAAGTGCGTTTCTAAGTGCGTGTTTAAATAGGATTTTTCCAGTTTTAAGACCTTTAGCCTTAGCAGTTTTGATATATTCTTGGTTAATCGCATCAAGCATTGATGAACGAGTAAGCCTTGTGATATAACATGAAGGATAAAGGCTTAGGCAGAAACATGGTACGACAAAGCCAATAGCTCCGTTTGACCAGTCGAAGGTGTTTGGGAAAAAGTGCAGTGAAGCAATACCACCGCAGAAAACAACCATCAAAACCGTCGCAACGACGAAGGAGGGCATGGAAACCCCGAGCGTAGAAGTAACACGAAGTAGGCTGTCTGTAAATTTATCACGTTTAAACGCTGCCAGACATCCAAGTGGAACACCGATTAGTGTTGCAAAAAGAACTGAAACAACACCTAGAGCAGCAGAAACGGGGAATTTTTCCATAACCATTTCTGATACTGGTCTGTTTTTTGAAACTTTGATAGAGTCGCCCATATCGCCTTGAAGAATATTACCCATATAAATGAGATATTGTTCAGGTAGCGGACGGTCTAAACCGTATTTTTCGTTTAGTGCATCAATTACCGATTGAGGCGGTGTTTTTTCTGAAATCCAAGGATTTCCAGGTGCCGCATTCATAACGGTGAAGGTTAGGATTGATACTAGCACTACAGTTAGCACTGCCATTATAACCCTGTTTAATAGGTATCTTGCCATAATTTCACTCCCAAGTTTTTTTCTCTGTTGACTGAGGTTTTTTGCATAATTTTTTATCTGAAATTGCAATTTTGACATATAAAAAATCATGTACAGAGAATTATATACTATTTTATAAACCTACGTCAATAGTGTTTTTGCAATTTTTATAATTAGAAATTGCAAACTTGTGAATTTTAGCTAAAAATATATGTTATTCTAGACATTTTGTACAATAGAGGTGTCTTTTTTACAAATCTTAGGATATATGGTTGATAGCTTTAGTTTTCTAAAGAATTAAAATCTAATTTATTATGCCATTTTTCAAACAAAAAAACACTAAATTATTTGCGGAATAAAAAAACCGACCTAGCTGTCGCTAAATCGGTAAATGTGTCCAGCTTCAAGCTGGTGGCGGAGATGAAGAGAT
>CAYJOS010000078.1:0-9966 GCA_964371875.1 uncultured Oscillospiraceae bacterium | reverse complement strand
GTATGAGCGTAAATTACCAGCTGGCAAGAACTGCGAGTAGGAGGGTCTATTTAAATCTGTTAGATACGAACGTTGCATAAACTGGGTATCTTTAAGGCTTAGATAGACCCTCCTACTATATTATTTTTCAAATGAGTAGCCAACGGGACACCCAGAGGGCGATTAGCCCTTGTTCGTTTTGCTTTCTTTTCGTGCGATTGCTACTGGTACAATTTTTCTATCCAAAATAGCCTGTATATTCAGACCCTAAACCGTTCCCACCGTTCGGGGGTGTTTCCCCGATGAGTTTTTTCCATACTTTTTTTCTCACTAAAAAAAGTATGCCCTCGGAGAGCGTTCTCTCGTTCTCCTCGCTCTTTTCGCCGAAGCGAAAATTCTCTTGTTCCTTTTTCAAAAGACAAAAACCCCACTCAACCGAGCAGGATTTTTGTTGTGTTAATTTACCATCGAAATACTCTTATTAATAGCCAGCATTTTCGAGTCTAGTTGCGACAATTGCTCTGCACATTCACGAAGCTCTTCAGCAATCTCTTCCGGAATGTTTTTATCGGATTTGTACCGAAGTTCATGTTCCAAACTCGCCCACATATCCATTGCAATGGTTCTCAATTGAATTTCAACAGGCAGTCGTAAAACGATTTCGGACATAACAACGGGTACTTCCATAACAAGATGTAGGCTTCTGTATCCGTTTGGTTTTGGATTTTTTATATAGTCTGATTTTCTAATCAGTGTCATATCTTTGTGTTTTTCGATAACTTTAGCCAATCTATAAATGTCATCTGCATAGTGGCAGATAACACGAATTCCGGCAACGTCTTGAATGTGCTCCATTATATTTTGTGTCGTAACGTCAAGCGAACGCTTGTAAAGTTTTTTTAGTGTACTCTCAGCAGACTTTAGTCTACTCTCCATATGATGTATTGGGTTGTGGTCATAAGTTACGCTAAACTCGTCGTCTAAAATTTCAAGTTTTGTACTCACTTCCATCATCGCTCCTCTGTATAGGTGCGATAATCGCATATAGCCTTTTATAAATTCTTCCGTCAATCCCTCCGTTCTATTAGCCAAATCAAGATTATTGATGTGGGTGGTTCTCCGCTTTTCTAATACCATCTTAGATCCTCCTGTTTGTTGGAAGTTCTAATATTATACTATCTAAATGTTGCAAAATTGTGAATTATTTGCAAGAATTTTTCCTGAAATCAACAAAATGTGTAATTTCTGCGTTTAGAACAATATGCAATGGAGATTTTTATACAATTTGACATATAAAAAAGTGCAAACTCAAATAAATGAATTTGCACAAAAAACTATTTATTTTTTAAAGAACTCATCGAAGTAATCGTCTTTGCCTGTGGGCAATTTTGATGTACTATTTTGCACTGGTTTTGTTGCTCGTGTTGCCGACATTGCAGGCTCTTGTGGACGTGGAATTCCACCTTTTGGCATAGCCTCTTCACGGCGAATTCTCTCTTTATCGGCTTGTTCTCTACGCATTTTTCTTATGTATGCCTTGCGTTTTTTTCTGTAATTAATCACGCTGTACACATAAAAAATTGCAAAAAGAACGATAATTCCGATAGCAACTTTGACCCAAACATTATTTGTAACATCATCAATTTGCGCCATTAAATAGCTAGTATTCGACTGCTCAACAGAATAAGCCGCCACAAGTGGAACTGTTCCGTAGTTAATGCCATCGAGTGTGACAGTAACTTCACCCATAATTTCGCCAGCTTCAATCGGAGCTTCAAAGCTTTCTCCGTCAACAGTTATATCTTTTTGAAAATTTGGAAGCTCTGTGCTGTTTGGCAAAAATGCAACGAGATTATTTTGTGGTACGAGTTCAATTTCATCTCTGCCCTCGCCTAGTTCAACAGGTTTTGTTGAGATGACATCAACTGAAGTTAAAACATTTTGATGACTGAAATTTTCAAATCCCCAGTCATATAATGCAATGCTGTCTGTAAAACTTGTGAAACCATTTCTTCCAAGGTCATCAGTGGTCACAACACCACCCATTACCACGCAAAGTAGCTCAACATCTTCACGTTTTGCGGTTGAAACAAGGCAATATCCGGCGTCTGAGGTATAGCCTGTTTTAACACCGTGAGCGCCTTCATATTTATAAGTTGGATAAGCAGGAGCGTTTTCGTTTATAAGTGCGTTTGAGTTTGAAAGATAGCGAGCTTCGGACATATTTGTCGCTGGAATTGTATAAGTAACTGTATCTGCAATTTGCATAAACATACTGTTTTTGCTTGCGGCTAGTGTTATCAGCGCAAAGTCCATAGCAGTTGTATAGTGGTCATCGTGGGGCAATCCGTGAGGGTTTGCGAAGTTTGTCCCAACACAGCCGAGTTCTTCGGCTCTTACGTTCATCATGTTGACAAAATTCGCTGTTGTTCCGCCTATGTATTCGGCGATGACATTACATGCGTCATTACCCGAAACAAGCATAGACGCATACAAAAGGTCTTCAAGCGTCATAGTCTCGCCAACCAAAATCCCTGCACTACTACCGTCAGAAATTAGGTCGCTATTCATATTAGCCGTTGCGGTTACAAGGTCTTCAAAATTAACTTTTCCCTCTTGCACAGCCTCAACAGCAAGCAAAACCGTCATAGCTTTTGTTGTGCTTGCAGGCTCAACTCTTGCGTTTTCGTTTTTGGTGTATATGGGGAAATTTGTCGATGTTTCTAGAAGTACTATAGCGTTTGACTGGGTTGTTGGTGCTTCAACCGCAAGTGCAGTGGGTGACATTAGCGTGAAAGCAATTGCAATTAGCAAAATAAATGGTAAAAACTTTAATTTTTTCATGTTAATCTCCGCTGAAATATGTTATGATATAGTGTGTGGCAATAAAGGGTGATTTTTCGTCACAAAACTGCTACATCTATTGATTATATAATTATATTGACAGAAAATCAACCATAAAAACACTTTTAGGCAAATATTGCTGTAATTGGGGGAATTTTTTTGCTGAAACTTAGAATTTCTGAGATTATAATAATAGCTTTAAGCCTTGTATTCATGGGATTTGTATTTTTTCAAGCCTCCTTTGCCGAAGAAAATGATGCACCTGTTTTTGTCGAAACAGAGCTTAGGGTTGAGGAAGAATTGCTTCTAGTCGGCGCTGATGGAGAAATTGCAGAGGAAAATACAGGTCCTATCAATATCAACACAGCGGACATGGACGAGCTTGTAAAGCTCCCCGGAATTGGCGAGGGCATTGCTCAGAGGATAATTGATTACAGAAACGAAAACGGCAATTTCCAGACTATCGAAGAGATTATGAATGTTTCGGGAATTGGCGAAAAGACTTTTGAAGAATTTAAAGATTTAATAGTTAGTGAGGACTGAAAATAATGAAACTTTTAGTTGTTGACGATGAAAAACTTTTGGTAAAAGGCTTGAAATTCAACCTTGAAAATGAAGGCTATGAGGTTGATGTGGGTTATGACGGCGAAGAGGCTGTTGAACTTGCTAAGGCGAATAATTACGGACTTATAATACTCGACCTCATGATGCCAAAACTCGACGGTTTGGGTGCTTGCATGAAAATTCGTGAGTTTTCAAGCGTTCCTATAATCATGCTCACCGCAAGAAGTGAGGACACCGACAAAATAATCGGCTTTGAATACGGCGCTGATGATTATATCACAAAACCTTTTAATATTTTAGAGGTAAAAGCTAGAGTTAGAGCACTTTTAAGACGCTCTGCCGTTGCTAGTGCGGCTTCACCCGAAAAGAACGAGAGCAAGCTTCTTTGTAAGCATATTACGATAGATACTGTTCGTAGAACTGCGGAAAATGACGGAACTTTGGTGGAACTCACCGCAAAAGAATTTGACCTTATTGAGCTACTTATGAAAAACCCAGGAAAGGTTTTCACTAGGGAAAATTTGCTCGACATGGTCTGGGGATATGACTATCAAGGCGATGTGAGAACTGTTGATGTTCACGTTCGCCGTCTGCGTGAAAAACTTGAAATACACCCTGCCGACCCTGAGTGCATTATAACAAAATGGGGCGTTGGATATTATTTGGTAGGATAATAAAAAATGATTTTTAATTCATACGGAAAAATTAAATATTCACTTTCCTTAAAAATGGTGACGATTTTTCTAATCCTAGTTGCCTTGCTTTTAGTGGTGCTAAACATTTTTCCTGTTTCGCTTGCAAGAAACTTGGTTCGAGCAAACAAGGAAAGTGCGCTTATAAGCCAAGCGACGGTTTTGTCATCATCGCTGGGAGCGTTGGAGCAACTCACCGTTGACGGCGTTAGTCAGGCTATGCTCTTGCTGGACACTACGGAGTCTACAAGGGTAATCGTGACCGACACCACCGCTCAAATTTTATACGACAGCTCAAATTCTTCTGCATCTGAGGGTGCTTTTGCCCTGTATTCGGAAATTAGCTTGGCACTTGACAGCAAAGTTGTGTTTTATTCAAAATACGACAGCGGAGCATTCATAAGCCGAGTTGCAATGCCCATCGCCCATCAGGGCACACTTGTGGGCATAGTTTTCATATATGAATATGACATGGCACAAGCAGGGCTTATAACAGCCATTGAGTCCACAATGTTTCAAATTTCAGTTGTCGTTGCCATACTTGCCTTGGTGCTGATTTTGTTTTTCTCCAAGGCTTTGACCAAAAGACTTAGTAATTTAGTCAGTGCGATTGACATAGTCCGTGACGGCGAATATGGGCACAGAATTGAAGTTGTCGGCACTGATGAAGTTTCAGAGCTTTCAAGGGAATTCAACTCCATGACAGACAGATTGAGAGAAACAGAAGAACTCCGTCGCAGATTTGTTTCCGATGCTTCGCACGAGCTAAAAACTCCGCTTGCGTCCATCAGGCTTTTGTCGGACAGCATAGCCCAAACCGAAAACATGGACACAGAAACCATGCGTGAATTTGTCACGGACATAGGAAACGAAGCGGAAAGACTGCAAAGAACCACAGAAAAACTGCTAAATCTCACAAGATTTGACAGCGTAGTTGCAAACGAAAACGAGGTCATAGACGTTTCGAAAGTTGCAGAAAATACGCTAAGACTTTTGATGCCTTTATCCGAAGAACTTAAAATTCCGCTTGAACATAATCTCGAAAAAGATTGTCCTGTTTTGGCGAGTGCTGACGATGTTTACCAAGTTATTTTTAACTTAGTCGAAAATGCACTTAAATATAACACCGAAGACGGCTATGTAAAACTAAAATGTTTCCAAAAAAACGACTGTGTTTTTCTTACGGTCGAGGACGGCGGAATTGGAATTCCAACCGAGGATATGCCCCACATTTTCGACAGATTTTACCGTGTGGACAAGGCGAGGTCGAGAGATGCTGGCGGTAGCGGTTTGGGACTTAGCATAGTTCGCTCTGCTGTGGTTTCTAACGGAGGAGAGATTGAAGTTTGCGCCAACGAGCCTCAGGGAACGAAATTTACGGTTATTTTTCCGCTACACACATGGGAGGAAGAACAGCAATGAGGAAAATTTTTGTTTTTATTTTTGCGTTTATGCTCCTTTGCGCCTGCGGAAATTCGTCTGCGGAAAGTGACCTATATGTCTACAGGGTTTTCACCAAAGAGCACCAAGTAAACGGCGAACTTTTGGTAAAAGAGGACTTTCCCTCAAACACAGTTAGCGAAAAAGACATAAGCTCACTTTTGACTTTGCTAATGCAAAAACCTAGTGACGTGAAAACTTATAATCCACTCGAAGGCATAGACGAAGTTACAGGCGTAGTTATTGACGGAACAGCAAAAATTACGCTTTCCGGGGATTTTTCAGAACTTTCAGGCTTTGAAAAAACGCTAAGTTCTGCGGTTTTGACCCTAACTTTAAGCTCTTTGCCCGAAGTTCAAAGGCTTGATATTTATGTAGGCGAGGAAATTTTTGAAAGTGGTTTAGTTTCTGCCGACATGCAAATTTACGAAACCACAAACGACCCTGCAAGGCTTGACATTTGCCTATATTTTGCAAATGAGGACAACACAAGCCTTATCCCCGAGTTTAGAAGCTTATCCATAGACGAAAGCTCACAGCCCGAGCGTTATATAATAGAGGAGCTTTTAAATCCACCCGAGGATAGCGGTTTAAAATCACCAATTCCACTAGGGACAGAGCTTTTGGGCATCACTAGCGAGGGAAAAACCTGTACATTAAACTTCTCGGCTGAATTTTTGGAAAACAAACCTCAAAATGCCACCGAGGAAATTTTGACAGTTTATTCTATAGTAAACTCGCTGACATTTTTGAGCGATGTTTCTGAAGTTGTGATAACTGTTGAGGGCGAGCCTGTGGAAAATTACGTAAATCTTCACCTTGTTTCTCCGATGACGAAGTTAAGCTTAATTTCCGCAAACGAGGGCAGAGACAGCCTTTACACGAAGCTTTATTTAGCTCACGGGGAAAAACTTTTCGGTGTGCCTAGCATAATGAATTCAAGCTCAGACAATGTTCAAACAGTGCTTGATCAGTTGATGTTTAGTTCAGGTTTTGGAGCTTACACTTCGCTTTTCAGTTCAAGTGATGATCTAAATCACGTTGAAACCAGTTATGGAACTTGTAAAATTACGATTTCAAGAAGCTTTTTCGACAGCAGAACGGAAACAGAAGCTTCGCTTGCGGTTGATGCTTTAGTCAAAACTTTAACAGAACTTGAAAATGTAGATGATGTAAAAATCACCTATTCAAACGGCAACACGCCGATAATTGAGAGCTTAGAGCTTGAAAATGCTTTAAATTCAGTCAATGCTGATATAATAAAATAAAAGAGGAAGAACGATGAATTTACCAATTCCTGACATTATTGTCGACGATATTTACCAAATTTCTCCAAAAGACATAAGTTCTCGTGGAATAAAGTTCCTAATGATGGATTTAGATAACACTCTTGCACCATATCATATTGACAGAGCTACCGATAAACTGGTATCATGGGTAGAGGGTTTGAAAGCCGAGGGAATTGAACTTTTCATTCTCTCGAACAACCACGGACTAAGACCTTCGGTTTTTTCCGAGCAACTGGGCATAGATTTTATAAACAAGGCAAAAAAGCCAACTGTTGGAAATGCCTTGCAGGTCATGCACAAAAAAGGTTATGAACCCTCGGAAACAGGACTTATAGGCGACCAGATTTATACTGATGTACTCTGCGCTGTTCGGTGTAATATCACTGCAATTTGCGTAAAACCAATTTGCGTAAGTAGAAATCCGCTTATGGCGATTAGATATTTTTTTGAATTCCCATTTAGAATTGTGGGACAAAACAGAAAGGTTGGAATAAATAAATGACTAAAACACAAGCTATTCAAGCAAAACTATCCGAAAACAATTTAGACGCTGTACTTCTTAAAAATCCTAAAAACCGTTTTTACGCAACGGGATTTATTTCATCTGAGGGCACAGTGCTTATAACAAGAAATGCTTGCTATTACTATGTAGACAGCAGATATTATGAGGTTGCTTGCGCGAAATCTGAGGGTAATTATTTTGTATCACTGTTTACATCAGCATCTGAAATGCGTGAACAACTCAGAAAAAATATCAAAGAATTGATGATAACAAAACTTGGTTTTGAAGATGAATATGTTACATATTCAGACTATGATGTCATCAAAGAAACTGTCGGTGAATGCGAACTTTTACCTGCTTCGCACATGGTAGACAGACTTCGTGAGGAAAAAACTCCTGACGAGCTTGAATATGTAAAATCAGCACAAAAAATCACAGATATAGTTTTTGCAGAAATGCTAAACATCATCAAACCAGGCATGACAGAAATTGAAATTGCCGCAGAAATCACTTACAGACAAATGAAACACGGAGGAATGGGAAACTCTTTTTCACCTATCGTTGTTTCAGGCGCAAACTCAAGTATGCCTCACGGCGTTCCAAGCGACAAGCCTGTAGAAGTTGGCGACTTTTTGACCATGGACTTCGGCACAATTTATAATAACTACTGCTCTGACATGACAAGAACAATCGCAATCGGTCATGCAACTGACGATATGGTTGAAGTTTATGAAACTGTTCTTAAGGCTCAGCTCGCAGGAATTGAATTTGCCCGTGCAAATGTTCCTGGTCGTGCGATTGACAATGCAGCTAGAGAAATAATTGAAAAAGCTGGCTTCGGGAAATATTTCCAACACGGCTTTGGTCATGCCCTAGGACTTGATGTACACGAGTCTCCAAGAGCTTCATCAACAGAAACCAGACTAATACCCGAAGGTGCGATAATTTCAGCAGAACCAGGCATCTATCTCCCAGGAAAATTCGGCGTTAGAATAGAAGATTTGATTTATATCAAGGTCGGAGGCAACGAAAATTTGACAGCTTCACCGAAAAATCTTATTATTTTATGATTTTTCTTGCAAAATGCTTGGAATTGGTGTAAAATAGTACGGCAGAAAAATATTAGTAATTAGTTTTATCATATATCAGGAGGAAAAAATATTATGGTATCAGCAGGCGATTTTAGAAATGGCGTCACATTCGAAATGGATGGACAAGTCATGCAAGTTATCGAATTTCAACACGTTAAACCAGGAAAAGGTGCGGCTTTCGTTCGTACAAAAATCAGAAACGTAATTTCAGGAGCTGTTACAGAAACATCTTTCAACCCAACAGCTAAATTTGAAAGCGCAACAGTTGAACGTAAAACTATGGAGTATAGCTACAACGATGGCAACCTTTACCACTTCATGGAAATGGACACTTATGAAATGATTCCAATCGACGGTTCAGTTTTGGGCGACAGCTTCCGCTTTGTTCTTGAAAACATGCAATGTATCGTAAGCTCATACAAAGGCAAAGTTTTCTCAGTTGAACCACCAAACACAGTTGACCTTGTTATCACAGAAACAGACCCAGGTTTTGCAGGAAACACAGCAACAAACGCAACAAAACCTGCTGTTTTGGAAACAGGCGCTGAAGTTAAAGTTCCACTGTTCATCGAGCAAGGCGAAAAAATTCGTGTTGACACAAGAACAGGTGAATATCTAGAAAGATCAAAATCCTAAGATTTAAAAAATAATATACAAGGAGGCAAGAATATGACTATTTTAGAAAAAGTAGCTTATCTCAAAGGCCTAGCAGACGGCTTGGAAATTGACGAGAGCACAAAAGAGGGAAAAGTTTTTTCCGCAATTTTCGACATTTTGTCTGATGTTGCAACAACACTATCGGACATTGAAGAAAATGCACTTGACCTTGGTGAAGAAATCGACGAAATCAGCGATGACTTGGCACTTGTCGAAAGCATCATTTTAGATGATGACTTTGACGACGAAGACGATTGTGGTTGCGGAGACGACTGCGAATGCGGTTGTGGCTGTGACGATTGCCACAGTGATTTCCCACTACTTTTTGAAGTCACATGCCCCTCATGTGAAAATAGCATCACAGTTGACGAGGAAGTGCTTGATTTAGGCACAATCCAATGCCCAAACTGTGCAGAAATGCTAGAGTTTGACCTTGACGACATCGCAGTTGATGTTGACGAGGACAAAGAAGGCACAGAGCAAGAATAATCTTGAAAACATAACCCCTCAACAAGAAAGTAATTTTTTGTCGAGGGGTGAATTTTTTTGGCTGTCGAAATAAATCGCCAGTTTATTATGTCAACAATGCAACCGTATTTGCCAATAGTTTTCAACAAAACTATGTTGGTTTTGTTTATGGTATGGTAAAAAACCCATGTAATACCGAATTTTTCTATGTTGATAACTATGTTGATAATGTTTATAACTATTTGAAATCATTTTTTTACCACAATCTTATGTAAATCAAGTCAAGCAAAATTTTCTGAATTTTTGCATTAAAATAACGAAATTTTCTCTGTAAAATTAGTATGTCGCACTATTGACAGAGAGTTTAAATTACAAAATAATACAATTTTCTTGCAAATTCGAGGGCATAAATGTACAGTTTTTCTTGTAAATAACATCTA
>CAYJOS010000077.1:6712-10043 GCA_964371875.1 uncultured Oscillospiraceae bacterium | reverse complement strand
AGTCGTGTTGATTTCTCCGTTTAAAATCGTTCCGCCGCCATAGGAATGAGCTCCTAAACTTGTGCCGTCAACTGCATTAAAACGGGTAGAATCGTAATATTTTTCGTACTTTTCAGAGTTTATTGTATAGAAAATATTGACATTTTTCTTATCTACTATTAAATATTCAATTTCCACTGTAATGCCATTTTGCGTCTGTGACAAATTCATCGGCTGTACATATTCGTTCTCAACCGCCGCTTCTAGCGAGGGCGAAAAACTGACAGCTTTTGCAAGTTCTCTCAGAAGTGGAATTTGCCCTGCTGCATAGGCAACCGACGGAAAAACGTTGACAGCAAACACAAAAGCTATGAAAATTGTAGCAAAACTAAGCCCGAAATTGCGTATTCTTCGTTTAATTTTACTCCTATTTACATTTCTTGTAACTGTATATTCCGCCCATGTGGGTATGTTTTCAAGTTCGGTCAAAAGTTCTATATACTCGTCATTTCTATTCATCGTCAACCTCCAATTCCAGCCTCAACAGCTTCAATGCTTTTCTTTGCCATGTGACCGCCGTACCCTGCGGAATGTCCATGCATTCGGCGGTTTCTTTGAGTGTGTAGCCCGTAAAATACCGCAAAATCACTACAGTTTTCAGGTCAGATGGTAATTTTGACACTGCCTCTTTCAAGGGTAAATTGTCAAACCCTTCATATGAAATTTCTTCTGAAAGCTCCTCATTTGTATATTTTTGCTGTCTTTTAAGTTCTTTTTTACATTCATTTATAAGTATTCGAGTTATCCAAGTTTCAAAAAAATTCTCATCACGGAGTGATTTTAAATTTTTGAACGCCTTGTAAATGCTTTCGTCCAGTGCATCCAGCGCAAAAGCTTCGCTCCCGAGGTAGAGAAACGCTGTGTTGTACAGTCGTTTTTTGATTTTTTCTGTGCGTTCAACAAACTCTTTTTCTCTCATTGCTTCAACTCCTCTCACTTATTAGATTGCTGAAAAGGGTATTTTGATTTAAAAAAACGCAAATTTTTAAAAAATTTGCGTTTAATACATTTATATTACTATATCAATTTCGTCAATCCCGAAAAACTTGAAAGCTTCGACAATTTCCGCCGTTATCACTTCCCCACTCACCGCAATAGGGATAGCAGGAGGGCAAGAAATACAGGCATTTGCACAGATTTTTCCTGCAGATTTTTCGACATTTATAGTTTCAGATTTTGCCAACATTGCCTTTCTGGGGCTAATCGCAAACTCTGTTTTTATGTCAAATTCTATGCTTTTTTGTATGATTTTAGGCAAAATTCGAACTTTTGAGCAGGTTTTAATAAGTCTTTCAAAGTCAACATCATCATTCGACGGGCTTATCATCAACACCAAATATCTGTCGTCAGAAAACTCGGCTTCTATCTTGTTTTCCCTCAAAATTTCGGCTAATTTTCTTCCTGTGTAACCAATCGAATTTGCGTTTATTGCAATTTTTAGCGGTTCTGAATTTAATATTTCAAAGCCAAAATTTTGTAATTTTTGCTTTAAATTTTCAACTTTTTTCACACAAATTTCAAGTTCAGTTTGGTAATTTTCACTCAAAATCTTATTGCAATAGTCAAGCGAACTCAAAATCAAATACGACGGACTGGTCGAGCCAAAAATCATCATAGCTTTTCTGACAAATTTTTCATAGTCAAAATTTGCATTTTTGCTGACATGCAAATATCCAGCCCCAGTGAGCGTCGGCAGGGTTTTATGCGCCGAATCACAGCACAAATCCGCCCCTAAATTTATAGGGTGTTGCCCCAAAAATCGCAAATACGCACCGTGGGCATTGTCGACAATCAGGGTGATTTCATGCTTTTTGCAAACTTTTGACAGTGCTTTTATGTCCTGAATTACGCCTAAATAGTCAGGCGATGTGACAAAAACTGCCATGGGTTTTTCTGTCATTTCACTTAGGGTAAATTCTAAATTTTCAGGGGTAATTTTTCCCGAACTCACAAAGTCAAATTCACATTGATTTATGAAATGTGGCATCAAATCCAGCAAGGCACATGCACTGAAAAAAGCTTGGTGTGCAGCCCTAGGAGTAACTACAAGCTTGCTTTTATTTCCACTTGAAAGTAAAGCTAAATAAAGCATAGCTTTTATACTTTGAGATGAACCACCTGTTGAATAAAATGTACTTCGTGTGTCAAAAATTTCACTTGCATTTTGCTCGCTTTTTTCAATTATCCCCTCAGCGGTGTATAGGCAATCTGCACCGTAAACCTCAGTAATATCAAGATTTTCTACACCTAAAAAACCTTTACCTTTATGCCCTGGCATATGAAATCTTGTGTAATTTTTTTCGCTGTATTCAGTTAAAAAATCACAAATCGGAGTTTCCATATTAAGCCTCTTCATTAATTGCAAGTTGCAAATATATCGCACATTCCATTCTCTTTTTAAACAGCTCACAGCCAAAATCATAGACTTTTGTGACGTCGCCGTTTGAGTGGTAATTGTTCGCCGCACAGCCCCCTGCGCAATAGAGTTTTGCCCAGCAATTTTCGCACTCTTTTTGGTCGTAAATATTACAGGATTTGAACTCATCTTGTATGGTTTTTTTGATTTCACCGTCAAAAACATTGCCTAAGCAGTAGTTTTCATCGCCGACAAATTGATGACATGGATACAGTTTTCCGCTGGGAGTTACTGCCATATATTCAGTTCCGCTACCGCAACCTGTGATCCTTTTGTGTATGCAAGGCCCGTGTTTTAGATCCAAAATGTAGTGGTAAAATTCAAAAGGCTTGCCCTCTTTATGATACTTTAACATTTGATCTGCAAGCTTTTCATATTGGCTGAAAATTTCTGGTAAATCCTCATATCTGAGGGCATTTTCATCGCTGTCATTTCCTACCATTGGCTCCATACTGAGTTCTGTAAATCCAAGTTCTGCCATATGAATGACATCATTTGTAAAATCCAAATTATCCCTAGTGTAAGTTCCACGCATATAATAACCAGTTTTTCCGCGTTTTTCGACCAAATCCTGAAATTTTGGCACAATTTTATCGTAAGAGCCTCTGCCCAAACTGTCAAGGCGATATTTGTCGTGAACTTCTTTTCTACCGTCCAAGGAAAGGACAACATTGTGCATTTCCTTGTTCAAATAGTCGATAACTTCATCGTCAAGGAGCACCCCATTAGTCGTCAAAGTGAAGCGGAAATTTTTGTTATGCTCTTTTTCAATACTGCGAGCGTACTCAACAAGTTGTTTCACAACTTCAAAATTCATCAGCGGTTCGCCACCGAAGAAGTCAACCTCTAAATTTCGGCGAGTGCCTGAATTTTTTA
>CAYJOS010000077.1:0-6689 GCA_964371875.1 uncultured Oscillospiraceae bacterium | reverse complement strand
TCAAAGCGTCTTTACCCTTATATTTCCCCTGCCCTGCGAAACAATAACTGCAAGTTAAATTGCAAGTGTGGGCAATGTGCAGACACATGGCTTTTATAATATTTTCACTTTTACTGTCTGATTTTACCAAATCTTTGTACTTATCTACAGTAAAAAGTTTTCTTGCTTCTTTAAGATTTTGCACTTGTTCATGACAAAATTCGAGCTCTTCCTTTGTCACATCGTCCATATGAGCATATTTCACGAGCATTTCAGCAACAATTTGCTCTTTTGTGTGCGTTTCAAACATGCTTATTATGTCATAAGCCACCTCATCGACAAGGTGAACGCTTCCGCTACTTATGTCAAGCACTACGTTGTATCCGTTTAATTTATATTGATGTACCATAATTTCCTCTTTTTTGTAATATGCAAAGCCGACAGAATAATCTGTCGGCTCAGCTTGAATACAAAAAGACTTGCGAGTCTTTTTGTCCCCTAGCTTCGCTCCATCGCTTTGCGATGGCATTTTGTGAATTCTTTATTTAATCAGAGAATTTTGTATGAAATTCACAAAACATGCGTCTTCGGACGCAGATTATTTAAACGCGAAGGCGAACCCTGATGTTTCGCCCTCACGCTCCCACTCCTTCCGAAAATCGGAAAATTTACCTTTGTCAACAGTCTGAAGCCGACAGAAAATTCTGTCGGCTTATCATTAATTATTCTTTGTTTTCACAAGGTTGGTTTGCAACACCACATGATGTTTTGCAAGCAGATTGGCATGATGTTTGGCATTCGCCACATCCGCCGTCTTTCACGCTTTTTTCTAAATCACGTGTTTCGATAGTTTTAATTCTTTCCATAGTTATTCTCCGTTCATTAATTGCTAAATAGATTATTCTACATATAAAATTTTAAATCATAAAGACAGTTTTGTCAAGCTTTTGTCGACTTTTTTTACTCTAAAACTGCACCTCTGTCCGCAGAAGTGACAAGTTTTGCATATCTTGACAGATAACCCGACTTAATTCTTGGCTCTGGGCACTGCCATTTTGCACGTCTTTCGGCAAGAACTTCGTCGCTGATTTCAATATTAATTGTATTCTTGCGAATATTTATTGAAATAGTATCGCCCTCTTCGACAAGTCCAATATTTCCGCCAGCTGCACCCTCAGGTGAAACGTGTCCGATAGACGCACCACGGGTTGCGCCCGAAAAACGTCCATCGGTGATTAGTGCAACGTCACGGTCTAGTCCCATTCCAGCAATTGCGGAAGTTGGGTTTAGCATTTCACGCATTCCGGGACCACCACGAGGTCCTTCGTAGCGGATAATAATAACGTCACCTTTGTTGATTTTTCCATCATAAATTGCAGAAATTGCATCGTCTTCACAGTTGAAAACCCTCGCTGGCCCTGAGTGTTCCATCATTTCCTCGGCAACTGCCGACTGTTTTACAACACAACCGTCTGGGGCTAAATTACCTTTTAGTACAGCAATTCCGCCGTTTTGCGAATATGGATTTTCAATCGGGCGAACAACTTCTGGGTTTAAGTTTACAACACCTTCAAGGTTTTCAGCAACTGTTTTACCTGTGCAAGTGATGATATCGGTGTGCAGAATATTTTTCTTGCAAAGCTCTGCCATTACTGCATAAACTCCACCAGCTCTGTCAAGGTCTTCCATATATGTGTCACCAGCTGGTGCTAAATGGCAGAGGTTTGGTGTGGTTTGGGAAATTCTGTTAGACTCGTCTAGATTTAGGCGAATTCCGCATTCGTGGGCAATCGCTGGCAAATGTAGCATGGTGTTTGTTGAGCAGCCAAGCGCCATGTCGATAGCTTCTGCATTGTGGAAGGCTTTTTCGTTCATGATGTCTGAAGGTTTGATATCTTTTTCTACAAGTTCCATAATTTGCATACCAGCCTGTTTTGCAAGTCTGATACGTGAGGAATTTACAGCAGGAATTGTGCCGTTTCCACGCAAGCCCATGCCGATTGCTTCGGTTAGGCAGTTCATGGAGTTTGCAGTGAACATACCTGAGCATGAACCGCAAGTTGGGCAAGCATTGGTTTCATATTCTTCAACTTCATCTTCGCCTATTTTTCCGGCTTTGTACGCTCCGACAGCTTCAAACATGCTTGACAGACTTGTTCTTCTGCCGTCGTTCATAATTCCAGCCATCATAGGCCCACCAGACACGAAAATTGTCGGAATGTTAACTCTCGCCGCCGCCATGAGTAATCCTGGAACGTTTTTGTCGCAGTTTGGAATCATGACCATGCCGTCGAATTGGTGAGCTTTTGCCATAGCTTCTGTTGAGTCAGCAATTAATTCACGTGTGCAAAGTGAATATTTCATGCCTGTATGACCCATTGCTATGCCGTCGCAAACTGCAATTGCAGGAAATTCGACAGGAGTTCCCCCTGCCATGCGTATGCCAGCTTTAACAGCTTCTGTGATTTTGTCTAGGTTCATGTGACCTGGGACAATCTCATTGTATGAATTAACGACCGCAATTAGTGGTCTTTCAAGTTCTTCTTTTGTGTAGCCTAGCGCGTAGAGCAGAGAGCGGTTTGGGGCACGCTCGACTCCTTTGGTAATATTATAACTATTCACTGGGGTTCTCCTTTACGAAAACAGAGTGTAAATTAATATTTACACTCTGTTATTATGTTTTCTAGGGTTTTTGCGTTTTTGGCACTTGCAGTGCTCCGTAGGAACGTCAGAAACGTTGCAAGTCAAGGAAGCAAGCTTTTGAATGAGGGAGCATATAAAGATATGTAACCGAAATTCACAAGCGTAGCTGACGAAGAAAGCAAAATTCATTTTGCGTTTGCAGCGTTTTATGCCGTTCCTAACTAGTTGCTAGCTGTATCAGGATCATTATCCTCGCCCCAAAGCATATTGCGACGAAGTTCTGCACCGACTGTTTCTACTTGGTGCTCTGAAGCCATACGACGGCTTGCATTGAAGAAGCAACGACCGTTACGGTTTTCTGCAATCCAGTTGCCTGCGAATGTACCGTTTTGGATATCTGTTAGAACAGCTTTCATGTTCTTTTTAGTTTCATCATAAGGAAGAACTCTTGGTCCTGAAACATATTCACCGTATTCAGCTGTGTCAGAAATTGAGTAGTTCATCATTGAAATACCGCCCTTATTGATAAGGTCGATGATTAGTTTCATTTCGTGAACGCACTCATAGTATGCGTTTTCTGGTTCATAACCAGCTTCAACAAGAGTTTCAAAGCCCATACGCATTAGCTCAACAACACCACCGCAAAGAACAGCTTGCTCACCGAAAAGGTCAGTTTCTGTTTCGTCTTTAAAAGTTGTTTCCATAACGCCACCTCTTGCACTACCAACAGCAGCAGCATATGCAAGACCGATTGAATAAGCATTACCTGTTGGGTTTTGCTCAACAGCGATTAGTCCTGGAACGCCTTTTCCTGCAACATATTGGCTACGAACTGTGTGTCCTGGGCCTTTTGGTGCAATCATAAGTACGTCAACGTCGGCTGGAGGTGTGATTAGTTTGTAAAGGATATTAAATCCGTGTGCAAACATTAGTGCTTTACCAGCAGTTAGGTTTGGAGCGATGTCTTTTTTGTACATGTCAGCTTGGAATTCGTCATTAATCAAAATCATAATGATGTCAGCTTCTTTAGTTGCCTCAGCAGTTACCATGACTTTAAATCCATCTTTTTCTGCGATTGGCCAGCTTTTTCCGCCTTTGTAAAGTCCGATGATGACATCTAAACCAGAGTCACGAAGGTTCATTGCGTGTGCGTGACCTTGTGAGCCGTAGCCGACTATTGCAATTTTTTTACCTTTCAAGTAATCAATTTTGCAGTCTTTTTCATAGAACATTTTTGCCATAATTGTATTCCTCCTTGAGTTTGTTGTTATCATGAATGGTATTTTTCCCACGTTCTAATGCGATAGTACCAGTTCTTACTATTTCTTTAATTCCAAAATCTGCCAGAAGCTTTATCAAAGCTTCGATTTTATCTTCACTGCCAAAAGCGGCAACTGTTAAAATTTCACGGCTTACGTCAACTATGCTCGCCCTGAAAATATTTGCTGTTTGAATAATTTCGTCTCTTGTAGAGCGGTCGTCTGCCTGCACTTTTATCATCGCCACTTCACGATTTAGTGCAATTTTCTCATCCAAAATTTTCACTGCAATTACAGGAATTAATTTCCTACATTGAGCTGCAATTTGGTTTATCATAGCGTCATCGCCCAAAACCACAATGGTAATTCTTGTAACACCTTCATGGTGGGATTCGCCCGAGGCGATTGACTCGATATTATACCCTTTTCGGGAGAAAAGTCTAGCCACTTGACTCAAAACACCAGGGATATCTTGCACTAAAAGTGAAATTGTATAAGGTCTTTTTTCCATTAATATGACCATTCCTTTCTTTTAAAGACACAAAATAGCCATGAACATGGTCATATTATGCCATGTTTTTCGGTTGTCCGCCGTAAGCGGACGAGAAAAACGGTTTAGATATTCTTAAGGTTTGAAAATTTATTTTCAAACCTTATCCCCTTTAAGTGAGCAAAAAGTCAGTGATTTGACTTCCAGCGGCAACCATCGGCGTGACCATCTCGTCAGTGTCTATTATAATTTCTATCACACATGCTTGGTCTAAGTCAAGTGCATTTTGCATAACTTTTTCAAGTTCTGTCGAATTTTCTGCTTTAAAGCCCTTTAAGCCGTAAGCTTCAGCAAGTTTCACAAAATTCGGCCCTTTGTCTAGGGTAGTTTCCGAAAATCTTTTTCCATAAATTAGGTTTTGCCATTGTCTGACCATCCCCAAAGTTTTATTGTTAAATATAATTGTAATTATTGGTAATTTATAGTGTTCAACCGTGCAAAGTTCGTTGCAGTTCATTCTGAAACAGCCATCGCCTGTTGTGAGCATAACACGCTTGTCAGGATTTGCCACCTGAGCACCAATCGCAGCTCCAAGTCCAAAACCCATAGTGCCAAATCCGCCCGAAGTGAGCAGTTGTCCTGGGTATGAAAAATGAAAATGCTGTATCGTCCACATTTGATGTTGCCCGACGTCAGTTGCGATTATCGCATCTTTCGGTGAGGCTTTTCTGATAATTTCCAAAGCTCTTTTGGGTGTTAAAGTTTCGCCTGTTTGACCCTCTTTTGGAGGTAGGTGTGAGAGGATTTTATTTTTCCATTCTGCCCTGTCAAACTGATTTAACTTTTCATTTAGTCGGTTCAAAACCTTTTTCGCCGAGCCTATAATATGGTGGTCGGTGACTATATTTTTGTCAATTTCCGCTCTATCTATATCAATATGCACAATTTTCGCTTGAGAAGCAAAGCTTTTTGTATCAAGCGCTACCCTATCCGAAAATCTGCAACCGATAGAAATTAGCAAATCGCACCCTGCAACCGCACGGTTAGACGCCTCAGTGCCGTGCATTCCAATCATGCCTGTGGTCAGTGGATGAGTTCCCGAAAATCCACCGCCACCCATGAGGGAAATTGCAATTGGACAGTCCATTTTTTCGGCAAATTCTTTAAACTCCACATGCGCCCTGCCACGAACAACACCACCACCGCAGATTACCAGCGGTCTTTCTGACTCATTGATCATGTCGATTAGGCGGTTGACATCGTCGGAATTTGGCTCTGTGCTAATTATGTCATGACTTGCCATATAAGAGCTTACACTGCTGTGTTTTCGGTTTTCTGACCAGTGGACATATTCGTAGTTAATTTCCAAATTTGGTGCTGTTACATTTTTCAAAAAGTCAATCAAAACAGGCCCAGGTCTGCCCGTACTTGCGACTGCAAAAGCTTGACGCATTACATCAGGTATGCTTTCCGCATCACGCACGAGATAGGTCGCCTTTGTGATTGGCATGGCAATTCCTGTAATATCCACTTCTTGGAAAGAGTCTTTTCCCAGAAGATTTTCAGCCACGTTACAGGTTATGAAAACGACTGGTGATGAGTCCATATACGCTGTTGCAATCCCAGTTGTGAGGTTTGTCGCCCCTGGGCCAGAGGTTGCAAAACACACTCCGACTTTGCCTGTTGAGCGTGCATAACCATCGGCAGCGTGGGAAGCACCTTGTTCATGAGCACATAGAAAATGTGAAATTTTATCTTTATAATGATACAACTCGTCGTATAAATTTAAAATTGTACCACCTGGATAGCCAAAAATTGTGTTGACATCTTGTTCAAGTAGACATTCTAAAATTACTTTTGTTGGACGTAATTTTTGCATAAATACTTCCTTTTTCGGAATAAAAATTTTAGGAAAATGAGGTTTTCGCCAAGCCAAAAAATATATATCTAATAAAAGTTTTACTCAATTTTTTTCAAAAAATTGCGGTTTCCAAAGGCAGAGCCTTGGTCGCTTGTCGCAACAAGCGAAATGCTTTATTGTGTAATCGTCAATCGCAATTGGCGAAACTCTCTTATATTGGTTTTCATTGCTAAGAAGAACGAGAGAACGGAGAATTTTCACTTCGGCGAAAAGCACGGGGAATTTTCGTTGCGACGAAAAGGAAACGAGGAAAACGCGCTCCGCTGGGGTAACTTTTTTAACAAGAAAAAAGTCACCAAAAACTTGTCGGAGTCTCGTCTCCGAACCACGAGTGACGAAAGCGGGTGCGGAATATACAGGCTATCTTGGAAAGAAAATCATGAAATAGTTGCAATCG
>CAYJOS010000076.1:0-10630 GCA_964371875.1 uncultured Oscillospiraceae bacterium | reverse complement strand
CCTCCTGAGCTTCAATTTTCGCCATTTTTTTGCGATTATAGCACACAAGGTCGCTTGTATACTCTGCTAAATCCCTATCACCTGACTTAAAAACAACTACGGTGTATTTTTTCTCTTTAAATTCTTCATAAATTGATTTTAGGCTCTGCTCTATAGCAGGGTCATTTTTTTCCTCACTTGTAAGCCAAATACTTACAATTTTTCGTTCATCTTTTACATCAATTCTCAAATAGTCACACTCCTTTTGCACTATTCTTCTGCAATTTAATGAATTTTATGCAAATTATGGATATAGCTTTTTGAGGGTTTGACATTTTTTGTAATAGCATAATAACATTACTTCTGTCTAATACATAAATTACAACGATATCGAGAAGTGTAAAAACAGAAGTTGTGAGGAAAATATATGAAATTAGTAGGCAAAAGCAAGAAAATTAAATTGTGGGGTAACCACATCGACCTCGAAGTATCGGCAGAAACCTATCTAAACTCCAAGAATACAGAAAGACAGCGATGTGTTTCATCAAATCACAGGTAGTACAGGATTGCAAGGTGCAGTTGACACCATGCTGACGTTGTAATTTTGAAAATGCTAACAAATAATTTGTCACCACCACTTTAATTATCCTCTAAAAACTGTTATAATAAATTCATCAAAACAGAAAAGAGACCCACCATGATAAAAGAAATCATCAAAGACGAAGCCTTCCTCGCTCAAAAAAGCACCCTCGCCACCGAAGCCGACCTACAAATTGCCACCGACCTTTTGGACACGCTCGAAGCCAATAAAGAACGCTGTGTCGGACTTGCCGCAAACATGATTGGCGAGCTGAAAAACATAATCGCAGTGGACAATGAGGGCGAATATCTTGTAATGCTGAACCCGAAAATCATAAAATGCTCCGAGCCTTTCGACACCGAAGAAGCCTGTCTGTCCCTTGAAGGAACACGCCCAACCAAGCGGTATAAAAGCATAAAAGTCGAGTATCAAAACATAAAAATGCAGACCAGAATTAAGACATATAAAGGTTTTACGGCGCAGATTATTCAGCATGAAATCGACCATTGTAACGGAATGATTATATAAGAAAAATGGGCTATTCACACGAATAGCCCATTGTTATGTACCATATTTACCCCAACTCGCTTCTCAAACCCCAACACCGCAAAGCAAAACCTCTCCCACCATGTCAATGTAGTCAGTGAGCGGTCACCCTCTCGAATTCTCATCGTACGGCGGATTTCTTTTGGTATAACAACACGACCCAAGTCATCAATTCTTCTAACAATCCCTGTTGCTTTCATAGGACAAATACTCCTTTTCTGTTTTATTCTAAAAGTATTATTTGCCCTAAAATGGTGATTATTCAAAAATTATAAAGGCACAAATTGGAAAAATATATCTAAACAAGACAAATCGCTTAAAAATTACAGCTGTGCTCAGGAGTCTATACAAAAAAATGTCTGCATCTAATTTTCTTCACACGACGGAATTAAATGCTCCACTATGCCATAAACCGAGGTATAGAGCTCACTCGCCTGCACTATATCATACATTTTATTATCATCAAATTGTACAGAGCTGTGTTCCTCGTTTGAGCTAAGATTAATTCTAATTCGTGTTGAATTTGGATTTTGTTGGTATACAGAAATTGACAAATACACATACCCATCAGAAATTGTCCTGTTCGCTGAAGCTGGGGTTAAGGTATTTTTCATTTCAGCATTAATAATCAATTCGGAAATCTCACTTTTTACATCGTCTGAAAGTTCTTCATTTGACAAACTAAAATCATGCGTCTCGTCAGCACATCCATATGTAAAATTAATGCTGCCCCAATCAATAGTTACGCCTTCATCAAATATTTTCTTGGGTGCAAAGTGGACATATGAAAAAATTGAAACGGCTACTATTAAAATCAAAACCAAAATTATAACTTGTTTTTTCCCTAGTTTCATGAGAGTGCCCCCTGATGTTTTTAATAAAAAGTTTTCTAATTTGCTTTTTAATTATAACACACACTTTATTAACATGTCAACATTGTAGAATCGCAGTGGGGTGTTTTGCCTTATTTTATACAATAGTAGCAGTTGTTAATAGACATTTATTGTCTTTGTAAATTTTGTCAAATTGCGTAATAGGCAGTGGATTTTGCCCAAGCCCAGCCTCAATTGTGTAAGCTGGTCTGTCGTAATATTCAATAAACCAGTCCTTATATCCTGCAAAACTCGAGCCATAAGGCGTTTCTAAAACAGCGTAACCACTGGCTTTTGACAAAATTTCAGCTATCACACGAGAGCCAAGAGGTTCATAATCTAAATATTTCCAGAAAATCACTTCACCTTGTGTATGATAAGCCAAAATAAGCCGTGGGTCAATTTGTTTGGTGAACTCAAAAACCGCACGACTTTCCCTCGCTGAAAGTGGCGAAGCTCCGACATAATCTCGTGGCGCTGGGGAAACATAGCCTTGTGAAAATTTTATTTGCCTTGCTTTCTCCCATTCAGCTGGAAATTGTAAATTTAAGTCAACGCCTGAAATATTTGCTTTCCAACCATCAGGAAACGGTATATCCTCATAATTTTCTGCAATTTGCTTTGCATTATTATAAAAGTTCCCCTCGGTTAACGCTCCTGTGACGAGGTCAATCCCGTCTGGATTTATCGCAGGTGCTATGTAAATTGTGCTTCGAGCAAAAATTTGACTGGGATTTATGTTGCAGATAAGTTTGTTTTCTGTATAAGATTTTGACAAATCCTCCGTGAATTTTAACAAAACAGGCGTGGTAATCCATTCGTTTGCATGGAAACTCCCGCCAAAAAATACACGATTGTCGCCCTCCCCTGCTGTTAAATAATAAATGGGTTTTCCCATAACAGTTTTTCCCATTTCACTCAAACGTAAAAATGGATAACGTGTCACAAGTCCTCTCACGCAAAAGCTTATGAGCGTGGAGGTGTATTCAATATCGGTGGGAATTAGCTCATATCCGTAGGGAATTATCAAGGAGATGCCTTGCCTCAAATTCATGGGCGAAATTTCGGGATTCGCTGTTTCAATAGCTGAAATTGTTGTGTTGTATTGTGACGCAAGATTATAAAAAGAGTCACCTTTTTTCAATACATGGTTAGTATATCCTAAATAATGTGGCATTAACATGCGATGAACCACAGAACCTGCAACGCCGTTGGGACTAAGTCCTTTAGATTTTTGAAAATTTTTAACAGCTGTTTCGGTTTTTGTGTCAAAAACTTTTGTAAATTCTCCCTCAAAAAATCCCGCTCTTTTCAAGGCAAGTTGTAAAACTTTAACATTCGGGTTTATGTCACCTTTTTGCAATAAAGTCATAATTTTCACACCTTTCTGCAATAAAATGCGTTTAAAAATTAATACATACTATATTCTATGCAGAAAAATTGAAAAAGGTAATCGTGAGATAAATTGTTATCATTATTTTTTGAATATAAGAACATACTGAACTTATCACGAAAATCAAAATGACTTTAGCGTGAAATTTTGAGAGGGGCAATTTAATGGCTAAAACAAAAATAATTGGATATATAATTGCGGTAATTTTATGTTTTTCAGCACTTCAAACCATAGCGGTCGCTGCCGAAAAACTCGTTCCTGGAGGCATGACAGTCGGACTTGAACTCAGCACACCTGGGGTTATGATTTCGCAGGTGACTGAGGTTGAAACCGAGACAGGAAAAGTCAGCCCAGCGAGAGACGCAGGGCTTGAAGTTGGTGACTGTATAGTAAAAATCGGCTCGACTGATATAGAAACTGGGGCTGAATTTATTGATAGAGTTGCACATTTAGATGAAAATGCTGTGTCTATAACTTTTTATCGTGGTGAAAAGTTGATGCAAAAAACCATCACTCCCGTAAAGTCCGCTGAGGGTGTTTTTCAATTGGGACTGTGGCTGAGAGATGGTGCGTCGGGCATTGGTACTGTGACATATTTCGACCCTGAAACAGGTGCGTACGGAGCTTTGGGGCATGGAATTAGTGATGCGGATAACGGCTTATTATTGCCATTAAATGGTGGATATTTATGTGAATCCGTTGTCGTTGACGTAATCGAGGGAAAAAATGGTACACCTGGCGAGCTCTGTGGTTTGTATGACTCTGAAGCAAAAATCGGTGTGATTGATTTTAATACTCATTTTGGAATTTTTGGTGTAATGTCAGACATTCCCGAGGCGGGAGAACTGGTAGAAGTTGCAAGTTTTGAGGAAGTTGTGATAGGCGAAGCCACAATTTTGTCGAATATAAAAGATAGCGTTATAGAGGAATATACGATTGAAATTGTTGAGATGGATATCGCTGTGCAAAACGGAAAAAACTTTGTTATTAAAATAACAGACGAGGAGTTACTTGCAAATACAGGCGGAATTGTTCAGGGTATGTCAGGAAGTCCAATTTTGCAAAATGGGAAACTTGTGGGGGCGGTTACTCATGTTTTAGTGAACGACCCTTCGATGGGATATGGGATTTTTATTGAGAATATGCTTGAGTCGGCAGAAAGCATTGATAACTAAGCAAAAAGAGAACCTTCGGTGTAGACTGAAGGTTCTCTTTGTTTAAAGATTAGAAATGAGCTTGTTGCAGGACATCGCAGGCACAGAGCAAATCTCCTTACCAAACCCATTAGCTCATTAGCGTACAGAGCAGTGTTTACATTAAAAAAGCTCCCACCAAAATCAGTGAGAGCTTTAGAAAAGAAGGCTATAGAATGAAATTAACTATTCAAAATTTCCATAAATTCCTCACCTGTTATAGTTTCTTTTTCAAGCAAATAGGCAGAAATTTCGCTCAATTTCCCCATATTTTGTGAGATGATTTCATATGCCTTGTCGTGGGCTTCTTTTACAAGTTTTATAACAGCTTCGTCGATTTTTGTCGCTGTTTCCTGTGAACAAGCAAGTGAACTATCGCCACCAAGATAGGCATTTCCGCCTGTTTCCAGCGCAACCATGCCAAAATTTTCGTCCATTCCGTATCGTGTAATCATCGCTCTTGCGATTTTTGTCGCTTGTTCTATATCATTTGAAGCGCCTGAGGTGACTGTATTAAACTGAATTTCCTCGGCAACTCTGCCACCTGTGAAAGTGACAATTTTGTTAAATGCACTTTCTCTGTCAAGCAAAAATGTTTCGCCCTCTTCCACTTGCATGGTGTAGCCCAAAGCGCCTGAAGTTCTGGGAATTATCGTAATTTTATGCACTGGAGCGGACTTTTTTTGCAACGCCGCAACAAGGGCATGACCCACTTCGTGATATGCAATAATTTCCTTTTCGTGAGCGGAAACAAGTCTGTTTTTTCGCTGATATCCAGCAATAATAACCTCAACGCTTTCCTCTAAATCACTTTGATTTATAAGATTTCTTCCCATGCGGACAGCTCTCAAAGCACCCTCATTTATGATGTTTGCAAGCTCTGCACCCGATGCGCCAGAAGTTGCCCTTGCGATTGCATTAAAATCAACGCTTTCGTCAATTTTCGCCTTTTCTGCGTGGACTTTTAATATAGCTTCTCTGCCCAAAAGGTCGGGGAGTTCAACAGGCACACGTCTGTCAAATCTGCCTGGGCGAAGAAGGGCTTTATCCAATGTTTCGGGTCTGTTTGTCGCCGCTAAAATGACAACACCTTTTTGTCCGTCAAAGCCGTCCATTTCGGTTAAAAGTTGGTTTAGAGTTTGCTCTCTTTCGTCGTTTCCGCCCATGCCATGACCGCTATCACGTTTTTTTCCTATGGTGTCAATTTCATCTATAAAAACTATACACGGTGCTTTTTCGTTTGCTTGTTTAAACAAATCACGAACTTTTGCCGCACCCATACCGACAAACATTTCGACAAAATCCGAGCCTGAAATAGAGAAAAACGGCACATTTGCCTCACCTGCAACAGCTTTCGCAAGCAAGGTTTTACCTGTCCCAGGAGGGCCAACTAAAAGAGCACCCTTGGGCATTTTTGCGCCAATTTCGGCATATTTTTCAGGGTGATGTAGGAAATCGACAATTTCCGTCAAGGCTTCTTTCGCCTCATCTTGCCCTGCTACATCTTTAAAAGTCATGCCTGTTTGAGCAGGTACATAGACCTTAGCATTAGACTTTCCGAAGGACATTGCATTTCCCATTCCGCCTGACTTTCCTACTGATTTGCTCATAAAAAGTCGCCAAATTAGACTGAAAATTGCAATCATAATCACCGTACTGATTATAGTATTTAATAGTGCATTGGGCTCTTTCGGCAAGGTTTCGGTGAATTTTACATCGGCATCATAGAGCCTATCAACCAGTGAATTATCAGTCATTCTTATAGTTGTGTACACAGTTTCGGGAATGCTAGTGCTTGCATCCGTCGCCGTATCCTCGGTGAGTTGGTAGTGAATGGAAGTTTCCAAAACTTGAACTTCGGAAATTTTGCCATCTTCTAGGTCATCTAAAAATACATCATAGGTGACGGATTTTATCTCAGGACTATCTATCAAAAACGCCGAGATCAGGAAATTAATTCCTATCATTATTAGAGTAGCGACACCCCAATAGTAAATAAATGGCTTTTTGCCTTGTTTCATGTTTAACAACCTCTCATTTTCTTTATACATATTCTAACTAATTATGTAAAAAATATGTATTAATTTTATATTTAAGTCTGCAATATTTCAATGTATAATTACCAAATTTTATATGAACATCTTGTAAATAAAACTCGTCAAAATCAACACAAAAGGCTTGAAAAAGTACTATCATTATAGTATCATAGTAACATATGATGATTATAAGTCTAGGAGGAATTCATGCTAAATTCATTCGACATAATAGGTCCAATTATGATAGGCCCGTCAAGCTCACACACAGCAGGAGCGGTGCGAATTGGGCTTTATTCACGCTTGGTTTTGGACGAAAAACCCGCGAAGGCAACTGTATTTTTTTCGGGTTCATTTGCCAAAACATATAAAGGTCATGGCACGGATATTGCCGTTATTGCAGGGATTTTGGGAATGGATACTGACGACGAAAACATACCCAGAAGTTTTGAAATTGCCAAAGAGCAGGGCATGGATTTTGCCTTTGAGAAAGTTAAAATCGACAATTCTCACCCAAACACCATGAAAATTTTACTGGTCGGAGTTTCTGGAAAAGAGGTCAGCGTGCAAGGCTGTTCTGTCGGCGGTGGAAATATTAGGCTCACAGAAGTGAACGAAAGCCCTGTTGCTATCGACGGAAAATCCGACACTTTGATTATTCCACACAAGGACGTCCCGGGTATGATAGGCATGGTTTCAAACATTTTGGGTGCGTGCAGTATTAATATCAAGGGCTTTTCTTTGCACCGTGACAAAAAAGGCGGAACTGCTGTTATGACCATAGAAGTTGACGGTCAGTTTGATGAAAGTATCAAAAGTATTTTCCAGAAAAATGAGAGCATTTTCAACATTTCCTACCTTAAAGCACTGTAATCGGAGGGGCAAAAATGAAATTTAATTCCGTAAAAACACTAGTCGAAACAGCAGAGAGAGAAAAGCTGGCTTTTGGCAAAATGATATTAAAATCACAGAGCATTCAAATGGAAATCAGCGAAGAAGTTTTGTTTGAAAATATGCGAAAATCTCTTGATATAATGCGAAAATCCGTAGAAAATGGTTTAGACAAAGACAAACGTTCTGTCAGTGGTTTAACTGGTGGAGATGCTTATAAAATGAACGAAGCTGTTAAAAACAATCGCAATATTTGCGGTCATATTTTTGGAAATGCACTCACAAAAGCTCTTTCAGTTTCGCAGACAAACGCTTGCATGGGAAAAATTGTCGCTGCACCCACAGCTGGAAGTTGTGGAATTATTCCTGCTGCACTTTTAACTATCGCTGAAGAGAGAAATTTCACCGACGAAGAGCTTATATATTCGCTTTTCACCGCCTCGGGAGTTGGAATTGTCATCGCAAACAAGGCGAGCATTTCGGGTGCTGAAGGTGGATGTCAGGCAGAATGTGGCTCGGCGAGTGCGATGGCGGCTTGTGCCCTTGTCGAACTTTGCGGTGGCACACCAAAGCAAATCGGACACGCCTGTGCAATCGCCTTGAAAAACATTCTTGGCTTGGTTTGCGACCCTGTCGCTGGTCTTGTCGAAATTCCATGTATCAAACGAAACGCCATGGGTGTTGCCAATGCTTTCACCGCCGCAGAGCTTGCTCTTGCCGAAATTGAAAGTGCAATTCCACCCGACGAAGTCATTTTGGCTATGAAAAAAATTGGCGACTCTATGTCACCAAAATTAAAAGAGACTGCCGAAGGTGGACTCGCAAACACCCCAACAGGCAAAAAATTATGCGCAAAAGTTTTTGGAGAATAATATAAAAATTGAAGAGGAAAATTTATGCTTTCACTTGAAATGATCTACGACGCACAAAGGGTTCTGCGTGACACTGTCAGGGTAACTCCTGTGTATGAAGTGCCGAAAATCGGAACAAACATTTACATCAAAGCGGAAAATTTACAGGACACAGGCTCGTTTAAATTAAGAGGAGCTTTTTACAAAATCCACTCACTTTCACCAGAAGAAAAAGCCAAAGGTGTTATCGCTTGTTCAGCTGGAAACCATGCTCAGGGCGTGGCTTATTCTGCTGCGAAAAATAAGATAAAATCTGTAATTTGTATGCCCTCAGGTGCTCCCCTCTCTAAAATTGAGGCGACGAAAAAATATGGCTCTAGCGTTGTTTTAGTCAACGGAGTTTATGACGATGCGTACAGCAAAGCCATTGAACTTTCAAAAGAAAAAGGCTACACTTTCGCACATCCCTTCGACGACGAGCGTGTAATCGCAGGGCAAGGTACTATTGGTCTTGAAATTTTACAACAGCTCCCCGAAGTTGATATAGTCGTTGCGCCCATCGGTGGCGGTGGGCTTATAAGCGGACTTGCCTATGCGATAAAATCCATAAAACCTAGCTGTAAAGTCATTGGGGTTCAAGCCGAAAATGCGCCGAGCATGTACAAATCCATACATTCTGGAAATATTGAAACACTGGAAACCGTTTCAACAATTGCCGACGGAATTGCTGTTAAACAGCCTGGAAATCTTACCTTTGAACTTTGTAAAAAATATGTCGACGAAATTGTCACTGTGGACGAAGATGAAATTTCAACTGCAATTTTGACACTCATGGAAACACAAAAAACTGTTGCCGAGGGTGCTGGTGCAACTGCTGTTGCGGCTGTGATGTTTGATAAAATTAACACAAAAAATAAAAAGGTTTGCTGTGTTATTTCGGGCGGAAATATTGATGTTACAACTCTTTCAAGGGTTATAACCAAAGGTTTGACCAAAACAGGTCGCATTACAAAAATTTCCACAAGTGTTCTCGACAAACCGGGTCAACTTATAAATTTACTCAACATTGTTTCAAAATTGGGCGCAAATGTTATTTCCATTAACCATGAAAGAGATGATGAAAAGTCGCATGTCACAAACTGCATTGTCAACATGACGCTTGAAACTCGTGACACTAAGCACGTTGAAAAAATAAGGTCAGAACTCATCAAAAAAGGCTATGAGGTTTTTTCACATTAACGAATTAGGCAAAAATTTCCATTAAAAGTTAGTAAAAACACTCCGAAAAATTAACTTTTTAAATTTTTGTATATAATGACTGAAAGAGTTTGTCTTTTTTTGGTTTACATTGCAGTAAAAAGATGTTAAAATATAGGCAAAGTTTTTGAGTAATACCGCGTAATTATTGCGCTGTGTTGCCTAAGCAAATTTTACCATTTTGCGTACTTTAAAAAAATTTATACAGGAGATGATCAATTTTATGGCAAGAAAGCTCAAATCCATGGACGGTAATAATGCCGCCGCTTACGTTTCCTATGCTTTCACTGAGGTTGCGGGTATTTACCCAATCACACCTTCAAGCCCAATGGCAGACTATGTTGACATTTGGTCAGCCAACGGACTAAAAAACATTTTCGGTAGCGAGGCTAAAGTTGTAGAAATGCAATCTGAAGCTGGTGCAGCCGGAACTGTTCACGGTTCACTTGCAGCAGGTGCTATGACAACAACTTACACTGCTTCACAAGGTTTGCTCCTTATGATTCCAAACATGTACAAAATCGCTGGTGAACTTCTACCATGTGTTTTCCATGTTTCAGCTCGTACAGTTGCTTCACATGCGCTAAGTATCTTCGGTGACCACAGTGACGTCTATGCATGTCGCCAAACTGGTTTTGCTATGCTTGCAGAAAGCAATGTTCAAGAAGTTATGGACCTCGGTGCTGTTGCTCACCTTGCAACAATTAAAAGCCGTGTTCCTTTCATCAACTTCTTCGATGGTTTCAGAACTTCACACGAAGTTCAAAAAATCGAAGCTTGGGACTATGAAGACCTTAAAGAAATGTGCGACATGGACGCTGTTGACGCTTTCAGAAAGCACGCTCTTAACCCTGAAAATCCTGCTACTCGTGGTAGCCACGAAAACGGCGACATCTTCTTCCAACACCGTGAAGCATGTAATAAATATTACGATGCTGTTCCTGGAATTGTTGAAGAATACATGGACAAAGTTAATGCTAAACTTGGCACAGACTACAAACTATTCAACTACTACGGCGCACCAGATGCTGACCG
>CAYJOS010000075.1:0-10731 GCA_964371875.1 uncultured Oscillospiraceae bacterium | reverse complement strand
CGTTGGCTACTCACTTGCAAAATAAAATAGTAGGAGGGTCTATTTAAGCCTGTAAGATGCCAAGTTTATGCAACGTTAGTATCTAACAGTTTTAAATAGACCCTCCTACTCGTGGATTTGCTGGTGGGTAGTCAACGGGCTTCGAGCAGGCGACAGCCGTGGATTATTTCTCTTTTCGTGCGATAGCTACTGGTAAAAAATTTTCTGTCCAAAATAGCCTGTATATTCAGCATATTAACCGTTCCCACCGTTCGGGGGTGTTTCCCCGACAAGTTTTTGGTGACTTTTTTCTTGAAAAAAAAGTTACCCCAGCGGAGCGCGTATCTTCGCTTCTTTTCGTCGCAACGAAAACTCTTCGTTCCTTTTTGCCGCAACGAAAATCTTTCCACAACCAATGAGATTAAACAAAAAATCCGCCTCACGGCGGATTTTTCATATTTATGCTCTTCTTTTTCTGCTTGAACCCTTGCGGTCATAAAGCTTATTCCCCGACATGCGATTATCTGAGTCCTGCATAAACTGTTTAAGCTTATCCTCAAAAGTAACCTCACGCTTTTCCACAGGTCTAGCACTGGGTCTTGGTGTAAAATTTCTACGTGGTGCATGGTTTTCCACACGTTTTGGCTCTTCGGCTTTTTTGATTGACAAGTTAATTTTACCATTGTCAGCAATGCCGATTAGCTTAACTTTAACCTCTTGTCCTTCTGTTAAATGCTCACTGATTTCATTGACATAAGTATTGGCAACTTCTGAAATATGAACAAGCCCGCTCTTCCCATCTGGAAGAGAAACAAATGCTCCGAATTTTGTAATTCCTGTAACCTTGCCTTCTAATATCGCTCCAATTTCCAACTCCATTATCGGAAAAATCCCCCTGTCTTTTTTCTTCACTGTAATTTATTTATAGCACAGTATAATTTCACCATAGTTTGCCATGTAAAGTTCATCTCTGGCAAATTCTTCTGAAAATTCCTCACTGTCAGAGTTTTCAATATAATAGTGCAGCTGCGAAATTTCGTCCGACAAATTTTTTGCTTCGTCAGCCAAATCATCTCTAACCTCTGTTGCGTTTTGCAAATCGCCCGTCAGGGTCAAAACGCTCAGAACTCCGTATGCCACTATTGCCATCAGCGAAAGTTTTACTGTCATATCTGTTTTGCGTGCCATTAAAATTCATCTCCTCCGAAAAAAGTTCATCCCGAGGGTTTTCTCTCTTCGGAAAAAGTATAGTTCTCTCTATTCTAACCCATTTTACATAAGATTGGAAGTGCTTTTTCAAAATTTTTTTAATTTTTTTCATAAATTTAACGACAACTTTTTTAATTGGTCTGAAAAATTTCATTAGTAGCACAACAATTTCACCCAAAAAACCTTGCACAAATACGCTAATCGCCGAAAAATACAGCAAAACCCCTATAAATGTAAATAAAATTGTGAAAAGCCGAAACTGTCCATCTCCTATATCCATGCCCGAAAAGAACATCAGCGATAAGAATATTAAGCAAAAAGCAAAATCGAACAAAGTGGAAATTTTCCGAAAAAATCTTCTCAATATCCGCAAAAAATCATAAGTAAACCCCAAAAATCCACCTAAAAGCACCGCTGTCATCGCCTGAACCAGCTGATAAATCGGACTAATTTCCATCAGCTGAAAAGTTTTGCCCATAGGCTTTTGCTGTTTGCCACTTCTTGGTAGGATAACTCGGTTATAAGTCCTTCAATTACAACGTCCCCGCTCTCTAGGCTTAGTTTTTCAATCTTAAGCCCTGTTCCACGTAGAATAAGGCTTCCGCAAACTGTGCTCATGATAATTTCACTCTCATCAAAGCCCGACACGTCCTCAACGCCTGATAAAGTCATTTTATTTCGGTCTTCCATAATTACATTGTGAGCCTTCTTAAAAGCCTTTTGTTTTTCCTCGTATGCCATGGTTTTTGCCCTCCTATTTTCTCGTTTTTTAATACTATGCACACCTGTCCTTTTTTATGATTTTAAATTTTTTTTAAAAAGTTCTTGACAATCATACAACAATGTAGTATGATAAATCACGAAATAAATATCCCCAAAATGCTAAGACGGAGTTAAGTCTTGTTTTGATTTTTTCAGAGAGCCGACGGTTGGTGTGAGTCGGTAAAATTGAGCGGTTGACGGTCTCACTCCCGAGCAGATTTCCCGAAAGTTCATCGAGTAAGGATTTCCGGTTGCCCCGTTACCATGGCTAGAAGTTTGTTAGAGCTTCGATAAGTGGGTGCTTTTTGCATCAATTTGGGTGGTACCACGGTTTTTTATCGTCCCTGAAACTAAGCTTTTCTTAGTTTTGGGGATTTTTTGTTTTTCATCATAAAAATAATGGAGGAATATCTAATGAAAACAATCAAAATTGTAGACATCAGTTTGCGTGAAAATTCTATGCAAGGCGATGTTACACTAAGCTTTAAGGAAAAGCTTGAAATCGCAAAACAAATGGACAAATTAAAGGTCGATGTAATCGAACTACCACAAATCGGAGAAGCAGCTAGCGATACACTTTTCGCTAAGACAATTGCCCAAACTGTTAAAAACAGCGTCGTTTCAAGCCCTATTGGACTTGAAATTGAAGAAGCCGACAAGGCTTACAGTGCAATTTCTGGTGCAAAAAGCCCAAGACTTCATGTCATGGCTTCAACCTCTGTTGTGCGTATGGAATATAACACGAAAATGAAGCCCGAAGCTTTAATCGAAGCGGTTTCAAAACAAGTTGCACACTGCGCAAGCATTTGCGGAGATGTCGAATTTTCTGCTGACGACGCTACAAGAAGCGACCCTGAATTCCTATGCAAAGTAATTTCAACAGCTATTGCAGCTGGCGCAAAAACTATCACAATTTGCGATAATGCTTCCGCAATGCTACCACATGAATTTGATGCTTTCATTAAAACAATATGCGAAAAAGTTCCTGAAATTAAAGATATTTGCCTATCAGTCCAATGCGGAAACGACCTTAAAATGGCTGCTGCAAACTGCTTTGTCGCTATTGACTGCGGTGCTACTCAAGTTAAAACTGCGATTAACAGCCGTTTTACAACTACAATCTCAAGCTTTACACGTGCTATGAACCAAAAAGGCGTTGAAATGGGTATGACTTGCGGTGTTAAACACACAGAGCTAAACCGTGCAATCTCCTGCATGGCATGGCTTGGCGGTGATAAAAACGACATTCCTGTTGCGGAGTCTAGCACAATAAACTCTATGACAGAAGGCGTAGTTTTGGATGCAAGTGCTGACATGAAATCAGTTTCTAATGTTGCTGCAAACATGGGCTATGAGCTATCTGACGAGGATGTAACTAAGGTTTTTGATGCTTTCAAAAAAGTTGCTGCTAAAAAGCAAACTATAGGCGCAAAAGAAATGGAAGCTATCATCGCAAGTAATGCACTTCAAGCTCCACCAACTTATACACTTGTGAGCTTTGTTGTAAACAGCAGTAATGTTACTTCTGCTACAAGCCACATTGTCCTAGAAAAAAGCGGAACAAAAATCGAAGGTGTTTGCATAGGCGACGGCCCTATCGACGCTTCTTTCCTTGCGATTGAGCAAATCATCGGCAGACGTTTTGAGCTTGACGATTTCCAAATTCAATCAGTAACACACGGCAGAGAAGCTGTCGGCGATGCTATTGTAAAACTTCGTGCAAACGGCAAACTTTACTCAGGAAAAGGTATTTCAACCGATATCATCGGTGCAACAATTAATGCTTATATCAATGCGATAAATAAAATAGTTTATGAGGAGTATAATGTATGAAACTCTCATTTAGTACAAACGGATGGAACGATTTTTCATGGGTAGATTTCTACACCATGGCTATGGATTTAGAATTTAAAGGAATTGAAGTACACGATATTTTCAGTGACGATTTTTCAAGCAAGGGTGCGCCATTTTCACCAGAGCAAATTGTCGGAACTGCACGCAAAATGCGTGATATTGGCTTGACTATTCCTTGCATCACAGCTACAACTAACATTTCAAATCCTGACGAAATTGACGAAAATTATGCAAAAATCAAGCACGCTATAAACATGGCTCAAATTTTGAGCACTGATTATGTCAGCGTTGCCGCAGGCGATATTGACAACGACAAGGCTGTTATCGAAGTTATCGAAAGAGCACTTCCAGAAGCTGAAGCTTGTGGAATTACAATTCTTATCGAAACTTGCGGAGTTTACAGCGACACAACAAAACTTCGTGATATTCTAAACCATTTTGCTTGCGACAATTTAGCGGCTTCTTGGGACTATCACCACACTGTCAGATTTGCTTCTGAAAGCTGTGAAAAAACAATTCAAAACCTTGGCGCTTTCGTTAAACACATCAGAATTAAGGACAGCAAAAAAACAGATGATGGCATTGCTTACCGCCTAATGGGTGAGGGAACTCTTCCCATTGACGATATGATGAGAGCTTTAAAATCTATCAGCTATGATAATTTCATCAGCTTTGAATGGATGCCTGAGTGGATGGTTGAAATCAATGACCCTGCTATAGTTTTCCCTCATTTTGTAAACTATATGGCACAATTTGCTCCACCTCCAATCGCTAAAAAACACCTATATTCAAATAAAGCTGGCACAGGTAAATTCCTATGGCCAAAAGATGAGCTAATACCTCACACTTTCCCACAAGTTTTGGATATTATGGTCGAAGAATTTCCTGACCAATACTGCTTCCGCTACACAACACTAGACTACACACGCACATACGCAGAATTCCGTGACGATGTTGACGCATTTGCACGCAGTCTTATTGCTATGGGTGTTAAATCTGGCGATAAAGTTTCTGTATGGGCGACAAATGTACCTCAATGGTATATCGCTTTCTGGGCAACTACAAAAATCGGTGCAGTTTTGGTTACAGTTAACACAGCTTATAAAATCCACGAAGCTGAATACCTTTTCCGCCATTCAGATACACACACTTTGATTATGATTGACGGCTACCGTGACTCTAACTACGCAGGAATTATCCAAGAGCTTTGCCCTGAACTTGCAACTTCCACCCCAGGTAAACCTCTTCACTGCAAAAGACTTCCTTTCCTACGCAACGTTATCAATGTTGAGTCAAGACAGCCTGGTTGCCTAACTTGGGAAGAAGCTGTTGCGATGGGCTCTACTGTTCCTGTTGAAGAAGTTAACAGAAGAGCGGCTTCGATTAATCCACACGATGTCTGCAACATGCAATACACTTCAGGAACAACAGGTTTCCCAAAAGGTGTTATGCTTACTCACCACAATGTTGTCAACAATGGTAAGTGCATAGGCGACCGTATGGACTTGTCAACTGCTGACCGCATGATGATTCATGTGCCAATGTTCCACTGCTTCGGCATGGTTCTTGCGATGACAGCTTCTATGACCCACGGAACAACACAATCTCCCCTACCCTATTTCTCACCAAAACCATCACTAGCTTGCATAAACCAAGAGCATATCACATGCTTCCACGGTGTTCCAACTATGTTCATTGCAATGCTTGAGCATGAAGATTTTGCAAAAACTGACTTTAGCTATATGCGTACAGGTATCATGGCTGGTTCACCTTGCCCAGTCAGTGTTATGCAAGATGTTTTGGACAAAATGAACATGAACGAAATTACTATTGTTTACGGTCAAACAGAAGCTTCACCAGGTTGCACAATGAGTTCAACTGATGACCCAATCGACGTTCGTGTTGGTACAGTTGGTTCTGCTCTACCTGGAATTGAGTGCAAAATCGTAAATCCTGAAACAGGCGAAGATTGCCCAGACGGCGAAAACGGTGAATTTGTCGCTCGTGGATATAATATCATGAAAGGTTATTACAAAATGCCTGCTGCGACTGCCGCTGCAATTGACGCTGACGGTTGGCTTCACACTGGCGACCTTGCTCAGCGTACTCCTGACGGAAATTTCCGTATCACAGGGCGCCTTAAAGATATGATTATCCGTGGTGGTGAAAATATTTATCCAAAAGAAATCGAAGAATTTATTTACACTCATCCACAAGTTAGTGACGTTCAAGTTATCGGTGTTCCTGATGAGCAATACGGCGAGGAAATCATGGCTTGCGTTATCCTAAAAGAGGGCGAAGAAATGACAGTCGAGCAAATGAAAGACTATGTCCGTGCGAACATGGCACGTCATAAAGTTCCAAGATATATTGACTTTGTTGACGGTTTCCCAATGAATGCTGCTGGTAAAATCATGAAATATAAAATGCGTGAAGCGGCTGTTGAAAAACTAAAACTTCAAAAAGCGGCTTCTATCGAAACTGCATAAATAAAAAATCCTCCTGCGATGAAAGTCGTAGGGGGATTTTCGCTTCGGCGAAAAGCACGAGAGAACGAGAGAGATTTTCGTTGCGACGAAAAGGAAACGCGCTCCGCTGGGGTAACTTTTTCACGTGAAAAAGTTACCAAAAAACGTCGGAGTCTCGTCTCCGAACACGAGTGACGAAAGCGGGTGCTGTATATACAGGCTATCTCGACTGGCATAATTTGCACCAGTTACCATCGCACTAAGTTAGAGCATAGTCACGGCTGTCGCCTGATTTCTTCCCGTTGGCTACCCACTGGCAAGAACTGCGAGTAGGAGGGTCTATTTAGGTCTGCTAGATACGAAGCGTTTCTGTGACTTCGCATCTTACAGGCTTAAATATACCCTCCTACTATAAAGTCTTTCTAGTGGGTAGCCAACGGGAAGAAATCAGGCGACAGCCGTGACTTTTCTGCTCTTTTGGTGCGATTGCTCCTGTTTCTGGGCTTGCTTTCTAATAAAGCCTGTATATTCAGCACCCTAACCGCATCCCGTCGTTCAGGGGGCGAAACCCCTGATGTTTTTTGGTGACTTTTTCACATGAAAAAGTTACCCCAGCGGAGCGCGTTCTCCTCGTTCTTTTCGCCGAAACGAAAACTCTCTCGTTCTCTCGTTCTTTTTGCCGAAGCAAAAATTCTCCGTTCTTTTCGCCGAAACAAAAACCTTTATTTAAGTAAACAATTTACTATAATAATCATTTAATTGATACAAAACATTCACAGGATTATGCCCCATAACCCTATCCTTAACCACCAAAGTCGTCACAAAAGCATCAGAATATTTATAGAACAAACTATCATGTCCCACACATAGCCCCATCAAAATATTAAGGTCTGTTTTTTCTTTATTTAAAGTTTTAGCCTGTAAAATCGGATTGCACATATTAACGCCGACCTCATTACATGCCTTGGGTATACCGACTTGTTCTTTCGGAATTCCGCCAAGTTTACAGCCAACGCCATAGACCTCAAAACCGTGATGTTTCAACAATTTCATCAACATTTTCGATTCGTTAAGCAAGCCAATACATGTGGCAATTCCGATTTTTTTCGCACCAAGCTTTTTTGCAAGCGCGATAGTTTCTTCAACCCTTGTCATGACGCCATAGCCTTCATATTCGACATTTGCCGCCTGAATAAAAAAATTATTAACCTTTGGGTCATCATATTCTTTTAGCGCCTCGTCTATTAGCACTTGGTCTGCTTGCTTGGAAATACATGCAGTTGGAAAGCTTTTTCCTGTTTCGTCGCAAGCTACCACACCACAGTTTATGCAAGAAAAACTATTACTCATTAAAATACTCCTCTTTGTTTTTTGGAATATTATAACAAATATTGTCACAAAGGTAAATACTTATTGGATGAAATGCAAAAAGACCGAAGAACATTTCTTCGGTCTTTGAAGCACATAAATTAGAAACTACGTTTGTTTTTGTTTTTTCTCGCAGCTTCGGATTTTTTACGACGCTTTACGCTGGGGCTTTGGTAGTATTCCTTCTTGCGAAGATCTGAAAGCACACCTGCTTTTGCACAGCTTCTCTTAAATCTCTTAAGAGCACTGTCCAATGATTCATTATCTTTTACGTGAATTTCTGACATTCTATTTCCCTCCCTCCAAATACGCACCACGGCGCTTTAAGGGCCATAATTCATGGCGTTAACATTGTTATTATAAAGGTTTTGAAGTCAATTGTCAATACCTAAACTCATTTATATTATATAAATATTTATAATGATAGAACTATACGATTTATAGCACATTTTTTATCACTTTTATGTGAAAAATTCTTTACATTTGCTCTCAAAAATTTTATGATGTACATATATAAATGAAATTTCAAAATGGGGGTCTTTAAAATGGACAAAAGCAAGCTAGCATCCATTATCGATAAGCTTAAGAAACAGACAGCCGAAAAAAAATCTCTCGATCCTCAATCTGTAATTAACGACAACAACGAAACCCCAACTCAAATCACCCTTCCAACTGCCGAGGAAATGTATGACGAGATAAAAAATTTTTGTCTTATAATGCACCTCCCCTCAGAATACTGCGACTATGAGGAAAATGAGGCAATTATTAAATTCAAAAAAGTCTTAACTCCAATTGCGAAAGAATATAGCCAAAACGCAGCTAAAAATGCAGACTCCGAAAATCCTCCCACACCACTCGAAGCAAAAGCTTATATTAGCTTTTCGAATGATATGATGGCTGCATACCTTTTCGTTTTCCCTCCTATGCACGGCGGTGAGGATATCACTCTTGAAGGTTTAAACGAGTTTATTGAGAAAAATAAAGTCGTTGAGGTAATCGACACCGAAGCTGTTGAACGCATGGTGAGCGATAAGCAATACTGCAAAATCGTGAAAATTGCAACAGGAAAACCCTCTATAGATGGCATGGATGGCTATGTTGAGCACTTGATAACTTTAAACACAGAGCCAACTTTTGTCGAGGACAAAAACGGCTATGTAGACTTCAAAAACCTTAACATCATAAACGAATTTCCCGAAAATACAGAGCTTTGCAATATTTATTACCCCACAGACGGCATTTGCGGAAGAAATGTTTTAGGCAAAATTTTGCCCACAAAAAACGGCAAAGACCCAAAAATACCTCAGGGTAACAACACTCACTTGTCCGAAGACGGCTCTACTTTGTACACAAGCATATTGGGCACGGTTTCATATGTCAGTGGGATTTATCGTGCTGAAAATGTGTTGACTATAAAAGGCGATGTCGACAGCGGTGTCGGTAACATAAAATTCAGCGGTGATGTCCTTGTAAAAGGCGATGTAAAAAGTGGATTTAATATAGATGCAGAAGGTAGCATTTTTGTTCAAGGCCATGTCGGAAGTTGCAGGCTATTTTCAGGCGGTGACATGGTAATCGCCAAAGGTATGAACGGAAAACGCAAAGGTTATCTCCGTGCGAATGGAAATTTGACATCTACATATTTAGAGCAATGCAGAATTTATTGTGGTCAAACTCTCACTGCGGATAGTATTATCAACTGCAAAGTCCACTGCCACGGCTCTATATTGGTCACAAAAGGTAGAGGTGTGCTCGCCGGAGGTTCTTACATCGCTTTTGACAGCGTTACTGCAAAAATGATAGGAAGCAGGGCAAATACACCGACAAACATTCTAATAACCCGTTCGGACAAGCTCGCACCCGAGCGTATTGAGCTTACAAAAAATCTTGAAGAAACTAGGCAAACTTATGCCAAAATCGAGGAAAGTTTGAACGTTCTTCTCAAAATCGGTGTCACAAATCTTGATTTAAAAAAGCGAAAAGCCATGATGCAATTGATGGAGCAGAAAAAACTGTACGTAAAACAAGAAAAAGAGCTTGCCGACCTTTTAACCGAGGTGACAAAAATCGAATTTGACTATTCCCAGTGCAGAGTAACCGCAAAAACAATTCACGCCCCGACAAAAATTCAAATTTTCCAAGGTATGCACACTATAAGAAACGGTGTTGATAACTCAAGTTACTATTTAAATAGTGAAGGCATGGTCGTCCTTGCGGCATTATAAAATTATTCTATACTCAAATTTTAAGTTTATGCAGACGCTTTATCACAGCAAGTGCCAATGCCATTTTTGCAAGGTCCGGAATTATAAATGGAAAAACACACCAGCCAAGAACCGTCATTAAGCCAACCGCTCCGCTGGTTTGAGTGTAAACAAACATAAACCAAGCAGTTCCGAAAATATAACAAACTAGATTTCCGATTAAGATGGAAATAAAAAGCGGAAAAATTTTGCCATTAAATTTATCGCTTACATAGCCAACTATTAAAGCTATAAAAATAAATCCTACAATATAACCACCTGTTGATCCAAAAATTACCCCTATCCCACCAGTGAAATTGGAAAAGACAGGAAGTCCAGCACAGCCTAAAGCAATGTAAGCCAACACTGAAAGTGTTCCAAATTTCGTGCCTAAAAATGCACTTGCGACAAAAATTGCGAAAGTTTGCATTGTAAAAGACACAGTTGCGTTAATACTTATCCATGTGCAAATTATGATTAATGCAGTCATCAAAGATGCACGAGTTAGCTGGTTAATTCGTGAAAAAGCTAGTGTTTTCAATGATTTTACCTCTTTTCTTTATGTCACCTAAATCATATCACTCAGGTGACATAAAGTCAAGTAAAATAAATTTAAAGTTTTTTTAAAAAAAGTGTTGACAAAACAGGAAAGACATGTTATCCTATATTAGCTTGTGAGTGCAATTGACTTGCGGGTGTAGTTCAATGGTAGAACACTAGCCTTCCAAGCTAGATACGTGAGTTCGATTCTCATCACCCGCTCCAAAGCAGCAATGTAAGGCAAAAGTACCATATATGCGCCAGTAGCTCAGTTGGATAGAGCAACTGCCTTCTAAGCAGTAGGCCAG
>CAYJOS010000074.1:0-10736 GCA_964371875.1 uncultured Oscillospiraceae bacterium | reverse complement strand
AAGTTACCCCAGCGGAGCGCGTATCCCCTCGTTTCTTTTCGTCGCAACGAAAATTTCCCCTCGGAGAGCGTCTCTTTTCGCCGAAGCGAAAATCCATTTACTCAAAAACGATTTGTTAACAGTTTAACTAAATTCTTATCACTTTAATTAGATAATCTGATAAAATTTTTAGTGACATGTTAATAATCTTGTAGTATAATATAAACATTCGTTTAATGTTTACATCTATAATTTAGATACAGAGGTTTAGTTATGCTTAAATTTATTTTAAAGCGTGTTGGCTTAATGGTAATCGCCATGTTTGTCATTGCGCTTATCACCTTCACAATTATGCACTCTATCCCAGGTGGGCCTTTTGCCTCAGAAAAATCCGTACCGCCCGAAGTCGAGGCGGCACTTAACGCAAAATATAATCTTGATGCACCCCTACCCGAGCAGTTTATCGACTATATGTCTGGTGTTTTACAAGGCGATTTTGGGCCATCATTTAAATACACAGGCAGAAGTGTTAACGACTTCATCGCCGACGGCTTTCCTGTTTCGGCACAGTTGGGTGCAATCACCATTATTTTTGTGCTCGTAGCGTCCATACCAATGGGTATTCTGGCGGCTATTAAAAACGGAAAATGGCAGGACATGGCAATTATGGCACTTGCGACTGTTGGTGTTACAATTCCATCTTTCGTCATTGCCTCGCTTTTAAGCTATGTTTTCTCGTATAATCTCGGCTGGCTTCCTGTTTATGGCTTAGACTCTGCCGCAGCTTATGTTCTTCCTGTTGTCGCCTTGGGCGGATATTCGGTCAGCTATCTTTCAAGACTTATGCGTTCAAGCTTGCTTGAAGTTATGGGTCAAGACTATATCAGAACCGCAAGGGCTAAAGGCTTAAACGAAACACAGGTAATTGTGAAACACGCATTGCGTAACGCACTTATTCCAATAATAACAGTCCTCGGCCCAACAGTTGCTTCGCTTATGACAGGTAGCTTTGTTGTTGAAAAGATTTTTTCAATTCCTGGCTTGGGTTCGTTTTTCGTCAGCAGTGTCGCCGACCGTGACTATACCACTATTATGGGTGTTACCATATTCTATGCGGCATTTTTGATGGCAATGGTCATAGTGGTTGACGTTTTCTATTGCCTAGTTGACCCACGCATTAAGTTTGAAGATTAAGGAGCATTACCGTGACAGATAACAATAAATGGGATTTACTCGAAGCCGATGCCGCCGACAGGGAAAAACTTTGGTCGAAAAGTCGCACCTTTGCAGGCGATGTTTGGTTTCGTTTCAGAAGAAAACCAACTGCTATAGCTGGGCTTGTGATTGTAGCATTTTTAATTCTTTTTGCTGCATTCGGGCCATATTTTACAGATTATAGCTATTCAGAGCAAAACCTTGAAGTTGTAAACATTCCACCATTAATGAAAGTTTTCGACTCCCCTGCCTCTGATACAGAAGACCTTTATATCACACAGGCTTTTAAGATTATAACCGTCAGCGAGGACGGAAAACTCGGTGGCCAACTTAAAAAAGTCCGTGACGAAATTGACAAAAAAATGATGATTTTTGACCATAACGGCACAGAAGTTGCACTTTATTATGGTGCTGATGACTATTTACTTGTAGACGAAGCGACAGGCAACATTTACAAAAGTAAAAATGTCTGGAACACTTCCTATCTTTTAGGAACTGATGTTCTCGGTCGTGATATTTTGACAAGACTGATGTATGGAACTCGTGTTTCCATGACAATTGCCTTTATCGCCGCACTTGTAAACATGGTAATCGGCATATTATACGGCGGAATTTCAGGTTTTGCCGGTGGAAAAGTTGACCTTATCATGATGCGTATTGTTGATATAATCAGCACAATTCCACTGATGCTTTATGTCATTCTAGTTATGGTTATGCTCGGTGACGGCTTGCAAAGTATAATTGTCGCCTTGGGTAGCGTTTACTGGGTTAATATGGCTCGTGTTGTGCGTGGTCAGGTTTTGAGCTTAAAACAACAAGAATTTGTCCTAGCGGCAAAGACCATAGGTTCAAGCACAAAAACAATTTTACTTCAACATTTAATACCCAATGCTATGGGTGCAATTTTGGTTACGGTTACTATGCTAATCCCTTCGGCGATTTTCATGGAAGCGTTTTTGGGATATCTCGGTATAGGTCTAAAGCCACCCGAAGCAAGCCTTGGAACTATGTGCAACGACGCAACGGCGGCACTTCGCACAACTCCACACACATTGTTTATCCCTGCTTCGGTCATATGTATAATTATGTTCGCATTTAACTTTGTCGGTGACGGTTTGCGTGATGCACTCGACCCGAAACTTAAGAAATAAGGAAAAAGGGGACAAAATGGCTTCAATTTTACAAATAGAGGATTTAAAAACCTCTTTTTTCACATCAAACGGAGAAGTTCAAGCCGTTAGAGGCGTTAGTTTTTCCGTCGAACAAGGCGAAATTCTCGGCATAGTAGGCGAGTCGGGCAGTGGTAAAAGCGTTACCGCCATGTCTGTTTTAAGACTGCTTGCCGATACCGCAAAAATCAAAAGCGGTAAAATTGAATTTGAAGGAACTGACCTCACAGCCTTGTCAAAACAGGACATGAGGGCAATTCGTGGCGAAAAAATCGCCATGGTTTTCCAAGACCCCATGTCGTCACTAAATCCACTGATTTCTGTTGGAAAACAGGTCGGTGAAATGATTAAAGTCCACAACAAAAACATTTCAGATGTCGAATTAAAAACCCGTGTAATCGAACTTTTTTCACAGGTGAGAATTCCAGAGCCCGAAAAAAGATTTAAGGCATTTCCACATGAGTTTTCAGGCGGAATGCGTCAGCGTGTTATGATTGCCATGGCGCTTGCAAACAGCCCAAGACTTTTAATCGCCGACGAGCCAACAACAGCACTTGACGTTACTATCCAAGACCAAATTTTAAAACAACTCAGAACTCTGCAAAAAAACTCAGGCACTAGCATAATATTTATAACGCACGACCTTGGAGTTGTTGCGGAGCTATGTCATAGGGTTATAGTCATGTATGGCGGTCTTGTAATGGAAGAGGCTAAAATTTTGGATATTTTTGAAAATCCAAGACATCCATACACCCTAGGACTTATGGCTTCAATTCCAGAAATCGACCAAGACAAAAGCGAAAAACTTTTATCTATACCAGGCTCACCACCCGATATGACAAACCCACCAAAGGGCTGTCCTTTTGCTCCACGCTGTGCCTATGCACGAAAAATTTGTGCTGAAGAAATGCCACCATATGTAAATGTGGGCGAGGGTCACCGTTCTATGTGCTGGCTACTAACCGAGGGTGCGCCAAAAGAGCACAATCCCTTTTATAAAGAAAGCAAGGAGGGATGATTATGAGTGAAAACGTATTAGAAGTTCAAAACTTAGTTAAATATTTCAAAGCAGGAAAACACGGAGTTGTCCACGCTGTCGACGGCGTTAGCTTCGCCCTAAAAAAGGGTAGAACTTTCGGGCTAGTTGGCGAATCTGGTTGCGGAAAAAGTTCTTGCGCAAGAACAATTATTCGAATTTATGAGCCAAACAGCGGAAAAATAATACTGGATGGCGAAGACATTTCCACACTTTCACAAAAGCAATTAAAACCAATTAGACGCAAAATGCAAATGATTTTCCAAGATCCTTACGCTTCGCTGAACGCACGTATGACGGTTAGAGATATCATCGCAGAACCGCTCATTGCCCATGGAATAATTTCCAGCAAAAGGCAAGCCGATGAATTGGTTTATCCCATGCTTGAGCGTGTCGGACTTACAAAAGAACACGCAGGACGCTATGCCCACGAATTTTCAGGCGGTCAACGTCAGCGTGTCGGCATTGCAAGAGCACTTATTTTAAAACCTCAGCTTGTAATTTGCGATGAGCCTATTTCGGCACTTGATGTTTCAATTCAAGCCCAAATTGTTAACCTTTTGAGGGATTATCAAGGGGAAGAGCAACTTTCTTACCTGTTTATTGCCCATGATTTGTCCATGGTTAGATATGTTTCCGACGACGTCGGAGTTATGTATTTAGGAAAGCTCGTGGAGGCTTGTGAGTCGGAAGAAATTTATAAAAATCCGCTTCACCCATACACAAAAGGCTTGCTCTCCTGTGTTCCGATTGCAAACCCAACTCTTGCAGAGCAAAAGCAAAACGCAGGAATTGAGGGCGATATTCCAAGCCCTGTAAATCCACCCTCGGGTTGCAGATTTCACACAAGATGTCCCCACGCAAAAGACGCTTGCCGTGAAGTTGTGCCTGAGCTTAACGAAGTGTCTAAAGGACATTTTGTAGCTTGCCATTTATTTACTGACCCAAAATAAAGTAAATTCCCGTCTATGACGGTAATAATAATGAAAATGAAAGAGGAAAAAACATGAAAAAGAAACTGTTAAGCGCACTTCTTGCCGGTGTTATGACACTCGGACTATTCTCAGGCTGTTCAAGCGACGAACCCGAAAACATTGTAGACATCGAAACCGAGCCACCTGTTGAAAGCACAGCACCAGAAGCCGATGCTTCAGCTGAACCAACTGAAGTTGCTCAAGAAATGACTTTCGTTCTATCAAACCTTCCTGACGGACTTGATCCATCAATCACAAGTAACTCTTTTGCAAAATATGTTCTGTTCAAGTGCTTTGAAGGTCTTGTGACTTATGACGCAGAAGGAAACCTAGTTGGCGGTATGGCTGAAGACTGGTCTATCAGCGACGACGGACTTGTTTACACATTTAACCTACGTGAAGGTCTTATGTGGAGCGACGGCACACCACTAACTGCAAACGACTTTGTTTACTCAATGCTACGTGTTGCAACACCTGAAACAGGTGCAAAATATGCAAATATGGTCACTGACTATATCGTAAATGCTGACAAATTCTTTGCTGGCGAAGTTGGCGCTGAAGAAGTTGGCGTTAAGGCGATTGACGATGTGACACTAGAAATCACACTAAATCAACCAACATCTTTCTATATCAACGTTCTAAGCATGTGGGTTTACAGCCCAGTACAACAAGCAGTTGTCGAAGCAAACGGCGACGCTTGGAGCACAGAAGCTGAAACTTATATCTCTAACGGTCCTTTCAAAGTAACAAAACTTACAATTAATGAAGATGTTGTTCTTGAAAAGAACGAAAACTACTGGAACGCTGACGCTGTTGAAATGGAAAAAATCACTTTCCGTTATATCCTTGACAAAGCAACAGCTCTAACAGCTTATGAAACAGGCGAAGTTGACGGCATTGTTTCAATACCATCAGGCGACTATCAAAGACTAGTTGCAGAAGATGCTGGCGTTCAAGTTTATCCTAGCTATGCAACAACTTACTATCTAATCAACAACAGCGTTGAGCCATATAATGACCCACTAGTAAGAAAAGCACTAAACCTTGCTATTGACCGTGATGCTATCATCAACAATGTTGTTCAAACTGAAGCAACTCCTGCTTATAGCTTCCTAGCTCCTGGTTATATGGTTGACGGCGTTGACATCACTGAAGGTCGTTCAGACTTTGGAATTTCATCAACAGCAGACGTTGAAGCAGCTCAAGCAGCTCTTGCAGAAGCTGGATATCCAAACGGTGAAGGCTTCCCAACACTTCAACTTTCATACTACTCAGACGATACAGTTAAACAAATCGTTGAAGCTATGGCTGAAATGTTCAAAACAAACCTAAACATCGAAGTTGAAATCAGCTCAAATGAATGGGCAGTATTCTATGAAGATGTTCAAGCTGGTAACTACGAAGTAGCGGCTATGGGTTGGAGTGCTGACTATCTACACCCAATGAGCTTCCTACCACTTATCAAAACAGAAGACTCAACAAACGATACTCTATACTCAAACCCAGAGTATGACGCAATTGTTGAGCAAGTTATGGTTGAAACAGACCCTGCAGCAGCAGCGGAACTTGTAAAACAAGCGGAAGAACTTGCTTCAAGCGAATATCCTGTTCTACCACTTTACTACAGATCTAACACAATCTTGATGAGCGATGACGTTGAAGGTTACTTCATGAACGCTTCAGCAGCATTATTCTTTAAAGATGCTGTAATGGTTGGTTAATAATGAAATGCGTTATTAAAACCGAAGGTTTCGGGGATATGGTGTTTACGCTATACCCCGAACACGCTCCAATTACAGTTGAAAGCTTTGTAAAAACCGTTAACAGCGGTTTTTACAATGGGCTTTGTTGGTGTAGAGTTGTTCGTGATTATGTAATTCAAGCAGGCTCGCCCGACAACGATATCATGACAGACAGTGATTTTCATATCAAAGGCGAATTTGCAGAAAACGGTATTGAAAATCCTTTACAGCATGTTAGAGGTGCTCTTTCCATGGCTCGTGACCATGAATTTGACACTGCGGGAACTCAGTTTTTTGTTGTCCACAAAGACGCTCATAAACTCGACGGACGCTATGCCGCTTTCGGGCAAATGACCGAAGGTTTTGAGGTTTTGGATAAAATCGCAGAGATCGAAACATCAGGAACTGAAACTTGGAATAAACCACTTAAAATGCCTGTTATGACCGAAATTTCGATTTACTAAACTAAATATGAACAAGGGAGCTTGTTGGTTTCAACGCCCTATATACCTTTGGTATATAGGGCGTTTTTTATTAGCAAAATGGAAAGAGGGAAAACTATGGGCATAGAGTTCAAGTCCTAAAATGCCACCTAAACATCTTTTCAAATCCTCCTTCTAAATGGTGCGTATTGCTTAAGGTCTTTAAGGTCGAAATGATAGCTATTAACTTTCAAAAACCTCATAACCTTTTTTAATAAGTTCCGAAGTGATTTTTTCGACATGCTTTGTATCACGCGTTTCGAGCGTCATGTTGACAATGCATGTAGTGACATGGGATTTTTCGTCATCTCTTTCGTGGCTTATTGAAATAACATTTGCACCTAGTTTTGAGATAATATTAAGCAAATTGATAAGTTGTCCCGGTTTGTCGACAACGCTTGTGGAAATTTTTGTTATGCGTCCTGTTTTGGTTAAACCTTTTGTGATAACCCTTGAAAGTGTTGTGACATCAATGTTTCCGCCCGAAACAACACAGCAAACTTTTTTGTTTTTGGTTTTTATTTTATCAAACATCACAGCAGCAATTGCAGTTGCGCCTGCGCCTTCTGCGACAGTTTTTTGCGTTTCCATAAGTGTCAAAATTGCTGTTGAAATTTCGTCCTCGTCAACTGTAACAATTTCGTCGACGTATTTTTTGCAAAGTTCAAAGGTCAAATTTCCAGGTTGTTTTACAGCAATTCCATCGGCAATTGTTGAAACAGAGTCGAGAGTTTCGATATTTCCCGAATGAATTGAGTTATACATGCTTGGTGCATTTTCTGCTTGAACTCCTATGACTTTACAGCTCGGTTTTATGGATTTAATAGCATAAGCAAGACCGCTGATTAAGCCACCGCCACCGATGGGAGCAACAACAACATCAACGTCAGGCAGTTGTTGCAAAATTTCAAGACCAATTGTACCTTGTCCAGCAATCACTCGCTCATCATCAAATGGATGTGCAAAAGTATAGCCTTTGCTGTGCGAAAGATCCATGGCTTTTTTGTACGCATCATCATAAACTCCGTTGACCAAAACGACCTCAGCACCGTATTTTTTCGTCGCTTCAATTTTTGAAAGAGGTGCGCCAGCTGGCATACAAATGACAGATTTTATCTTGTTTTTTGTGGCAGAATATGCAACGCCTTGGGCATGGTTTCCAGCGGAACAAGCGATAACGCCTTTGGCTTTTTCCTCAGGTGAAAGTGAGTGGATTTTGTAAAAAGCTCCTCTTAATTTAAACGAACCAGTGTCCTGTAAATTTTCGGCTTTGATGTAAATATCTTTACCAATTCTTGGTGCTGCGTGCACAGGTGTCACACGGACTGTATCTCTTAGAACACGTTGTGCGTCATAAATCATCTCTAATGAAATCATAATTTGCTCCTTATATAATTAATTTAATTATTCTTCAATTTTATTTTCAACAAGTATTATCCAAAAACTTTGGCACATAATTTTCTACCTGTTGGCGTTGCGGCAAGTCCACCTTCGGCGGTTTCTTTGAGGTTAGCAGACATAGCGTCACCAACTTTTTTCATCGCCCAAATAACTTCGTCAGCTGGGATAGCACTCTCGATTTCAGCTAGCGCAAGCTCTGCCGCAGTGAAAGCGTTGGCAACACCCATGGCATTTCTTTTTATACATGGAATTTCGACAAGCCCAGCGACAGGGTCGCAAACGAGTCCTAAAATATTCTTTAAAGCTATGGCACAAGCATGGCTTATTTGTTTGGGACTTCCTCCGCAAAGCTCGACCAAGGCACACGCCGCCATCGCACTTGCAGAGCCACATTCGGCTTGGCAACCACCCTCAGCTCCTGAAATACTAGCATTGTTTGCAATGACAATTCCGACAGCTGAAGCAGTGAAAAGTGAATAAACCAGTTCGTCATCACATATCTCTCTGTCCTCGGCGATAGTTAAAAGTGCAGCTGGAATAATTCCGCAACTGCCCGCAGTTGGAGCAGCTACAATTTTTCCCATGCAAGCGTTTGTTTGAGAAATTGATAAGGCTTTTGTTAGAGCGCTTCCGAAAATATGTCCGCAGATATTGCGATTGTTTTTAACCGCTTCGTTCATTTTAAAGGCATCTCCGCCAGTTAAACCACTGACAGAGCGTTTGTTTTCGTCAAGTCCATTTGCGACAGATTTCTTCATTATTTCAAGCGACTTTTTCATATTCTCAAACAGAATTTCTTCGCTTACTTCCATTTGCTCGCTTTGATGTTTTAATATCATTCGACCAAAAGACAGTTCGCTTTTTTCTGCGTGTTCAACAAGTTCTTGTATAGAATTGTATTTCATAAAACCCCTCCACTAAAGTGCTTTTAAATAAGCAATGTCAAAAATGCTCTCGTTTTTCTGGAAAATATTTTTAATACTTTCATCAAACTGACCATCAATCTCTATAGTCATAACAGCAGTTCCACCCTTTTTGTCACGATGAAGTGAAAAACCTTTGATATTAATTCCGCAAGCGCCCAGAATATTCGATACCATTCCAATCATACCTGGGATATCTTTATGTGGTATTATTAATGTATCAGATTTTCCGTCAATAGAAACAGGATTTTCGTTCACTTCGGTTAGCCTTATATTTCCACCGCCAACAGAACAACCTTGAACCGTAACTTCTTTTCCTGAAATTCCGACAAGTACTATTTTCATGGTATTGGGGTGCGTATCTTCGATTTCACAGGGTATAAACTCAAAACTCATACCTTTATTTGTGGCAATCTCCATACTTCTGGGTATGTTTTCATTGTCTGTGTCCATGCCTAAAATTCCAGCGATGACCGCTATGTCTGTACCGTGTCCTTTGTAAGTTTTAGCAAATGAACCCGAAAACATGATGGTTGCTTTGTCGACATTTTCACCCAAAACAGAGCGTGAATACATACCAAGTCTCACCGCACCAGCCGTGTGAGAGCTTGACGGACCTATCATTATTGGCCCGATAATATCGAATGCATTTAACATTATTTTTGTCCTTTCAAAATGTTTTTGTGTATTACTTATAAAAAGTTAGATAAATTTTTATCAATTATGCAATGCTATCTTCCCTTTACAAATGAATTTATCTGTGATAGTATAACTATATTACATGAATGCGTATTCAAAATCAAGATAATTTGTGCATGATTTTAAATTTTTTTATAGTTTTCTGCAAGCGTATTCAAATTTTATTTTTGAAGGAGTATATAAAATGAGTTACATCGAAGCCAAAAAAGTTGTTAGAGAGTATTACGATGCTCTTGATTCAGCAGAAGTTAGTGAAATCAAAACAGTTTTCAATAACTTCATGACAGAGGATTACAATTTCAAATGCGTTTACCCTATCCGTGAACAAATCGGAATCAACGCAGCTGTTGAAAATTTCTGGGAACCTCTAAAAAAATCACTTTCACGTATGCAAAGAAGAATGGATATCTTCATTGCAGGTACTAATGAAATTGACGGTGAATCAACTTGGGTTATGAGCATGGGTCACTTCATGGGTCTTTTTGACGAAGACTTCATCGGAATTAGACACACAAGAAAAATGGCAAGCCTTCGTTACGCTGAGTTCACTTGTGTTGAAAACGGCAAAATCACAAAAACAGGTCTTTTCCTTGACATCCTAGGTCTTATGGATCAAGCTGGAATGTACCCACTACCTCCAAGCACAGGTAACTACTTTGTTTACCCTGGCCCAAGAAACCACAATGGTTTGCTATTTGAAGATGCTGACCCACAAGAAGGCGTTGACACACTAGCGCTAGTTAACAAAATGGTTAATGACCTTACTGAACTAAACCAAAGTGGCGCTATGGGTTGCCCTCCTGAAGTTCTTGAAAAATCATGGTCAAAAGACATGATTTGGTATGGCCCTTGCGGAATTGGTGCAACTTACACAATCCCAAGATATCAAGAACAACACCAACTACCTTTCAGAAACAACCTATCAGGTAAAACTTTCAACGGACATGTTGTTAGATTTGCAGAAGGCGACTTCGCTTGCTTCTTCGGCTGGCCAAACCTTACAAACTCACCTCTTGGCGGTTTCCTAGGCCTACCAGGTGGCGGAGACATCAAAGCTGACATGCAAGTTGTTGACGTTTACTGCCGTAAAGGTGATAAACTTTCTGAAAACTGGGT
>CAYJOS010000073.1:2043-10880 GCA_964371875.1 uncultured Oscillospiraceae bacterium | reverse complement strand
GTTATCCATTTTTTCACATTCCTATTGTATAAATTTGACTGTATCTCATTCATTTTTATTATTAATTAGGCTGATTTTATTCGTGCTTTTTGAAGTTTTAGCGCACGACTTATAATAAAAAAGAGGCAGAATTTTTCCACCTCTTTGCCGTATTTTATTTTAATAATTAATAAATTTTTTAAATAATAAAACTTATATCTGTATATTTTCTATTTAGAACTTCATTCGTCATCAGTTTTTCCGAAAAGTAATGATTTAACACTCTGCAAGTCTTTTCCATCAATCACAGACTGTTTATTCACGGCAGTGGCTTCCACAAGTTCTTCACGCAGAATTTTCACGCTTTTGGGTGCATCAATAGCAAGCCTTACCCCGTCGGGGCTGACTTCGACAACCGATATTTTAATATCGTCGCCAATCATTAACGCTTGACCTTTTTTGCGTTGTAAAACAAGCATTATTACACCGCCTTTTTCTTCAAATCGCTGATTTTATGGCGTAAACTATAATCCTCTGTTTGAAGGATAACTTGAACCGCTTTTCTGGTTTTTGAGTTGACAACAATAGGGCATTTTAAATTCAAAGTGCTGTTTTCAGGCACATTGCCCACAACACAAATGGTAAAATATGAAAGTTCCTCTTCCCTATCCGTGCCCAATTTTTTAAAATCATCTTTGCTCAAAATCGGACTATAACAAGGGTATATTGAAAATGGATTTGCGATTATAAAGGACAAATGTTCGTCTTCAACACTCAAAAGACACAAAAAATCATGATTTTCCTCATCAATTGGTAAAGGCAGAAATTTTTTGTAATCTTCAAATCCAAAAATACCTTCGTCAAAAATTACGAGTTCACTTTCGTCATAGCTGTTAATCTCGCCGAGATTGCTCATAAAAGCCCTCCATTTATTGGATTATGATGCTAAACGCATCTAAATATAGAAATATCACGCAAAAGCATCTAATACATCGCCACCGCCAAAAGCTTCAGCAGCACTTGCAGGGACATATATAGGTGTGCCGACATATTCGATGTTAACCGATGGGTATTGTGTTATAGATAGCTCGATTGACCCAGGGATAAACTCGATGTTTCCATTATTAATTTTTGCATCAAAATTAAGTTTATCCATTTCATATTCAATGGAAAGCTCAGGTGCTTGCCATTCGATATTAGGCCCAGTCGTTGGTAGAAAAGTCATTCCGAATTCTCCTTGTGGGGCGGCGGTGCGCTCTGCTAGAATAGCGTCAATTGTTTGGCTTCCTTCTCCGATTTTAGCCTTTAAAAGCATCTTGCCCTCTTTTGCAAATTGAGCTGTTGCCTCATAAGCTGTGCTTTGTGCTTTATCTGCAGCTTGATAAATCGACGTTTTCGTCGTCGGAGTTATGGAATTTCTTGCATCAAAAGTATCAATCATCACCTTAATGGGACGACTGCGGATTTTAAGCCCACCCTGATCACGAGAAATTTCCATTTCAGCAGTGCCAGATTTTCGCTCGTATTTAGCGTCATTAACTTTAAATTCGTATTCTATTGGTACTGATGTAATTTTTATTAATTGCTCCATCTTGTTCACTCCCAAAAATTATATACTATTGAAGAAAATCAAGTAGCGATTGTGTTAAAATATTGTTACCTATTTTCAGCGATGCTGAATAAATATAGTTTGCGTAAGTAAAGTTTGTGATTGCCTCTGCTTCGTCGATGTTTACAGTTTGCTCAAAAGCTTCGTATAGGTTTGTTTCTTCGTATTCAAGTCTTTCGACTGTCGCTTCCAAAAGTTGGGTTTTTGTTCCGATTTCTGTGAGTTCTGATCTAATCACGCCTGCAGCTTCGTTAAATTTTCCCCAAAGTTCTTCAAACTCTCCACGATTAAAACTCTCTTGGTCAAGAATATCTGCCATATCCCCCATTAAAGTTATGAGGTTATTGCTATTTCCATTTGCATCTACACCATGTCCAACCACAGAAATTCCTGGTACAGCACTGTTAAACGCTGTCGAAGGAACTATTTCTCCATTTTCGATTACCATACCAAAACCAAGGTCAACATAAGCGGTTTCTTGGGCAAGTTCAGTGAGAACAGCTTGGTCAGCAGGGTCTGTGCTGTCGACATCTACACCCCTATAGGTAAGTGTCCCTGAGTCTGTAAGCTCAAACGGAGCGTTTATCGCATCATTTCCAGCCATGACATAGGTATTTCCGTATTTTGAGTTTAGGATATTAACCATAGATTTTTGCATTTCACGAAGCTGTGTTGCATAAAGCGATCTGTTTTCTTGGTTTGTGTCGGAAACCGCTTCAACGCTGTATTTTTTGTCAACTTCTGTTGCAATATCATTAAGCTGTGAAAGCACATCTTCCTGTGTATCTTGCCACTTCATTGTGTTTTCGGTTGCTTCAATATAATCCTTATTTCTAGCGAAACGGTTTTCTAAAATAGAGCCTTTCGCAGCAGCTGCTGGGTCTTGATATGAGTGCTGAAATCTTCTTCCTGTTTCAACTTGATAACGAGCATCATTAAGACCGCCAAGCGAGGATTGAAGGCTGTTTGTATAGCCGTCTCTGATCATATTAGTTGTAATACGCATATGCTAAACCTCCTTATCTGCCGACAACGCCGGTCGAATTTATTAGTTTATCGAGTATCTCATCAAGCGTTGTCATAAGTCTTGACGCCGCATTATATGACTGTTGGAAACGCATTAAGTCCATAACTTCTTCGTCTTGGTTAACTCCTGAAACAGCCTCTTTCGACTCACTGATTTGGTTCAAAACCGCAACACGGTTAGTGAGCAAAGTCGAAGTTTCTTTTCTATCCAAAGCTTGGATATTTTGAAGGCTGTCGTAAAGCTCTTGCATAGTTCCTTCAAAAGCCTTAGTTTGAGTAACTGCACCTGTCACTGGGTCAACAACATCAAAAGTAAACTCAAGTCTATCAGTTGACAATGCATTAATCATATTGAGGACATTTTCATAACCTGTTGTGTTTTCTGTTCCACCGGGGCCTATTTCCCAAGTTCTTTGAATTTCAACATCGCCATGCATCCAAGCATCAGCAATTTTGATGTTTGAAGCGCTAAAATCCTTAGTAGGGTCAGGCTTTTCAAACAAATTATGTTCTGTAATTACAGCACCTGTGGTAGGATCTTTTTCTGCATTTAAGTAGTTCATTGTTTCGGCAATTCCAGCGACAAATTCATCGAACATTTTTTCGTAATAACCAAGACCACGAATGTCAGTTTCGTCAAAAACTTCGGATTTGTTCAGCATATCCAAAGTACCTTTTAAAACACCCTCACCTAAAATTTCAGTTGCGTCAATTTCAACTGAGGGTGTGTCTGGTAACGCAGGGTCTTTGCTTGGAATAACTGCTGTATTTATTTTTAATGTGTGTGGAGGACCAACTTCGTTAAAGTCGAAACTTCCACCGTTTTTATCGTGAATTAGTACGTGTTCTGTGCCTGTTGAGTCTTTAAATGTGACTGTCATTTCATTTACAGGCGGAGTTTCCATAAGTTCCTTATATTCAACCTTGATAGGCAAATATGTAGCAAGGTCGTCGATAAGGCTGTTTCGTCTATCCTTTAGTTCAAGGGCAGGGCTTCCCAAAACTTCGGAGTTTCGTATGGAAACGTTAAGTTCTGTAACTTGTGTGATGATATCGTTGATAGAAGCAATGTAAGTGTCTTCCATTTTATTTGTAACTTCAGTTCTCAAATCTTCGAGTGCAATGGCATTTTGGTTTACAAAATTTAGCAAAACTTCAAATGAAGAACGAACAACAGCGTCCATATTGTCCTCACCTGCGTTTGGTGTGCTTGCCATGGTTTTAAGTTGAGAAACAACATCATTTAATGCATCGCGAATAGCCGTACTATCTGTTTCGTCAAAAATATTACCTATTCCTGCAAGAATAGAGTCCATAGAATCGACAGTTCCGACTTTTGCGATTTGATTTCTAAATTGAATGTCAAGGTATGGGTCACGAATTTGGATAATACCTGTCATCATAACACCTTGACCGACTTTATTGTCGAAATATGAGTTATGCGGACTAGGGCCTACAGGAGTTATACTCGCAAGGTCAAGCCTTTGTCTTGTATATCCATCAGTGTTTATATTTGAAATGTTTTGACCGGCAACGTCGATTGCACGTTGGGTTGCCAGCAAAGCAGATTGCGCCATTGAAAAACCTGCAAAAGTTGATCTTAACATCGCTTATTGCCTCCTCTAAACGCTTTTATCGGTAAATCGAATTTCGGGTCTGTCACCGACTGCATCTTTTTTATATTTTTTCTCACCAGAGGTATCCATTTGACGTCCGATTTTACGTAAATTTGTGTTAATACTTATGGTAACTTCATCGTTAATGCTTTGAAATCTTTGCACTTCACTGCTAAATCTGTCAAATGAAGGAAGAAGCAACTTTTGAGTTTCTTCGTCACTTTTTTCTAAAATTTGTTTAAAAGTAAGGTTTCCAAAACCGAGTTTTTCCTGCAAATCGGTGCGTTTTTTGTCTGCACCACGCAGTTTTAGAGAGAGTGTTTGCTCTTTCGTCATGCACTCCTCTAAAGTTGCAACCCTGTTTTCGGTTGAAGCTTTTAACTTGATATTTGCAATTGCAATGAGGTCACGAAACACATCAGACAAGGCATCAATCGCCTTTATATAGTCATTAATCAATGAATTCACCTCTTGATAGAAGCATTGCAGACGCTATTTTGTCGGTGTCGATTTTATAATGACCTTCCCTAACAGCATTTTTTATCGCTTCAACTTTCTCTTCAGGTGTATTCGTACGAACCTCGAGTTTTACACTTCTGGAAAGTGTTTCACGAGCCTTAATTTCTTGTTCACTCTCGCCACCACGAGAGGCAGAAATCATAACTTCGTCAAAATGTCTACCGTTTGAAGGCTTAGAAGTATTTTTTTCATTCTTTACAGTATTTTGCACATGGCTTACATTCCGCCACTTGATATTTTCAATATTTAAACTCATATGACAAGCCCCCTAACAGATTATATTACTCTCTATAATAAATATCGTATCATTTTCAAAAAAATTAAGTAAAAGTTTCATTTTTTGTCATCTTTTTTTGAGTAAATTCTAATTTTTCTTTTTACTGTTCCGAAAAAGTTCTTAATTTTGGTGAAAAACTCCCCTATTCCAACTTTTATCATTCTAAAAGTTCTCTTTACCTTATTTCGTAAAAGTAAAGTTGAGCTGTCTGCCTTTCTCGCAAACCATTTTGCGGGAATTCTAATCAGTCTAAAAATCCAATAAAACCCGATTAAAGATGGTCTTTTTTCTAGACTGGGAAACATTCCCACCATGTAACTTAAAGGCGGAAAAATCCACTGCCTAATTTCTCTACGACGTTTTCGTTTTAGCTCTTTTTCATAAATTTCTGTTACATCTTTTAATGGTGGTAAAATTCTGGCGCATCCCTCTCGTCCGTTTGCTCCTTTAGTCAGCACAAATTGCTCGCAGGCAAAAAAGTTATCTCCCCTTGTGCCTGTTTCAATTCCGCCGAACCATGCACTGATAACTTTCATGAGAGTGCTATGGAATTTTTCCAAATCCATTATTTCTAAATTTTCGTTTATTATAGAAAAATCCAATAATTTATAAACCGAGCGATAATAGCACCAAATGTCAAGCATTTCACGAATATCCACCGTAGCTTTTGTGAAGCTGTCAGCGGCGTTTACTATTATATATGTGTAAAAATTTTCTTTTGAAAACTCGTGAACATATGAATAACCCTGTTTTTTGGGTGCATCTTTTACAGGATTTGCAAAAAATTTCTTCAATCTTTTATTTTGAAAAATAAATCCATTTTGGATTATAAGTGTTACCCCTGGAATTTTTGTATACACTTTTTCCTCAGGATTTTCAGACTCCTGCTCCTCATAATCTAGGTGGGAAAGGATTTTAGCGATCATTTCCTCAGAGCCGTTATCGACCAAAATACGCACATTTCTAAGCGGTCTATGCTCTTTTCTGGGATAGTAATCACGCATTAAATAATCTTTCAGAATCATGCAATGAACCTTGCTATTTTCAAAATATTTAATCAAATCATCAACAGCTTTTGTATACCATTCTTCGCCGTGTATGGCGCTGTGATAACGTTTTTCTGCCTTTTCTTTCCACTGAATATTGTTTTTTCTCTCAACTCCAAGAGCGCCGTAATACAAAATATTTCCAAGATTATGATAATCAGCAATGCCATACATCATCGCCCAGCGTGGAGTTGTTGGGAAATTTGGAATTTCAGTTTTATTGATGACTGCATTTATGATTTCAAAAAGACATTTTGTTTCATAATTTTGCATGGTAATTTCGTTCATTTTGTTCATGCACTCCTAAAATTTGCTAATTTTTTTATAATTTTATACTTATTTTTTCGGAAAATTATCCGATAATAATAGTATAGGATTGTCAGATTTATTTAAATTCATATTATTGTGGAGGTGGTAACTATAAAATTTTTCCAGAAAACTTCTGTCGTTTTCCTTGCGGCATTTCTTTGCTTAGTAATTTCTTTTTCAAGCTCTAATGTTGCCGCACCATTCATAACTCCACCGCCTGACCTAACAGCTTTTGCCGCTGGACAAGGCGAAACTGTTGAGTTTGAAATGCCAACATTTAACACAGGCGACGACTTGGTTGTCCCCATTGAAATGTTCTATCAGTTTGACCCAAATTGGGCTTATTATAAATACGGCGGTTCAGACCCCATGTCAACCCATGGCTGTGGTCCGACCGTGCTTGCAATTTTGGTAAGCACTCTGGGCGAAAATCCCCTGTCACCACCTGATGCCGCAGATTGGGCAAGTGCTAACGGATATTTTTCCTCAGGTCTTGGTTCTGTTCACGGAATTATTCCCGACGGGGCGAGAAGCTACGGTCTTAAAGTTGAACTTGTAAGCTCCGTCACCGAAGAATCTGTAAAATACATTTTTTCACAAGGAAAACTGATTGTCATGCTCATGGGACCCGGTGATTTTACTGGAAGCGGACATTTCCTCGTTGCGCACGGCATTGACGGCGAGGGTAACCTATATATCGCCGACCCAGCCAGCGAAGAAAACACCAATAAAGTTTGGAATATCGACACCGTCGTTTCTCAACTTTCGACCTACGCACAAGATGCAGGCCCTGTTTGGATTGTTTCAAGTACTAATTAAAATAGTCAAAAATTCCACCAAAAGGTGGAATTTTTTTATAGTTTTACTCGATTTTTTCAAAAAATCGTGGGTTTTTAGGGTAACGCCCTGAATTGTCTGTCGCAACAGACAAAACACCTTATCTTAAAAGCACAAACCGAAGTTTGCAAGATACTCCCAAAATATGGTCACATTAAGCTATGCCACTCTAAGCATAAAACGAACTTTTACCTATTACCCTTTTGCTCAATCTTTGGTCAATTTCAACCGTTCTTTGCCAAATAAGCTTCCCTTTTGTTACCAATGCTATTACATTTTTAAAGTCGTCGTCATGAGAAAAACCACTTTCCTCAATTCCACCTTTAAGCAAAATTACAAATCTGGAAACGCTAATTTTCTTATGGGCTTTAAGTAATTTTTGTATGCGCAAATCGCAAGCATTTGCCTCTTCAAGTTGCCCTGCTCTTTGGGCAATTGCCTCTCTGGACGAAATTCTATCATCATTTTGCATATGAATTTCAAGGTCTTTCGTACTTGAATAAGCTTTCAACATGTGCTGATTTTTAAACTCAAGCTCGCTTGCAATTTTGTCCAACAATTCCTTTTTTTCATCTAAACTCATACGCTTTTCTCCGCAGTTGCAAAGGCATCACGAAGCTCTTTCACAAGGGGAACAAGCTCTGTAATTAAACTTGCGTTTCGTCCTGCTTTTATTCTTATGAGTTGATATTGAAAAAAATCATACATATTAGACAGCTCACGGCTGATTTCAAAATCATGATTTAAAGTGTCTTTCAAGTGCTTAACTATGTCTTGTGCCCTTTGAACAGATTGTTCAAAAAGGTCAAAATTTGAACTTCCAAGGGCGATTTCCGCCCTTTTTAGTCGTTTTATAAGCTCATCGAACAAAACTATGAGAAGTTCGCCTTTTGTCATAGTCAAAATCGACTGCTCTTTATATTGTTGGTAACCGCCACCGTTCATGGTTTTTCCCACTTTCTAAATCAATATGTAAACATAGAGGATAGATAGCTACTTTGTGAGTTCATCTCAGAAATCAGGGTTTCAAGTTGTGTAAATTGAGCGATATATCTGTCTGTTTCAGTTTCAAGTCTGTCTTGAAGTGTTGCAAGAATTTCGTCAATATCGTCAAGTTCGGTTTGCATACTGTTTTCAAGAACACTTGTTGGTGAAAATACCGAACCAGCACGGCTGACCAAAATACCTTTGTTAACACCTGTCATACCAGCATAGCGGTCGATAACAGTTTGCATGTTTTCCATAAGTCCAGCAGCAGTTGTTGTTCCGTCCGCATTTTCTGTTGCTTCGGCTGTGAAAAGTTTTTCAACATTGTCAGGGTCTGATTCCATAGCTGCCCTGAATGCGTTTTCGTCGAAAACAAGTTTTCCGTTGTCTTCGTAGTTTGTCGAAACTGAAATTCCAATTTCTTTAAATTCCTCGTACATTGAAGTTGGAATTATAAAACGTAGTGAATCTGATAGTGATCTAAGGTCAGAATCGTTAAATAGCAAGCCTTTTTGAGCTTCAGCTTCCCATTTTTCAATTTCACTTTCAGAAAGCGCTTCTCTTTCTTCATCGGTTAGTGGATGGAAATCACGGTCGGGCTTTGTGCCGACTTCATCGTGAATTTTGGCAAG
>CAYJOS010000073.1:0-2033 GCA_964371875.1 uncultured Oscillospiraceae bacterium | reverse complement strand
CATTTCGTTGTAGTCGTCAATCATTTCTTTGACGGCATCGGTTGCTTTGTCAACGTCAACTTCAGACTCGAAAGTAACAGCTTCTGTGCCCTCAATCAAATTTCCGCCTTCGTCAATGCCAAAAGTGCCTGTTACTGTGATGTTTAATCCGTCGAAATTAATTGTATTTGAAGAGCGATTTACCCAAGCTTGCTCGCCTGAGTCAGCGTATTGAACCAAAATTTGTGCGTCTTTACCGATGTAGTTTTGTTTTGCATCTGCACCAAACAAAGCCTCTGCAACATTACCAGATAGGTCAATAACACCACTTGCACCCTCTTCGGTTGAAGTTACGACAAATTTATCACTCTCTTTTTGGTATGAAATTTGAATTCCAAGATCTTCATTTTCGTTGATTGTATCAATAATTTCAGAAACTGAGCTGTCCCAAGACAAGCCAAGGTCTGTTAGATTTATTATTTCTGAGCCGTTTTTAATTATCATATCTTCTGTAGTATCAAGTGGGCCTGTAATATTAAGACCTGATTTATCAAGGCTTGCCTCGAGGTTTAGTCTGTTTGATTGACCATCTTCGATTTTGAAAATACCTGATGAACCGAAGAAACCAGAGCTTGCACCAACGAGTGATAGTGTTGAAGTATCGTCGTCAACATTTTCGATTACAACATTTCCATCTGCGTCTTCCATTACACTTCCATCTGGATTGTATTGAACTTGTGGTGTAGTTGTTCTAAATGAGAAAGAAGCTTCGCCAGCAACACTTGTAGTGTCAAGGGTTGCAGTAACTCTTCCCTTGCCGAAAGCATCATCTAGTGCGTCTTGCATATCCTTATGTATGTCTGCAACAGTGCTGTCAGCATCATATGTGCCAAGTGTGATTTTTTCAACTTTTCCGTTGTATTCAAACTGGAATTCAGCGTTGCTAAACTGAGCAGCTAGAGTTGTTGAGCCTGTTAATGAAGCGTCATTTCCAGCAGTGATTGAACCTGCACTTGATAATGAGAATTTATCTTCATCAAATTCTTCACCAAAGCTCATGAATCCCGTTGTTCTTAGGAAAGTTTCTGAACCACTAGCGATTTCGAGTCTGTTTCCGTTTTCGTCTTTATTGTTAAATGTGAATTTTCCGTCTGCATATTTAATTTCCAAAACTTGGTCTAATGTTTGGTTTCCACCAACTTCAACCTCAGCCATGGCTTTATTAATCGCATCAGCTGCGCCTTCGCCAGTTGAATAGTCATAGTCTGTGTCAGCAGGCAGAGCAACTCTGTATTTATCTTCACCGTAAGTGACATAAAAATATGAGTCTTCGAGTTTACTAATGTCCACTTTTGTATCTAACTCGGTTGAGAATGAACCTGTTGAAAGTGATCTGTCTGAAACAGCTGTGCTTGATGTCATAGTTGCTTTTTCCGCAAGACTTTTAACACCCAAAATCGAGATTGTTTCGGATGCAACATCATTTCCTGAAACTTTGACATATTTGCTGTTTTCACCGCTTGCACTAACATCATTTCTTCCAAAAAGCTCACTGCTTAAAAGGTTTGTTGATGAAGTAAAAGACATATATTTTTGGCTAAACTCATACAGGGAGTTTGTAATGCCTTGAATTGCATCTTGTTCCCACTCTAGAAGCTGCTTTTTTTGCTCCTGAGCTGTGATTTTACTTTGTGTGGCATAAGTCATGCCCTCTATGAGTGAGTCACGGTCAAGTCCGCTGGCTAGTCCGCCGTATCCTCTTAAGTCATTAACAGTTGAACTGCTTAGTCCGCTAATTGATGTTGACATATATAATTCCTCCTTGAAAATGAGTGTAAATCCTTTTATACATTTAATATCGGCTTAAAAATGAATAAGTTAAGTAAAAAATAAAAAATAAGAGGCAAAAAACCTCTTATTTTTCAAACATATTAATTAGCCGTTGTTTTCTCTCATTTTTGCAAAGCAATCGCTGCAGTATACAGGTCTGTCAGTTTTTGGTTCAAATGGAACCTTAGCTTCAGAACCGCAAGATGCGCAAGTTGCTGCGAAAA
>CAYJOS010000072.1:0-10946 GCA_964371875.1 uncultured Oscillospiraceae bacterium | reverse complement strand
GTAAAACTTTAATTTTTAAATTTTGAGCTGTAAGAGGGTCAAAAATGTGCAAGTCAAGGAAGCAAAATTCATTTTGCGATTGCGACATTTGTGGCACTCTAACCAAAGAAAGGGGGAATGGGTATGGACGAATTATTGGGCAGGCGAATGCCCCACAGCGCAGAGGCGGAGCAGGCTGTTATAGGCTCTATGCTCATCGACCCTATGTGCATTTCCGAGATTGTGGACAAACTTAGTGCAAAAGATTTTTATCTGGAAGTAAATAGGGATATTTACGAAACCATGTTCAACATGTTTTCTTTCAGTCAGGCAATCGACCCTGTAACGGTTTTGGATAGCATGAGGGTTAGAGGTGTTTTTCGTGAGGATTCACAAAAATATGTCCTTGAACTTATGCAAATCACACCAACAGCGGCGAATGTCATAAAATACGCCACAATTGTCCGTGATAAATCCTTAATGCGAGCACTGGCAGAAATTGGCTCTGAAATCACCGAAATGGTGTATGAGGGGGCAGGCGAAGCCAACATGATGCTTGAAGTTGCCGAGAAAAAAATCTATGCCCTCAGGCAAGGACGAAGTATAGGCGGACTAACTCCGATTGCGGCGATTTTGCCCAAAGTTTATGAAGAAATTTCCACTGCGGCGATGAGCGACAGCAGTATTCCGGGAATTTCTACAGGACTAAACGACCTCGACACCGTAATCATGGGACTAAATAAGGGCGATCTAATTCTAATCGCCGCACGTCCAGCCATGGGTAAAACCAGTATTGCGCTGAATATTGCCATGTATGTCGGTAAATATTCAGGCAAAACTGTTGCGGTTTTCTCATTGGAAATGTCGAAAGAACAGCTTGTTTCAAGATTTTTATCTGGTGAAAGTTTGGTTGATGGTAAAAAACTCCACACAGGTGATTTAAGCCCTGAGGAGTGGAAAAGAGTGGCAACTGCGGCTAGTTCTTTGAGCGAAACCGACATTCAAGTTGACGATAATCCCTCGCTTTCCGTTGCCGAAATGAATGCGCAATGCAGACGACTTTCGAATTTGGGACTGGTCGTAATCGACTATTTGCAACTGATGCAGTCCTCGGGTTCGGGTAAAAGTTACTCGTCGGAGAGCAGAACGCAGGTGGTCAGTGACATCAGCCGTATGCTGAAAATCATGGCGAAAGAGCTGAATGTTCCTGTAATTTGTCTGTCGCAACTTTCCCGTGCCAGTGAGTCACGCTCGGACAAAAGACCGATGCTTTCTGACCTTCGTGAGTCGGGTGCGATTGAGCAAGATGCGGATATAGTTATCGGACTTTACCGTGATGGTTACTATAATAAAGAGTCGGAAAATCCGAACTTAGCAGAGGCGATTTTGCTGAAAAACCGCCGTGGTGAGGCAAAAAGCGTACCACTTATGTGGTTGCCTGAATATACAACTTACGCAAATGCGGAGCTTAGACATGATGAAGATGTTTTCTGATTTTTGTGAAAAACACCGATTAATCAGTGAAAATGACCATATTCTATGCGCTGTTTCGGGTGGAGCTGATAGCATGGCTATGCTTGATATTTTGCATAAAATGTCGGAGACATACTATATAAATATAAGTGTAGCTCATTTAAATCATGGAATTCGTGGGGAAGAAGCAGATAGGGACGAGCGTTTTGTTCAAGAATTTTGTGAAAAACTTGGCATTATTCTCAGAAGTGAAAAGGTAAATGTTCCTGAATATGCAAAATTAAATTCGCTTGGAATTGAGGAAAGTGCAAGGATTTTACGCTATGATTTTCTTCAAAAGACCGCAAATGAGTTAACTTGCAACAAAATCGCAACGGCTCATAACGCCCGTGATAATGCCGAAACTGTGCTGATGAATTTGTGCAGAGGTAGCGGTCTTCGTGGTCTTTGCGGAATTTCGCCTGTGCGTGGCAATATAATTCGACCCATTTTGTGCTTTGATAGGCATGAAATTGAGGAGTATTTAGAAATAAATGGTATCAGTTTTCAAACTGATACTACAAATTTCGATACAAAATATTCCAGAAACTGCATCAGATATGGAGCGATTAAAGAACTTGAGGCTTATAATGAAAAATTTGCAAGCAAATTTTTGTCAGCTACTGAGTTGCTAAGGGAAGACGAAATTTTCCTAAACTCATTGGCTGAGAAATATTTGAGTGAAAATGCTGAAATTTCAGCGTCAAATTTAACGAAACAACCATATTCAATAGCATCTAGGGTGATAATGATGAAAGCCCCAAACATTAGTCGACTGCAAGTAGACCAAGTTTTACAGCTTGCGAACTCAAACTCAGCCCATATGAGCGTTGATGTGGTGGGGATGAGAATTTCAAAAGTGTATGATAAATTATATTTTGGATATATCAGTGCAAATAGTTTAGGTGATGTTGAAATTTCTGTAAATGAACCATTAATTTGGGGGATTTTTGAAATAAACTGCCAAGCTTGTGTTTTGGATTATGAAAAAATTCAAAATAAGCAAAATTTATGCTTTAAAAGTGAAAAGATATGTGGTAAGATAATGGTTACGGGTAGAAAAAGCGGTGACAGCATGCGTATACCCCAAAGAAAAATTACCAAATCTTTGAAAAAACTATTTTCAGAAGCTTCAATAGAACCAAATAAAAGGAATTTATTGCCTGTGATTAGAGATGAAAAGGGCGTAGTTGCCGTTTTGGGTTTTGGAGTCGATGAACGAGTTGAGGCAAAAATTGGAGATTATGTCACAATTATAAATATAAAACCACTGTCAGAGGAGGAAAACACAGATGCATAATGAAATGGATTATATACTGCTAACGGAAGAGCAAATTCAGACTCGTGTCAAAGAGATGGGTGCTGAGATTACCAAAAAATTTGAGGGCTTAGAACCAGTTTTTTTGGGAATACTTAAAGGTAGCTATGTTTTTATGGCTGACATTTTAAGGCATGTTGAACTAAAATGTAGCATGGATTTTATGTCGGTTTCGTCATATGGACATGGCTCTGTCACCACAGGTGCGGTAAAAATTAACAAGGATTTAAGCGAACCTGTTGAGGGGAAACACCTTATTATATTAGAGGATATTTTGGACAGCGGTGTCACTTTGAGCTATTTATTGAAATATTTAGAAAACAGAAATCCTGCCTCAATTTCCATATATACCCTTTTAGACAAACCCGATAGACGCAAAAAGGAAGTTAAACTTGAAATGTCAGGTTTTGTAATTCCTGATGCCTTTGTTGTCGGCTATGGTCTTGATTACGGCGAAAAATATAGAAATTTACCATATATTGGTGTACTTAAACCGGAAATTTACACTGATTAATTCAGTTTTAAGGAAGTGATTGATTGAACTCAAACAAAAAAAGAGCCAGAGACATGGGCTTTTATGCCCTGATTATGATAATAATTCTGGCAACTGTGTTCACTATGAACAGTGAACAGCAACCAAAAGATATTGAATATTCAGAAGTTTTACAGCTATTTGAAGAAGAAAAAGTCAAGAGTTTTGAAGTTGTCGGCACAGTTTTGCACATAACTTTGCATGAGCCTATTGACGGCGAAACCGAGCTGGCAAGAGAGCTTTATAGTGTGGATTATTTCAAATCCGATGTGGATGAAATTGTAAAAGCACAAAAAGCTGAGGGAATTATTGACAATTACGACTACGATGTCGGCTTTATCCTACCTTGGTGGGTGAGCTTTTTACCATATCTTGGAGTTGTAATCCTAATTTCAGTACTTTGGTACGTAATGATAAGCCGCGCAGGCGGTGGCAGTGGCGGCGGTGCTGCCAAATTCGGGAAAGCTAGAACTCGCCTTGGAAGCGAAGAAAAGAAAAAAGTCACTTTTGCTGACGTCGCTGGCTGTGAAGAGGAAAAAAATGAGCTTCAAGAGCTTGTTGATTTCCTAAAAAACCCAGCCGCATACAGCGAAATGGGTGCTAGAATTCCAAAAGGTGTCCTTCTAATCGGACCTCCCGGTACCGGTAAAACCTTGATTGCAAAAGCGGTCGCAGGTGAGGCTGGAGTGCAATTTTTGTCAATTTCTGGTTCTGATTTCGTTGAACTTTATGTCGGTGTCGGTGCAAGCCGTGTGCGTGACTTGTTCGACCAAGCGAAAAAAGCTTCACCAGCTATCATTTTTATAGACGAAATTGATGCTGTCGGACGTCAAAGAGGTTCTGGACTTGGTGGCGGACACGATGAACGTGAGCAAACATTGAACCAATTATTGGTTGAAATGGATGGATTTGGAAATAATGAAGGCGTTATTGTTGTTGCGGCAACAAACCGCCAAGATATTTTGGATAATGCGCTACTTCGCCCAGGTCGTTTTGACCGTCAGGTTTATATTGGCTTGCCCGATATCAAGGGTAGAGAAGCGATTTTGAAAGTTCATTCTAAAGGAAAACCTATCGGCGATGATGTTGATTTGAATAGTATCGCCCGTGGAACACCTGGATTTTCGGGTGCTGACCTTGAAAACCTTCTAAACGAAGCTGCACTTCTTGCGGTTCGTGCGAGAAGAAGATTTATCATGATGCCCGACATTGACGAGGCGATTTTGAAAGTCCAAATGGGACCTGAGAAAAAGAGCAAAGTCATGTCCGACAAGGCGAAAAAACTCACAGCTTACCACGAAGCAGGGCACGCAGTTGCAGGAAAATTCCTTGAAAACACTGACCCTGTGCACTATATTACAATTATTCCCAGAGGCATGGCAGGTGGTTTCACCTTGTTCAGACCTAAAGAAGATTTGGAAAATTTCCGCTCAAAAGGCGAACTTTTCGACAATATTGTAATGTCGCTTGGTGGACGTGTAGCCGAAGAAATTTTCCTCGATGACATTTCAACAGGTGCGTCAGGCGATATTCAACAGGCGAGTAGCCTTGCTCGTGCTATGGTCATGAGCTATGGTATGAGTGAAAAAATGGGGCCGATTTCTTTCCAATCCAGTTCACACAGCCTGTTTATCGGTAGAGATTTTGGTACAACCAAGAGTTATTCTGAAAAAATTGCCGCTGAAATTGATGATGAAGTCAAGATTATTTTTGACCAAGCAGGTGAAAAATGCCATGAAATTTTGTCTCAACACAGAGATATTATGATTGGTCTTGCTGAACATTTGCTGGAAAACGAAACTGTCTACGGCGAGGAGCTTGACTACTTCTGCGAACACGGAGTTTTCCCAGAAAAAGGTGAAATCGAAATTAAGGGCGCAGTTGCTGATGTTGTAATTGACGAGCCTATCGAAATTACAAATGAATCCGAAAACGGTGGCGGAGTAGATTTTTAATTAAATTATAAAACGGAAGGCAAAAGCCTTCCGTTTTAGGGTAAAAAAGGAGCAATAAATAAATGAAACTAGGTATAGTGGGACTTCCTAATGTTGGAAAAAGCACGCTTTTCAACGCAATTACAAACGCAGGAGCAGAGTCGGCAAACTACCCCTTCTGCACCATCGACCCCAATGTCGGAGTTGTCGCAGTTCCCGATGAACGCATGGATTTTTTGGCAGAAATGCACATGCCCAAAAAATACACACCGGCGGTTATTGAATTTGTTGACATTGCAGGACTTGTAAAGGGTGCGTCAAAAGGTGAGGGATTAGGAAATAAATTCCTGTCAAATATTCGCATGACTGATGCGATAGTTCACGTTGTCCGCTGTTTTGATGACGATAATGTTATACATGTCGAGGGTTCATGCGACCCAATTCGTGACATCGATATCATAAATCTTGAGCTAATTTTGAGCGACGTTGAAATGGTTGAACGCAGAATTGACAAGGCTAAAAAACAAGCCAAAGGTGACAAAAAATTCCTCCAAGAAGTGGAAATTTTTGAAGGACTTTTGGCTCACTTGAATGATGGAAAGAGCGCTAGGGGCTATGATTGCGATGAAGAAGAAATGGCAATTATCAAAACTTCTGAACTTTTGAGCTTGAAACCTATAATTTACGCTGCAAACTTGGACGAAGATAGCTTTGTTGACGGCTATGAAAATCACGAATATTTAAATCGTGTTAAAAAACTTGCCGAAGATGAAGATGCACAAGTTTTGCCTGTTTGCGCAAAGTTGGAGCAAGAAATTGCAGAACTACCTGATGATGACAAGGGTGCATTTTTGGAAGATTTAGGATTAACCGAGTCGGGTCTTGATAGACTTATAAAATGCTCTTACGAATTATTGGGATTAATTTCTTATTTAACAGCAGGCGTTGAAGAGGTCCGCGCGTGGACAATCACTAAGGGCACAAAAGCGCCGCAAGCAGCAGGTAAAATTCACTCAGATTTCGAACGTGGATTTATCCGTGCGGAAATTGTCGCATTTGAAGATTTGAAAACTGTCGGCTCTATGGCAGCGGCGAAAGAAAAAGGAATGGTTCGCAGCGAGGGCAAGGAATATGTCATGAAAGACGGCGATGTAACACTATTTAGGTTCAATGTATAAGACAAAAACTCGGATAGAATTATTCGATTTTATACGTGGAATTGCCGTAATTGTTATAATTATATACCATTTTCTATATAATTTAGCCATTTTTGGGATAATTACTTGGGAGCAAATGTTTTCAACACCGCTTGATATCATCCAAAGATTGTCAGCCTCAACTTTCATATTTTTGGCTGGGATTTCCTGCAATTTCAGCCGAAGTAATGTGAAACGTGGACTTCAGGTTTTTGCTTTTGGGGTTGCAGTGGCGTTCTTTTCGTTATTTGCAGATATTACCATCAGGTTTGGAGTTTTACATTTTTTAGGCTCATCTATGATTTTATATGGATTGATTGGCGACAAATTAAAACAACTTCCAAAATATGTAATACCACTAACGTGTATACCGCTTTTTTTCGCTACATATTATATGTATAGAAATATTTACTTCGACGGCGATTTTCTGTTTCCCATAGGAATTAGAAGCGTTAGTTTTCGTTCTGCCGATTATTTTCCGCTGATGCCTTGGTTTTTCCTTTTTATGGTAGGCGCATGGGTTGGTTGGCAGATTTTGAAGGGTGACACTAAACCGTGGATGGAAAAGTCTTATCCAAAGTTTTTGGTTTTAATTGGAAGGAAAACGCTGATAATCTACCTTGTTCACCAAATTGTGTTGTATCCAATCGCAATGGGTATTGACATGCTTGTAAACATGTGATAGACTTATAATGTTAAGAACAAAGACGGAGACGGCTTCGATTTATGTTTTCAGAGAGGGCGGAATTTGCTGAAATCTGCCTAACATTAAATGGAAAATGCCCACCACTCCCGAGTTGGCAAGCGACAAAGTTTGCCCGTAGTCGTGCGTTAAACGAACCAAGCGACGGATTTTTTTATCCGTAAGCAGGGTGGAACCGTGTGAATTTTTTGCACCCCTGACATTTGTCAGGGGTGTTTTTATATTTTTAAGGAGGAATAATATTACAATGGACGAAAAAAATCTCTACACTTTTGAAAACCCCGATTTCAAACACAGTTATCGACACACTTCATCTCACATTTTAGCGCAAGCGGTAAAAAGACTTTACCCCGACGCAAAATTTGCGATTGGCCCAGCTATTGACGATGGTTTTTACTATGACATCGACTGTGAAACAGTTTTCACACCTGAACATCTGGAAAAAATCGAAGCTGAAATGAGAAAAATCTGCAAAGAAAAAGTTAAACTTGAACGCTTTGAATTACCAAGAGCCGAAGCGCTTGAGCTCATGAAAGACGAACCTTACAAGGTTGAACTTATAAATGACTTGCCCGAGGACGCTATTATAAGTTTCTACAAACAAGGCGATTTTACTGACCTATGTGCAGGCCCTCATCTTGACTCAACTGGTAGAATTAAGGGAAATGCGTTAAAATTAACTAACTGCACAGGTGCATACTGGAGAGGCGACTCCAGCAGAAAAATGCTTCAAAGAATTTACGGAACTTCTTTCCCTAAAAAGGAAGAACTTGACGCACATCTTGCTAGAATTGAAGAAGCGAAAAAACGTGACCACAGAAAATTAGGTAAAGAATTGGGACTTTATACCATTATGGAAGAAGGCCCAGGCTTCCCATTTTTCTTCCCTAAAGGAATGGTTTTGAGAAATTCTATCCTTGAATATTGGCGAGAAGTTCACAAAAGGTATGGATATCAAGAAATTCAGACACCAATTATCCTAAATCGTGACCTTTGGCTACGCAGTGGACACTGGGATCATTACAAGGAAAATATGTACACAACCATGATCGACGAAGAGCCATTTGCGGTTAAGCCAATGAACTGCCCAGGCGGTATGCTCGCATACAAGGCGGAGCCACATTCTTATAGAGATTTACCACTTCGCCTCGGCGAGCTTGGTTTGGTTCACCGACATGAACTTTCAGGTGCACTGCACGGGCTGATGCGTGTTAGATGTTTCACACAAGATGACTCACATATTTTTATGACACCTGACCAAATGAAAGACGAAATTCAAAATACTGTAAAACTCTTTGATGAGGTCTATTCCACCTTTGGATTATCCTACAAAATTGAACTTTCAACTATGCCTGAAGACCACATTGGTGAAATTAAAGATTGGGATTTTGCAACTGAAACTCTTAAAGAGGCAATTGTTGACATGGGCAAGGAATATGTCCTAAACGAAGGCGACGGCGCATTCTATGGCCCAAAACTTGATTTCCATTTGGCTGACTGCCTTGGAAGAACATGGCAATGCGGAACAATTCAACTTGATATGCAAATGCCCGAGCGTTTTGACCTTGAATACACAGGTGCTGACGGCGAAAAACACAGACCTGTCATGATTCACCGTGTGGTTTTGGGATCAATCGAACGTTTTATCGGAGTTATCACCGAACATTTCGGCGGAGCTTTCCCAGCTTGGCTTGCGCCAGTTCAAGTGAAAGTCATGCCAATCACCGACCGTTCTAAAGAATATTCGGAAGAAATTGTCAAAAAATTGTATGACGCAGGCGTCAGAGTTGAAATTGACACAAGAAGCGAAAAAATCGGTTATAAAATCCGCGAAGCTCAATTACAAAAAATTCCATACATGCTAGTTCTCGGTGACAAAGAAGCCGAAGCAGGCATCGTTTCAGTCCGCACACGTGCCGGCGGTGACGAGGGAACAATGAGTGTTGACGAATTTACAGCAAAAATTCTTACCGAAATTTCGGAAAGAAAGTAAAAAATTAATACAATATAATTTAGTATAAGCAGAAAACTCCTCCGTAAACTATGGATATACACAGGAGCTGTTGACAAAGTCAGTTCACAAAATGCTTCGGGTATTTTTCCGTTATATTTTACAAAATCCTCGTTAATACATCCAGTATTGCCTGCGGTTTTTGCATCATCTAACGAAAAAATTCTCCTCGATTTTGCAAACACTTAGTTTGTCAACAACTCCATTCATGGGACGGAGGAGTTTTTTTGATGAAAAGAAAAAAATTATGTCTGCAACTTGCAATTATTCTTATTTTAAACATTTTCGTGATTGGACTTGCACAGGAAGTTGACGCTGCAACCTATGGCAGAGGCGACCGAAATGACATGGTACGACAAATTCAGATGAAAATGAAAGAACTAGGTGTTTACACAGGCTCAACTGACGGAAATTTTGGCCCTGCAACCGAAGAGGCAGTAAAAAAATTCCAAGAAAGCCAAGGTTTGACAGTAGATGGAAGAGTTGGGGCAAAAACAATGGAAGCACTTGGAATTAGTGTGGGCGACGCAACCCAGAGTGGGCAGTCGGATTTAGACTTGCTCGCAAGACTTATTTCAGCGGAAGCGAGGGGAGAGCCATATGTTGGACAAGTTGCGGTCGGTGCGGTGGTTTTAAATAGAATGGCGCATCCATCTTTTCCCAATACCATGTCAGGCGTGATTTATCAGCCACACGCATTCACATGTTTATATGATGGACAATTCGACGAACCAATTGCCGAAAGTGCTTACCAAGCTGCGAGAGATGCGATGAACGGAAATGACCCATCTAATGGTGCAATTTACTATTTTAACCCTGTAACAGCGACCAGCGAGTGGATTTGGTCAAGACCACTAATACTGCAAATTGGAAAACATCGGTTTTGCTCATAAAATAGTTGAATTAAGCTAATAAAAGTAGTATACTATATAATAAATTGAACGGAGGTATACTACTTAATGGCTTATTGTAAAGAATGCGGTTCATATATCGCAGATGGATTGGAAGATTGCCCAGCATGTGGCTTTAATAAAAATAAAAAACAACAACAGACTACAGAGAAAAAAGAACAGACTCAACAAAAAACGACTTTTAGTTCAGGGACAGCGACTGCAAGCGACTTTGCCACCCGTGAAAGGGAGAAGGAAAGTAGGGAAAGCGAACAATGGAAGCGCTATGAACAGAGAAAAGAAAAAGAGCGTGAAATGGAAAAAGGTTTCCGTGAGTATGAGTCCAAGCAAAAGGAATATACTGGACATACATACGAGAAGAAAGTTTACGAAGCAGAAGTCGTTGGTAATAAAAAAACTGGCTCAGAGTATTTAATGGCGGCGTGTGCTTACCTGAATTGGCTGATTTTAATTCCATTACTCACAAAAAAAGATGATGAGTTTGTCAAGTTTCATTTAAATCAGGCGCTAGTGCTGTTAATAGCATGGCATTTGTCGCTTTTAGCAGGCTTTGTTTCAGGAATACTAATGTTTATAATAGGTATACTGGAGATAAGAGGTATTGTTGGTGCAATTACAGGTAAAAAACCGGAATTACCTTTCATCGGTGAAGTTAAGATTATCAAATAGCCGTATACATATATAATATATGCACCTATTCTATCTGAGTAGGTGCTTTTTAATGTAAAAAACAATGTTATAATTGTGTAAAAAGGTTAATAATAAGGTATAAAATGGTTATAATAACAAAATACGAAAAAAAATGAAAAAAAGAGCAGAAAAGTGTTGACATTTGGCGTATGGCATGGTA
>CAYJOS010000071.1:0-11414 GCA_964371875.1 uncultured Oscillospiraceae bacterium | reverse complement strand
TTACAGGTTTGAATAGACCCTCCTACTATTTTATTTTGCAAGTGAGTAGCCAACGTGCCACCCGAAGGGCGATTAGCCCTTGTTCGTTTCGCTCTTTCTTCGTGCGATTGCTCCTACTTAACTAATGCCAGTCAATTATTATTGTATATTCAGCACCCTAACCGCATCTCGCCGTTCGGGGGCGAGTCCCCGACGTGTTTTGCTTACTTTTTCACGAGAAAAAGTGAGCCCTCGGAGAGCGTTCTCTTCGTGCTTTTCGCCGAAGCGAAAATCCCCCTCGGAGAGCGTTCTTCGTTCTTTTCGCCGAAGCGAAAATCCCCCTCGTTCTTTTACCTAAAAAAAGCAAGCACAAATTTCAAAATCTGTGCTTGCTTTTTTATTACATATTAACTATATAACAACTGTTGAGGACAGTGCATCAAGCACATCATATCTCTCCATTGGGAACGGTTTAACCGCCGCTAGCGCCTCTTCAATTTCTCTTGTTGTTAGGCAACCATTTTGTGTGCAAACTATAGAGTTTGACTTACCTTCTGCAAGAGCTTGAACCGCTGTATACCCCATACGGCTTGCAACTTCTCTGTCACGACCTGTTGGACTTCCGCCACGTTGAATATGTCCTAAAACTGTAACGCGTGGGTCTAGCCCTGTGCTCTCTTGAATTTTCTTAGCAATCTCAAAAGCCGAACCAACACCCTCCGCTACAACTATCATGTAGTGAGTTGAGTTGCTTAGTCTTGCAGCACGAATTTTGTCGAGAACATCGCTTTCAAAGTCTAATTCACGCTCAGGAATTAGAACAGAAGTTGCACCTGTTGCCATGCCGACATATAGCGCAAGATAACCTGCTGAACGTCCCATAACTTCAACAACTGAGCATCTTTCGTGTGACTGCATCGTGTCACGAAGTTTATCTATACATTCAATAGCTGTGTTACATGCAGTATCAAAACCGATTGTGTAGTGAGAGCAACTGATATCATTGTCGATTGTTGCAGGAATACCAACCGTGGGAATTCCAAGGCGTGAAAGTTCTAATGCGCCTCTGAAAGTACCGTCACCACCGATTGTAACAACACCATCAATTCCAAGTAGTTTACATGTTGCAACTGCTTTATCTCTGCCTTCTGGGGTCATGAATTCTTTGCTTCTAGCTGTGTACAAAATAGTACCGCCACGGCCTATAATACGGGCAACATCAGGCAAATCAAGTTTCACAAAGTCGCCTGAAATCAATCCATTGTATCCACGACGGATACCTATAACGTCTATTCCTCTTGAAGCTGCTGATTTAACAACCGCACGAACAGCGGCATTCATGCCGGGAGCATCTCCCCCACTTGTTAAAACTGCAATACGTTTTACTGCGTTAGTCATGCTGCGCCTCCTTTATTTATCTTCAATAATTATCTCACTGAAGTAGTAAAATGTCAAGTGGTTCAATACATTTAATCCGAACTTAAAACATTTATAACAAGCCTAGCCATTTCTTCGACATCAACCCTCTCCCCTGTCATAAATTCCATTGCAAAAACCGCTTGATAGACAAGCATTTTCAGCCCTCCGAGAGTTTTCAATCCTCGTTTTTCAGCCTCGAATAAAAGTTCGGTTTTTTCGGGATAATATATCAAATCGCAAACTATTGCTGTGCTTGGAAGTGAGTTCAAAAACTCCAGACTTTCAAAATTTTTGCCTGTTCCCTCCATACCTAAAGAGGTGCAATTTATTAAAATCTCAGCAGTTTCGCATGTTTTGGAAATATTTTCGGCAGAAAAATCTGTGGCAAACATAATTTCAGGAAAATTTTCGCAGAGTTTTTCAGCTTTTTCAACACTTCGATTGCAAACCGTAACTTTTTTTGCACCTTCGGACGCCAATTTCAACGCAACAGCACTCGCCGCACCGCCTGCGCCCAAAATTACAATTTCCTTAAATTTAGGGCTTACTCCTTTATCTTCGAGCGAACGCAAAAAGCCTTTTCCATCTGTATTATATCCATAAACTTTGTCGTTTTTTATAGAAACAGTGTTAATTGCACCATACATTTTAGCATCTTCGTCAATTTCATCAACAAATTTTAGCAAATCAACCTTATGGGGCATGGTGGCATTAAATCCAACATATCCCATTTTTTTTGCGTCGGAAAACCATTTTTCAAGCTCTCCTGATTTTACGGTTTGGTAGTCGTATACGAACGGCAAATCCAAATGTTTGAGCATAGAATTGTGAATTATTGGAGATTTTGAATGTGAAACTGGGTCGCCAATTACGCATAATTTTTTAATTTCCATTAAAAAATTCCTCCACAAAAAAGTCAACCGCTGCCTTATATCCATAAGTTCCCAGTCCGCAAATTTGACCTACACAAGCGGCAACAGTCACGGACTTGTGCCTAAACTCCTCACGCTTGTGTACATTTGAAATATGCACCTCAACACAGGGTAAATCAACGGTTTTGAGTGCGTCCAAAATTGCATAGCTATAGTGGGTAAATGCAGCAGGATTTATAATAATAGCGTTAAATCCGCCGTAAGCTTTGTGAATTTTATCTATAATTTCACCCTCGTGATTTGATTGAAAACATTCGATTTCGACATTTTTCGTCTTGCCATAATTTTCAATTTCACCGCACAATTCAGCATATGTTTTAGCTCCGTAAACAGAGGGTTCTCTCACTCCGAGCATGTTTAAATTCGGTCCGTTAATTACTAAAATTTTCATTTTTCATTATCTCCTGCACAATTTCTAGTACATTTTTTATGGTGAACGGAACAGATTTTTTGCACTCTATGGTAAAATCTGCATATTTTCTGTAAAGCTCAATTCGGCTGTCATAAAGGTCAAAAATTTTCTGTTTTCCATCTGCTAAAAGCGGTCTTCCGCTCAATCTCGACTTGACAATGTCCTCAGGTTTTCTGTCCAAAAACAAGACCACACCTGTTTTTTTGAGGGCGAGCATGTTTGCTTCTCTAGTGACAGTACCTCCGCCTGTGGAGATTATATGCCCTATTTTTTGCGAAACTTCGACGCTAATTTCGGTTTCAATTTCACGAAATTTTTCTTCTCCAAATTCAGCGAAAATTTGCGGAATAGTAGTTCCCATTTTTTCGGAAATCAGTAGGTCAGTTTCGACAAAAGGAAGCTTTAATTCTTGGGAAATTATTCTGCCGACAGTCGATTTTCCCGAGCCGGGCATTCCAATAATTACAATATTTTTCATATGTCTAGCTCCCAGCTTTTATATCGACCCAAGAGCCTAAATTCCGCCGTGGTTTGACACAATTCGATGAGCACTGCTTTAAGCTCGTTTTCGCCGACATTGCTGTTGAAATCCATGAAAAATCTATATTCCCATTCCTGCCCTAAAATTGGACGGGACTCTATTTTTGTGAGGTTCATTCCGCCGACTGCGCAAAGGGTCATAATTTCATGTAAAGCACCTGTTTTGTGCGGAATTGTGAAAGAAGTGCTGATTTTTTCACTGTTTTCTCTACATTCCATCACAGGCGAAACGACTACAAATCTGGTGAAATTTTTGTTTGACATGTTGATTTCATCAGCTAAAATTTCCAGATTATAGATTTTCGCTGCCCTTTTCGAGCCAATTGCACCTAAAGTTAAATCGCCTTTTTTGGCAATATTTTCGCAGGCAATCGCCGTATTTAGGCACGCAACACCCTCCCATTCAGGGTAGTTTTTAAGGAAATCTGCACACTGCAAAAGCCCCTGTTCATGGGAGTGAATTTGCTTTAAATCGACAAGTTTTGCACCCTTGCAAGCCATCAAACAATGATCAACTTTGACGGCATATTCACCCACAATAAAGTGTCCATATTTGTTCAAAAGGTCGTATATTTGGATGATAGAACCTGTGGAATTGTTCTCAATCGGGAACACGCCATAGTCCATTTCACCCTTTTCAAGAGCAACAAAAACGTCCTCCCATGTCGAAAAAGCTGTCCTTTCGACATCTTCGCCGAAAAATCCCACGGTTGCCTCTTCGGTGTACGCTCCAGCCATGCCTTGATAGGCAACTTTTGGGTTTTTGATAGGCTCTCTCGTCTGCTCCATAGCGACAAGTGGGGCGAAAATTTCGCTTTCTTTTACAGATTTTCTCTGTCCACGGCGGCTGATCGCCATTATGCTTTTGAAAAATTCTGTAACCGCCGATTTGTCTTCGGCAGTTTCGACAAGTTCCGCCTTGGTTTTCAAAACTTCACGCTCTCTTTGGGCGTCCAAAACGGGAATATTTCTAGCTTTTTTATACTCACCAACAGCAGTCGTGACTTTCATGCGTCTTAGGAAAAGTTCAGTTAGTTTGCTGTCAATTTCGTCAATTTCACTGCGATATTTGTCTAAATCAGTCAAGGTGAACACCACCTAAACTGCAGTAATCCTCCCAGAAATTGGGATAAGATTTATTGACGCACTCTGCACCCTCGATGGTCACTTCAGCACACGCACGAGTCGCCGCAACCGCAAGCATCATCGCAATTCTGTGGTCATTTCTTCCGCTGACAACTCCGCCGTTGAAGCCTGAAACTCCGTGAATTGTCAAAGAATCAGGTAATTCTTCAATTTTTGCGCCCAATTTATTCAGCTCTGTCGCAGTCGTTTCAAGGCGGTCACTTTCCTTAATTCTAAGCCTTGCGCCGTTGACTAACCTTGTTTCCTTGCCGTCTCTTAGCGATGCAATGACCGCCAAAGCAGGCACTAAATCAGGGCATTGGCTGACGTCAAGCTCGACCAATCCATCACCGCAAAGTGCCTCGGTGTATGGAATAATACAGCGATCGCCTTGGGCGGAATTTGGGTTTAATCCTTCGATTTCAAGGTCTGAACCTAGGGCTTTTGCCGCAAAGAAAAATGCAGATTGTGAGTAGTCACTCTCTATATCCATGGAGTGAGATTTGAACTTTTGACCACCTTTTATGCTGTAAATCTGTCCATTTTGTGTGATTTCTATACCAAATGAGCGAATTACTTCCAAGGTCAAATCAACATATCCGACCGACTCTAAAGGTGTTGTCACGACGATTTCCGAGTCACCCTCCACCATGGGCAAGGCATACATCAAGCCTGTGACAAACTGTGAGGAAACATCGCCAGGGAGCTCGTATCTACCTGAGGGAAGTTTTCCTTTTACTGTCAAAAAGTCGCCCTCATAACTATATTCTATACCTTTTTGGTCGAATATATCAAAATATGGTTTTTGAGGTCTTGCCATCAGCCTGCCTCTGCCTGTGAAAATTCCTCCGCCACACATCGCAAGTGCCACTGGGATTAAAAATCTCAAGGTCGAACCCGACTCACCGCAGTCAAGTTTTGGCAGTCCATCTTTGCAATTTTTCAAGATTTCCATGCAAGCCAAAGTTGCGTTTATGTCGTCGGAGGCGGAGAGATTTCCCAATGTCGAATTTCCTGCAAGTGCCGCCGCCATGACCGCCCTGTGTGCTTGTGACTTCGACGGTGGTGGTGTAATTTTTCCGCTTAAAAATTGTGGTTTTATGGTTATATTCATAGAATTTGCTCCTAAAGTAGTTCTAAAAGTTTAGATTTTGGCATTTTATATGCAATGGCTTTTCCCATTTCTTCAAGCAAAATGAGGTTAATTTTTGCTCCCTCACCTTTTTTGTCTAAACCAATTGCCGCTTCAAATGTTGCCAAATCGCAGTCGATTTTTGTCGGTAAATTTAGCGCTTCGCACACTTCAATTATTTGACCCTCAAGCTCAGCTGGTGTGATTGAAAGTTGTGCGCCAAGCTTTGCGACCAAAACCATGCCAGCCGCCACGGCTTGCCCGTGATTGTATTTTGAATAATTTCCCATTAATTCAAAGGCATGACCCAAAGTGTGACCAAAATTTAACAGCATACGCTCGCCTGTGTCACGCTCGTCGGCGACAACAACCCTGCGTTTAAAATCACAGCATTTGTACAAAATTTCCTCAATATCAGCCATTAAAGCTTCTCTAGTTGGTCTTTTTGCAATAAAATCGAAAAATTCCGCATCGAAAATACAGCCGTATTTTATGACCTCAGCCATGCCGCTTTCGAATTCACTGTCAGGCAAGCTTTTCAGCGTTTCGCTGTCAATTAAAACCAATTTCGGTTGCCAAAATGCACCCACCAAATTTTTTCCTGCGGGAAGATTTATCGCAACTTTTCCGCCGACAGAGGAGTCAACTTGCGAGAGCAAAGTTGTCGGAATTTGAACAAAATCCACTCCACGCAAAATTGTTGCAGCGGCAAATCCAGCCAAGTCGCCGATGACACCACCGCCGAGGGCTATGACCGCATCTGTGCGAGTTAAGCCGAAATCTGTGAAATTGTCATATAGTTTTTCGAGATTTTTTAAACTTTTCGTGTGCTCTCCTGCCTCCAAAACAGTTGTTTCGACCAGAAAATCACAATTTTCGAGACTTTTTCTAACTTCTTCTGCATATAGTTTTGCAACATTTTCATCTGTAACAATGACAAGTTTTTTTGCTTTTGGCAAAACTTTTTTTATATATTCGCCAGATTTCGACAGCAAATTCTGACCAAATTGTATATCATAAGCACGGCTATCAAGGTCTATCCTAAGATTTTTCATAGGCTTGCACCTTACATTTCTTTGCCTAAAACGTTTAAAATTCCTGAAACTTTGCCCATTAGTGAGTTGAATTTTTTAGGTGTTAGCGATTGTTGACCGTCGCATTTTGCGCACTCTGGGTCGTTGTGAACTTCAATCATAAGGCCGTCTGCGCCAGCCGCAACAGCTGCCATCGCAAGCGGTTCAACCATCCAGTACATACCTGCGGAGTGTGAAGGGTCGATTACGATTGGAAGGTGGCTCATTTGTTTGATTGCTGGAATTGCAGAGACGTCTAATGTGTTTCTTGTGTAGGTTTCAAAAGTTCTGATACCACGCTCGCACAAGATAACATTTTCGTTACCTTCCGCCATGATGTATTCAGCAGACATAATCCACTCTTCGTAGGTGTTTGAAAGTCCACGTTTTAGCAAAATTGGTTTTGTAAGTTTTCCAACTTCTTTTAATAGGTCAAAATTTTGCATATTTCTTGCGCCAATTTGAATCATATCAACTTTTTCTTCAAAAAGTTCGCAGTGTTTTGGGCTCATAAGCTCGGTGACTATGGGAAGTCCGCTTGCTTTTTTCGCTTCGATTAATAGGTCAAGCCCTGTTTCGCCCATGCCTTGGAAAGAATATGGTGAAGTTCTGGGCTTAAACGCTCCGCCTCTAAGCATTTTTGCGCCTGAACTTTTAACTTGCTCGGCTACTAATTTAATTTGCTCGGGTGATTCAACAGAGCAAGGGCCAGCGATTACAGAGAAATGTCCACCACCGATTTTTGCTCCGCAAACGTCGATAACGCTGTCCTCTGGGTGGAATTTGCGGTTTGCCTTTTTGTATGGCTCTTGAACACGCATTACTCTTTCGACCTGTGGAATAATTGAAATTTTTCCTATGTCAAGCGCTGTTGTGTCGCCGACTAATCCCAAAATTGAGCAACCAACGCCGTTTGTAATTCCGACTGTTAGCCCTCTCGCTTCAAGTTTTACTATAAGACTTTGGATGTCCTCTTGGCTTGTGCCTGGTTTCATAACTATGACCATGATTTTTGTTTCCTTTCATAATTGAGATTTTAATGATTAAAAAAATAAAAACGCCCATTGACGATAAATCAATGAGCGTAAAAACTTACAAAACTATACGGATATTAAAATCCCTCTCACTACTTTATCATCTTCAATTTTTTCAAGCCAAAAAAGCCGTAGCCCATAAATCGAGCACAGCTAAAAAAGCTATAAAAATAAGTTGATGAAGTAATTAAAGTCATTTCAAAGCTCCGTTAAAAATTAGTACTTTTGTATTTTACACGATAAAGCGTAAAATTGCAAGTGTTTTTTTAACAACTTAACAAAAGTTTGATATTTTAAATGGTTATTGTTACCAAGATTTTGCTGTAATTTTTTGGTAATACGCCATATTATGCTATCACACTTGCATTTTATGTAAAACATATTGCAAAATTGATAAAAAAGTACTATAATATTCTAAAATCAAGCGAACTTCCCTCGCAATACGCATAAGGACGGTTTCAATGGAAAAGCAAAAATCAAATATCAACTTCACAATGCTCTGCGATTTTTATGAATTGACCATGGGCAACGGCTATTTAAGCACAGGTTACGCCGAGCGTATCACCTATTTCGATTTATTTTATCGTAGAGTTCCCGACAATGGTGGTTATTCAATCGCCGCAGGACTTGAACAAGCTATCGACTACATACAGAATTTACATTTCTCCGAGGAAGATATAAATTACCTTAGAAGTCGCAATTTGTTCAGTGAAGAATTTTTGGACTATCTCAAAAACTTCAAGTTCACAGGCGACATTTTTGCTGTTCCCGAGGGGACTGTCGTTTTCCCTAACGAGCCTATTATGACGGTTCGAGCGCCTGCAATTCAAGCTCAACTTTTGGAAACTTACTTGCTTTTGACTATAAATCACCAAAGTTTAATCGCAACTAAGGCAAGCAGAATTGTAAATGCTGCTAATGGTCGAGCTGTTTTGGAATTTGGCTCTCGTCGTGCCCAAGGCGCTGACGGTGCGGTTTTAGGTGCAAGAGCGTCTTTTATAGGCGGTTGCACAGGAACTGCATGTACGATTTCTGATTTGCTTTATGGTGTTGCAGCTAGTGGAACTATGGCTCATGCTTGGGTTCAAATGTTTGACACTCAATATGAAGCTTTCAAGACCTATTGCGAACTTTATCCAAACAACGCTTCGCTTTTAGTCGATACATATAATACACTAAAAAGTGGTATTCCTGATGCTATTCGTGCTTTTAACGAAGTTTTAAAGCCTCAAGGAATTACAAAATGTTCGATTAGGCTAGACTCTGGCGACATGGCTTATCTTACACAAAAAGCAAGAAAAATGCTTGACGATGCAGGCTGGACTGATTGCAAAATTATCATTTCAAATTCACTTGACGAGTACATAATACGTGATTTATTGCTTCAAGGAGCTTGTGTTGACGCTTTCGGAGTTGGTGAGCGTTTGATAACTGCCAGAAGCGAACCTGTATTCGGCGGTGTTTATAAACTTGTTGCTGTCGAGGACAAAGTTGGTGAGATTTGTCCTAAAATAAAAGTCAGTGAAAATGTTGGTAAAATCACTATACCACATTTCAAAAAAACCTACAGATTGTACGAAAAGAAGACGGGCAAGGCGATTGCAGACTATATCTGTCTGCACAATGAGGAGGTGGATGACAGCAAATCTCTTGAAATTTTTGACCCAGATGCAATTTGGAAACGAAAGACGATTAGCGACTTCACAGCAAAAGAATTGCAAGTTCCGATTTTTCTAAATGGTCAATTGGTCTATGAAAAACCAACGCTAGCAGAAATCCGTGAATATTGCAACAATCAAATGAATACTTTATGGGACGAAGTAAAAAGATTTGACAATCCACATACTTATTATGTTGACCTTTCACAAAAACTATGGGATATAAAGTACAAATTACTATCAGATAGCACTATATAAATTACAAAAATAAATTAAAGAGAGGTGTTAATACATGCCGGCTGAAAAACGTAGAGACGAAATTTTAAGAACATTATCAGGTGCAAAATATCCGGTAAGTGCCACTTCGCTTGCGACAAAATTTAGTGTGAGTAGACAAATAATTGTTGGTGACATCGCCCTTTTAAGAGCTTCAGGAAAAAGCATTTCTGCAACTCCTAAAGGTTATGTTATTGACGGTACATATGAGGGCATAATCCGCACTATCGCTTGTAAGCACAGCGAAGACAGAGTTAAAGATGAATTATATGCGATTGTAGACAATGGAGCGACTATCATTAACGTTATAGTTGAGCACAGAGTTTATGGTCAAATGACTGCTGAAATCAGACTTTCAAACCGCTATGATGTTGACAAATTCCTTGAGAAAATGGATCAAGAAGCTCCCCTTCTTTCTGTTTTAACAGGCGGAATTCACTTGCACACCATTGCTTGCCACGACGAAAACGCTTATGAGAGAGTTGTACACGCTTTAAGACGCAGAGATATTTTATATACTGACAACTCTTGACAATTGAGCTGAAATAAGTTATTATAAACCTACTTTACAGGTGTCATGACACCTGTAAAGTAGGTTTTATTCATTTGCAGGAGGAAACATCTCGATGAAAGATTTTTTAAAACGCAAAGACATAGAAATTTCATTCAAACGCTACGGTATAGACGCCCTTTCCGCTATGGCTCAGGGTCTTTTTTGCTCGCTACTTATAGGAACTATCATTAAAACACTGGGACAAGAGCTAAATTTGGCTATGCTTGTGACCATAGGCACTTTCGCCCAAAGTATGGCTGGGCCTGCTATGGCTGTCGCTATCGGTTATGCCCTAAAATGTCCACCAATGGTGCTTTTTTCCCTCGCAACTGTCGGCTATGCGGCTAATGCAGAGGGTGGCGCTGGTGGGCCTTTGGCGGTTTTGTTTATAGCAATTATCGCCGCTGAAGTCGGAAAAGCTGTTTCGAAAGAAACTAAAATTGATTTATTAGTAACACCAGCAGTGACAATTTTGGTCGGCTCTGCGCTTGCTATGCTTGTCGCTCCAACCATTGGAAATATCGCCCTTTCGATTGGTAATTTTATAAAATGGGCGACTATTCTTGAGCCGTTTTGGATGGGAATTTTAATTTCTGTGACTATGGGAATTTCACTCACGCTTCCAATTTCTTCCGCTGCAATTTGTGCTTCTTTTGGAATTGTCGGACTCGCCGGAGGGGCAGCCCTTGCCGGTTGCTGTGCTCATATGGTCGGTTTTGCGGTCATGAGTTTTAAGGAAAATCGTTGGGGTGGTTTGGTTTCTCAGGGACTGGGAACTTCCATGCTTCAAATGTCAAATATTATGAAAAACCCTGCAATTGCACTTCCGCCAATTTTGACTTCAGCAATAACAGGGCCGATTGCAACTATGCTATTTAAACTCGAAATGAACGGCGAACCCGTTTCCGCTGGCATGGGAACTTGTGGGCTTGTCGGTCAAATCGGAACGCTGACAGGCTGGGTTTCTCCCAGTGAAACCGCAATTTCTAGCGGTGCTGAGGCGATTTCTATAGGGGCTTTTGAGTGGACAGCTCTTGTTATGGTCTGTTTCGTTTTGCCTGCTGTGCTTACGCCGATTTTTGGGGCTATAATGCGAAAAGCGAAGCTTATAAATGAGGGGGATTTGAAGCTTTCAGCTTAAAATGTATTTTCACTTTGAGGAAAAGTACGAAGAATTTTCGTTGCGACGAAAAGAACGGAGAATTTTTTGTTGCGACAAAAAAGAAAAACGCGCTCCGCTGGGGTAACTTTTTTTTCACTTGAATATACAATGTAAGTGCA
>CAYJOS010000070.1:0-11451 GCA_964371875.1 uncultured Oscillospiraceae bacterium | reverse complement strand
GCGATAGTAACTGGTTCGGGGTTTGCAAGCTAATTATTCTTGTATACTCCGCACCCTTAAACAGTTCCCACCGCTCGGGGGTGTTTCCCCGATGCGTTTTTTCCATACTTTTTTTCTCACTAAAAAAAGTATGCCCTCGGAGAGCGTTCCCCTCGTTTCTTTTCGCCGAAGCAAAAATCCAGCGGAGAGCGTATCTCCTGTTTCTTTTCTCCAATGCAAAACCATTTAGACAGATTACAAATCAGCCCCGAAATTTACTCATCTAATTCCGCACAAGCAAGCTCAAATTCTCTTTGACTATCCTGAACTTTTTTCTCTTTTGGAGCAAAATTTTTATCAAATACCTCAACTTCTTCCATGGTCACGTCCAAAACAGGGGAGAACTGCGCATAACCGCAAATTTTGTCGAAAGCATTTTCAACCAATGGCAATGCGAGCAGACCTTTATAAAATTTGCCGTCAGCCATTGAAATTCCATATTTCTTGCCACCGACAAAGCCATATGGTTCGTAGTGATAAGGATAGCCTAGTGTTAAAATGGCAGTAAATCCCATGTTTTTTGCAACATTTATAGAATGATTTATAAGTTTTTTGCCAAGACCTTTTCGATGAAATTCGGGAGAAATAAAGACAGGTCCGAAACTGATGGTTTTATATTCACTCTTATCGTTTTGTATAATTTTCGAATGTGTATAGTAAATCGCACCCTCAACTTTTCCGTCAACTTCGATTACAAAGGAAAGCTCTTTTATAAAATCCTTGTGTTCTCTCATTCTATGAACGACCAAATGTTCAGCCGCACCTGGGAAATATAAATTCCAAAATGCGTTTCTTGCAATTTCTTCAACATGCCTAAAATCGGATGGGCTTTCATGCCTGATAATAATATTCATTTTATTTACCATTTTCATTACGTACAGGAGTGATAATAATTCACTTATTTTTTACACTTAATCTTAATTTGTTCATTTTTCATAATATTTCCTCTTCTGAACTTTCGTTCACCTTAAAATTGACTGGCAAACCATTCACCTCAACTGAATTATCCGCTGGAATTAAAATGTATTTTCTTCCATTTATTACCTTGGTTTCGACCATATAACTGCTCTCAGGCGAAACTGTGATAGTAGCTTGCTCTGTTTTGATTTCAAAACGCTTTGCATCAATGATATTTGAAGGATTTAAGCCCACGCCCTCGCCAAATTGTTCACTGCATTTTTGTTTAAATGTTTCAATTCTCTCTTGAGGAATGGCACATTCTTCCAAAACTGCGGAAATTTGTCTTGTGCTGAGCGTTAGTGGCTCGGGGTCTTTTGTTTCCTTGTGTTGCTCGATTTTTTCGGCAATTTGCTCGTGTATAGACTGCATGGTGTCAATGTCGCAAAGTTCGTCAAGTGCTTCGCTGAGCACGTCTTCAAAAATTTCTTTCTGAGTTGAGGCGGACATTGGAGGTTCTGTGTTGAAAATTGTTGATAAAAATTCCTCTTGAATTACATCGGTGTTTCTGGTGTAAAAAAGTGCATTATAAATATTTGCAGTTCTGTCGTCAAAGGCTGGGAACAAAAATCCAAGCTCGGGCGCTGAGACGATTTGTCCGTTTGCACGACTGTGGAATTCTTTTTCCTTTGCGGCGTAGCCAAGCTCAACTTTTCCGTCCTTGACAGGGCAAATCGCACAGACAATATAGGAAAAAACTTTGTCAGAATTGTCATTATTTGAGCTTCCATCTCTGCCACGGAAGGGGACATCGTAAGTGTCGTGGGCGAGTAAAATTAGGTAATTTAAGCCCTCAAAATCTAAGGCTTCTATAACCTTATTGAAGAAAGTTTCTCTCAATTTTTCCTCGGAAAGTTTGGTTCTGCGAAGCTCGCTGAGTAGTTTATGCTCTTCGCTTTCCATGACTTGCTCGGTTGAAAAAACTATGTCGATTAGGTTTTTACCCAGTCCGCCTGACATGGATTTTTTAAGTAAAGACAGGTATTTTTCGGTTTCTTCTTGACCTAAAAGTCCAAGAGATTCCGTGAAATTTAAAATTGTCTCTCCGCTACCGTTTACATAGCAACCATAAATATTGCTGATGGAATTTTTGTCCAAACTAAATCTACGGCGTAATTCGCTAACTTCTTTTTGATTCATTACTATGACCTCATTTTTAAAAAATATTTAGTACACTATTTTATCAGATTTTTATGTTTTTTGCAAGAAGTGCAGTTGAATAATATAAATTCGCATAATTTACTTGATATTTTCGCTCAATTTTTATATAATGATAAAAGACGAATAGAAAATTAGATATTTGAACGGAGTTAGCTTATATGAAAAGCGAAGTTATTATCCTAGGACATAAAAATCCTGACACAGATTCGATTTGCTCTGCGATAGCTTATGCATACCTTAAAAATAAAATTGACACTGAAAACAATTACACTGCAAAACGTTGCGGTGATGTATCTAAAGAAACTGCTTTTGTGCTTGAAAAATTCGGAGTGGAAGCACCTCAATTTCAGTCAAATGTGAGAACTCAGGTTAGTGATATTGAAATCAAAAAAGTTCCTGCGGTTGACAAAGATATGTCTATTAGAAAAGCATATAACTTTATGAAATCCAATGTCGCAACCATGCTAACCATAGCCAGTGAAGACGGAAAAGGCATGGGTGGCGTCATCAGCCTTGGCGACATTGCCGCTTCGGACATGAATGCACTAGATAATACCTTACTCGCTGTTGCGAAAACTCCATATAAAAATATTGTCGAAACACTTGAAGCGACTGTACTCTGCGGAGATATAAGTGGAAATTTTGAAAAGGGAAAAGTTGTAATCGGCGGTAGCACTCCCGAACTTTTAGACGAATATCTTGCAGCGGATGATTTGGCTATCATGAGTAACAGAATTGAAACCCAATTTTTAGCAATTGAAAATGGTGTAAAATGCATAATTTTATGCTTTAATAGTGAGGCTCATGAGCATATTATAAAGCTTGCTGAGAGCAAAGGGTGCATCATGATGAGAAGTCCTTATGATGCATATACTTGCGCAAGGTTAATTAGTAAAAGTATTCCAATAAGCCATTTAATGAGCACCGAAAATATCCTTGAGTTTCGTTTAGATGATTTTACAGACGATGTTAAAAATATTATGGCGAAAACAAGACTTAGATATTTCCCTGTTTTGGACGATAATGGAGAATATATAGGTCAAATTTCTAAACGTAGTTTCCTTGATATGGAAAAGAAAAAAGTGATTTTAGTTGACCACAACGAAAAAAGTCAAACAGTTGACGGCATTGAAAATGCTGATATCCTTGAAATTATCGACCATCACAAACTGGGAAGCATAGAAACCGTAAACCCAGTATTTTTTAGAAATCAACCACTAGGAAGCACTGCAAGTATAGTTTACAGCATGTTTCTTGAAAATGGAGTGGAAATTCCAAAGCATATTGCGGGAATTTTGTTTTCTGCCATAGTTTCAGATACCTTGATGTTTAGGTCACCAACCTGTACATTTATTGACAAACAAGCTGCGGAAGCGCTTGCAAAAATTGCAGAGGTTGAAATTCAAGAATATTCAGACGAAATGTTCAATGCGGCAAGCGATTTTGAGGATTTTTCTGATCAAGATTTGTTCTATCGTGATTACAAAGACTACAGCTTTTTAGGCGTAAATGTTGGGATTGCGCAAATTACAGCTATGAACGAAACAACAGTAAACGGTGTTGTTGAAAGAATGTCGAATTATATGAAAACAATTCCGCCAAGCAGAAAAGTCGATATTTATATAATGATGGTTACAAATATTATTGATGAATCATCGATAATAGTTTACAAAGGCGAAAATGCACTTGACCTGATGAAAACTGCATATGGAAACGAAGCAACAACAGACAGAGTATATGTTAAGGGTGTAGTTTCCAGAAAAAAACAATTAATTCCAAATTTAATGAGAGCACTTCAACAATAGAGAAAAATTTCTGCAACTGTAAAAAAATTGCCTATTTAGTGGGATTTTTTATGCTTGTTATGCATTACTATTTCAGAGGGATTCTTGCGTGGAAAAATTAGGAGGAAAGAAAATTGGAGAACGCACTTATAAAACAGATACTTGATGTTAGTATAGCACTTAGTGCGGAAAAAAATCCTGATACACTGTTTGAAATGATTTTGAATGTGGCAATGGATATAACAAATTGCGACGCAGGAACACTGTATGTCAATGAAGAGCAAACTCTCGATTTTAGAATTATGATAACACGTTCAATGGGCGGACGAAGAGAGACTACAAATTTGCCACCTGTCAAAAAGGTGAAAAGCAATGTGTGCGCCTGTGCGGTTATCGAAGAAAAGACGATTAACCTTCCTGATGTTTACAAAAGCTCAAATTATGACTTTTCAGGGCCAAAAAAATACGATAAGTTAACAGGCTATAAGACAACATCCATGCTTGTCGTTCCGATGATAAACAACAAAGGTGACACGGTGGGCGTTATTCAGCTAATAAATGCGATGTCACAAAATGGCGAAATTATACCGTTTTCGCCTGAATTTGAGATTTTTATATACGCTTTGTCATCTCAGGCAGCGATTTCCCTGACTAATGCAAATCAGCAAATAGAAATTGAAAATCTTTTGCATTCACTTGTGAAAGTTTTGTCCACGGCGATTTATGAGCAAACCCCATATAATGTTGCTCACACCCAAAATATGTCAAAATATGCAGATAAATTTGTCGATTGGTTGACTAAAAATCATGAAAAATACAAATTTACTTTTGAAGAAAAACGCCAACTTATAATGAGTGTTTGGCTTCATGATGTCGGAAAGTTAACTGTTCCGCTCACTGTTATGAATAAGGCTGACAGGTTAAGCTCTGACATGGAACGAGTGATGACAAGATTTGACATGATTTTGCTAATAGCACAACTTGCAGAGGCGAGGGGAGAGGGCGAGTTTTTACCTGTAAAAACTAAGATTGAAGAAGCGAAAGAAATTATTTTAAAAGCAAATGTTGTGCCCTTTCTCGATGATGAGCTTGAAAAAGAGATCAGAAAAATCGCAGAAAACACTTTCATTGACACATATGGAGAAGAAAAAAACTGGTTAAATGAAAAAGAAGTTCGTGCTCTGACCATTAAAAAGGGTACTTTGACAGCAGAAGAACGTAAAATAATGGAAACTCATGTAATTATGACAGAGAGAATTTTAAGTCAAGTTAGCTTTGGAAAAGGCTATAATAAGGTTGTAAAATGGGCAAGTGAACACCATGAATTTTTGGACGGAAGCGGTTATCCAAACAAATTAAAGGGCGATGAGCTTTGCAAAGAAACCAGAATTATCACAATTTTGGATGTTTTTGATGGTTTGTACGCCAAGGACAGACCATATAAAAAACCAATTCCAATAGAAAAAGTCTTTGAAATACTTGAAATAATGAGTGTTGAAGGAAAAATAGACGGAGAAATTTTAGGGCTATTCAGGCAGAGCAAGGTCTGGGAGGAGATCGATGAAAATTAAAAAACGCAAAAACCCAATTTTAAAAGTAGCAATAATTGCATGTCTAGTGTGTGCATTTATTTTAACGACAGCTTGTGGAGAAGATGCCAGCGCTTCGCTAATGCGATTGACCGCAACCGTGGGTGATGTGGCTGTAACCGATGAAAAAAATGAACTGCTTGAACACGAAAGCGGTATGCGACTTTTCGATGGACATTCGCTTGAAACAGAGGCGGAAAGTTACGCTTACATAAGTTTAGATGATACAAAAGCAGTAAAATTAGATGCTGAATCCATGGCAACATTAGGAAATAATGGCAAAGAAATTGAAGTTTTGTTGGTTGAAGGTGGCTTATTCTTTAACGTGAGCGAGCCATTAGCCGAAGATGAGCTCTTGCAAATTCGCACATCAACGATGGCAACAAGCGTAAGAGGCACTTCGGGATATTTTAATATTGACAATGAAGGTGTGTCGGAATTTACTTTATTTACAGGAAAAGTAGAGGTTTCTACAACAAATGAACAGGGAGAAGATTCCACAATTATCCTAGAACCTGGTCAAACAGCGAAAACCGTCGAAAGTACTACAGGAACAGAAATCCAAGTTGAGGAGACAGACTACAGCGAACTACCTGAATTTGCCATTTCTGCTGTAATTCAAGATGAAACCCTTGTGCTAGAAACTAAAGAACAAACAGGAATGGATTTTACCCAGCTGACTGCTGAAAATAGTGATGATGACGACGACGCGGATGACGAAAATGAACCGGATGATGACGTTGACGACGAAGTTGAAAATGACGATGAAGATGACGATATCAACGACGATTTAGAAGATGAAGATGATGAAGAAACAGATGAAGATGTCGATGATAATGATGACGATAACGACGATGATAATGATATTAACGATGATGTAGACGATGAAGAAATCGACGATGACATGGATGACATTGATGAAAACGAAGGCAGTGGAGATAGGTACATTGGTGGCGGTCAAAATGACGGTGAGGAAGAAGATGACGACGAGCCTGAATTTGAGGAAACGCCAGAGCCTGAGATAGAGCCTGAATTTGAAGAAACGCCTGAGCCAGAGGACGAACCTGAAAGTCCTGAACCAGAAGAAGCTGAAAATCAGGAGGATGAAGCGGACGATGACGACGATGATGAGCCTGAAATTGAGGAAGCATCAGACTCCAGCGACGATGATGAAGTTGAAATGGACGACGATTAATAGTTAAAAATTTTGTAACGGTTGTGAGTTAAAGCTCATGACCGTTATTTTTTGCATATCAATTAAACAAAAAAATGTTTTTGTTTAATTAATACTTGTAACAAAACTTCCTATATAAAATATAATGTAAGAGGGGAGGTGATATAGTTGAAAAATAAAATTTCAGGCGGAACAATTGCAAGAACGGTAGTTTTAATTCTTGCACTTGTGAACCAAATGCTGAGCATAAATGGATTTTCTCCGCTGCCCATAGATGACGCACAAATCGAAGCTGCGTTCTCGACAGGCTTAACGGTGCTTACATCTTTGCTTGCGTGGTGGAAAAATAACAGCTTTACGCAGAAGGCGATAGAAGCGGATAAGTTAATTAAATAGAAATAGCTGTCGCATTAAGAGATTTTCTAGTGCGACAGCAATTTTTTGCTTTATTTTTTTTTCCGCCTTGCGAGTAAGCGTATGCCAGTTATTTTCAATTTTTTGTCAACTTTATCGGCCAATCTGCAGGCGTAATTAAACAAAGGAACTGACAAAAGCAGGAAAACTCCAAGCACTAAAGCGGATTGAAAATCCAAGTCCGATAAGGTAAAAAATTCCTTTAAAAATAGATTTGCCAGCACGAAAAGTGAGCACATTGACCCAAATAAAACTTTATGCAAAGTCGTAAATGGTATACAAATTTTGAATAGCATGAGCAGTCCGACAACGCCGACTGTTATGGTTGCGATGGTGGACATGCGGTTTAAATCGAGTTCAAAAGCAAGATAGAAAAGGAGTATTCCGATTACCAAAATAAGGCTTGTAAATGCCGCTGGAAGGGCTTTGTATAGCACATTGTGTAAAAACTTGCCCCGAATTATGTCGTTATTTGGTTCTAATGCTAAGAAAAAGGAAGGGATTCCGATTGTAATCGTACTAACCAAACTCAGCTGCGAGGGTGTAAACGGATAGGGCAGAGCGAAAATTAAAGTTATAACTGCCAGCGTAAATGATAAAATATTCTTAACGAGAAACAGGGAAGCAGAGCGTTCAATATTGTTGATAACTCGCCGTCCTTCCATCACGACAGAGGGCATGGAGGCGAAGTCCGAGTTCAGCAAAACTATGTTTGAAGCCCTGCAAGCAACGTCACTTCCAGACGCCATCGCTATGCTACAATCAGCTTCTTTTAGAGCCAAAACGTCGTTGACTCCATCGCCTGTCATGGCAACAGTTTTTCCATTTTTTTTCATAGCCTGAATGAGTTTTCGTTTCTGGCTGGGTGTAACTCTGCCAAAAACTGTATATTCATTCACGGCTTCAAGAATTTTTTCGTCAGTGTCGAGCAGCCTTGCGTCTATGCATTTGTGATAATTTTCAATCCCCGCACGCCTTGAAACTTCGGAAACCGTGACGTGATTGTCACCAGAGATAACTTTGATTTCTACGCCTTGGTCGGCAAAAAATTTGAAGGTTGCAGGGGCGTTTTTTCTCACTTTATTGGATAATAAAATCAAAGAAATCGGCATTTTTCTTGCAGAAAGTGGAAAATCTCTAATATCTCCTTCGTACAAAGCTAGTAAGAGAACACGGCAACCTTTAGCAGAATAATTATCAATAACGCTCTCAATTTTTTCATAATCACTGCCCAAAATCACATCAGGAGCACCCAAAACATAGCGTTCGTCGCCATTAAATTGAACCGCGCTGAATTTTTTTGCAGAACTAAAGGGTAAAACTAATTCAGCTTTTCTGCTGGTTTCTGAAGAAAAATGTCTGTGTAGAGCGGACATTGTGTCATTATCTGCTTCCATTGTTCCGACATAATCTGCCATTATTAGGGAAATATCGCTTTCTACAAATCGGTTTGGAATAAGTGGAATTATTTTATCAACTATCATTTTGTTTTCTGTGATAGTACCTGTTTTATCAACACAAAGCGTGTCGACTCGGGCTAAAGTTTCTATGCAAGCCATTTCGTGAACCAAGGTTTTTCGCTGAGCGAGTCTTATAATTCCGGCAACTAAAGCAAGGCTTGTAAGTAGATAAAGCCCCTCAGGAATCATGCCGACGAGTGCGCCCACGGTGGACACAACTCCGTCTTGCATACTGCGTTCTAAAACAAAAATTTCCTTAAAAACCATGCCAGCTCCAAGTGGAATTAGGATAATTCCTATCCACTTTACGAGCTTTGAGAGAGTTCGCATCATCTCGCCGTCTTTGTTTGCCGTCTGTTTTTTTGCTTCGATTGTCAGCCGTGAAACATAGGAGTCTGCACCGACATGGGTCAGCCTTGCCCTGCATTTTCCACTGACAACAAAACTGCCAGAAATTAGTTTATCATTTACAGATTTTTCAATTTCGTCAGCCTCGCCTGTGATTAAAGCTTCGTTTACCAGACATTTTCCGCTCACGATTTCGGCATCTGCAAAGATTTGGCTTCCCGCAGAAAATTCTACAATGTCATCACGTACCAAAAACTGGGTATTTACATTTTTTGCCTTGCCATCTCGAATGACTGTCGCCTTTGGTGCTGAGATTAAATTTAACTTATCAAGTGTTCGTTTAGATTTAATCTCCTGCACAATGCCAATGAATATATTTGCAAAAACTATTCCCATGAAAGTGAGGTTATAGTATGACCTTACGAAGATGATAAAGCCTGCAAAGATAAAAAATACTATATTAAAATAGGTGATTATATTTGTTAAAAAAATTTCTTTAATGGTTTTAGTTGGGGGATTTATGTCACAGTTATCATATCCACCGTCAAAGCGAAGCTGTGCTTCTTCTTCTGAAAGCCCCAAATCAGCTGATTTTTTGATTATTGGTATATCTTTTCGTACTAAAACGGGTTCGACTTTATTTTTATGTAAAAATTTTAAATCCATGGCTAGATCACCACCCTTACTTTTATATAAATATATTATACCACAAAATCTTCCTAAAATTAATAATAAATTTTAAAGTATTTCAAAATGAATAAATATTCATAATATACTAAATAATATGCAATTTTACTTCTCCTTTTTTATAGTTTGACTATTGCAAAAAAGCATAAATAATGTTATAATTGTAAAAAATAGTTTTCGGAGGAACAAAAATGTCTGAAATTAAAAAAGTTGTCCTTGCCTACTCTGGCGGACTTGATACATCAATTATCATCCCTTGGCTGAAGGAAAATTATGGAAACTGTGAAGTAATCGCAGTTTCAGGTAACGTCGGACAAGCCGACGAACTCGAAGGTCTTGAAGAAAAAGCCATCAAAACAGGCGCATCAAAGCTCTATGTGCTCGACATGATAGACGAATATGTTGATGATTATATCTTCCCCTCTCTTCGTGCAGGCGCAATTTATGAAAATTACCTCCTCGGAACAGCGACAGCTAGACCTTGCATCGCAAAAGGCTTAGTTGACGTTGCAATCAAAGAAAAAGCTGACGCAATCTGCCACGGTTGCACTGGTAAGGGTAATGACCAAGTTCGTTTTGAGCTTACAGTCAAGGCACTTGCTCCACAACTGAAAATCATTGCTCCTTGGAGAGAATGGACAATTAAAAGCCGTGAGGAAGAAATCGAATACGCTGAGGCGCACAATATTCCTCTAAAAATCAACCGTGAAACTAACTATTCTAAAGATAAAAATATCTGGCACTTAAGCCATGAAGGACTCGATCTTGAAGACCCGAAAAATGAGCCAACTTATAATAAAGAAGGCTTTTTGGAGATGGGTGTTTCACCTGAGATGGCTCCTGATGTGCCCACTTATGTTGAAATTGAGTTTGAAAAAGGCACACCAATCGCAGTTGACGGCGTTAAAATGAAGGGCTCTGACATTGTTTGGAAGCTAAACGAAATCGGTGGAAAAAACGGTATTGGAATTTTGGATATCGTTGAAAATAGACTTGTTGGAATTAAATGCCGTGGTGTTTATGAAACTCCAGGTGGTAGTATTTTGTACAAATCTCACGAAGTTTTGGAGTCACTTTGCCTAGATAAGATGACTATGCACAAAAAACAAGAACTTGCAGTTACATTTGCAGAGCTTGTTTACAACGGACAATGGTTCACACCGCTGAGAGAGGCACTTTCTGCTTTTGTTGAAAAAACTCAGGAAAATGTGAGCGGTAAAGTTAAACTAAAACTTTACAAAGGTAACATGATTGTTGCGTCTGTTGACTCACCACACAGCCTATATTCTGAGGAAATTGCTACTTTTGGTGACTCGGATTATAACCAAAAAGACGCTGAAGGATTTATCAATCTTTTTGGACTTCCAATTAAAGTTAAGGCTTTGATGGATCAAGGATTGTTATAAAATTTAATTAATAATTAAGGGGATGTGCTGTTGGGTACATCCTCTTTTTGTGTCTGAATTTATGTGGCGATGGAAAGGGGGAACGCTCTCCGAGGGGGGGGCTTCTGCGAAAAGCACGGGAGAGTTTTCGTTGCGACGAAAAGAACGAGAGAACGAAGAACGCTCTCCGAGGGAGAGTTTTCGTTGCGACGAAAAAGAACGCTCTCCGAGGGCTCACTTTTTCTCGTGAAAAAGTAAGCAAAACACGTCGGGGACTCGCCCCCGAACGGCGAGATGCGGTAGGGTGCTGAATATACAATAATAATTAGTAAACAAGCCCAGAAATAGGAGCAATCGCACCCAAAAAGAGCACAACGAACAAGGGCTAATCGCCCTATGGGTGTCCCGTTGGCTACTCATCTGAAAAAATTAATAGTAGGAGGGTCTATTTAA
>CAYJOS010000069.1:0-11469 GCA_964371875.1 uncultured Oscillospiraceae bacterium | reverse complement strand
ACCATTTGAGGGCAATCAAATCGGCTCATCAGCTATGCCTTACAAGAGAAATCCTATGCGTTGCGAGAGAATTTGCTCACTGGCAAGATATGTCATTGCTGACGCAAGCAATGGTGCGATGACCTCATATAACCAGTGGTTTGAGCGCACTTTGGACGACTCAGCGAACAAGAGAATTTCAGTACCAGAGGCATTTTTATGCGTAGATGCTATCCTAAAAATTGCCAATAATGTCGCTTCAGGAATTAAAGTTTATGATAAAGTTATCACAAAACGAATCATGGAAGAACTTCCATTTATGGCGACTGAAAATATAATGATGCGTGCTGTCAAAAAAGGCGGCGACCGTCAAGAATTGCACGAAAAAATCAGAATTCACTCAATTGCGGCAGGCGGAGTTGTTAAAGAACAAGGTTTGGCTAATGATTTGGTGGAAAGAATTGCCAACGACCCTGTTTTCGGCTTGACTGTTGAAGATATAGAAAAAGTTCTAATTCCTTCACTTTATGTTGGAAGAGCACCAAAACAAGTAGAAGAATTTATCGAAAATTGCGTAAAACCAGTTTTGGACGAGTTCTCTGAGCTGCTCGATGAAGGTGAAACAGAACTCAAAGTTTAGAAAAAATTAAAAGTTTTACTCAATTTTTTTCAAAAAATTGCGGTTTCCAAAGGCAGAGCCTTGGGCGCTGTCCGCAGACAGTGAAACTCTCTATCAAAAATCGCCTATCGCAATAGGCGAAACACTTCTAAAAAATCACCACTCCGAATACATTTACATGAGGAGTGGTGACTATGTTTATAAACATTAAATGGAAGTTTTTCTTTAGAACTGTAACATTATTTACCTTTTTAAGTCTAATTTTTGCATTTTCTACAAATAATACCCAAATTATGCCTGAATCTAACGAAGTTTTTTCCTCAAATAATCATGAACAAATCTTGATTATCGACGCTGGACACGGTGGAATGGACGGTGGGGCAGTGGGAAATGATGGAACTTTAGAAAGTGTAATTAATTTAGAAATTGCACTAAAACTACGTGATTTAGCCGTTTTTTGCGGTGAAAATGTTCTGATGACCAGAGTTTCCGAAGACATCGACTACCCAGACCCAAACGCTTCAATTGCCTTAAAAAAAGTGACTGAACAAAAACAACGAGTTGAGCTTATAAACTCAATTCCCAATGCATGGCTAATTTCCATTCATCAAAATACATATATTGACAATTCGGTGAATGGAGCACAGGTTTTTTTCAGAAAAACCGACAACAGCGAAACAATTGCAAAAGCTATGCAGGAAAATTTAAACAGTAAATTATTTGAAAACAGCAGACGACTTTCAACACAAATTTCTGATAGTGTTTACCTTATGAAAAGTGTGAAATGCGACGCTGTTTTAGTTGAATGTGGATTTTTAACTAATAATAATGACCTAAATAACCTAAAATCAGACGATTTTCAAACAAAATTAGCAATGGTAATTTTTTCTTCTTGGAGCGAAATTGCCTGAGAACATGGAGATAAAATTTGAAAACTAAGACCGTTTTTTACTGCACCGAATGTGGAAATGAGAGTGCAAAATGGGTAGGGAAGTGCCCTGCTTGTAATAATTGGAATACTATGGTTGAAGCGGAAAAACCAAAAAAATCTGCTGTCACAAGCACCGTTTTTGCCAGAAAAAACAGCCCAAAACGCATGAACGAGCTTGATACAAAGCAAGAAGCAAGATTTTTTACAGGAATTTCCGAACTAGACCGAGTTTTGGGCGGGGGAGCTGTCCGTGGTTCGCTCGTGCTCATCGGTGGTGCGCCCGGAATTGGTAAATCCACCCTTTTAATGCAAGCATGTGGAAAAATGGGAAATTCCCAAAAAATTCTATATGTCAGCGGTGAGGAAAGCCAAAGACAGCTTAAAATGCGTGCTGAGAGACTGGGCGTTTCTGGCGATGATTTGTTCGTGTTGCCCGAAACTAACCTGCATGAAATCATCAGTTGCACCGAAGATTTAGCCCCAGATATTGTCATAATTGACTCAGTTCAAACGCTTTACAACAGCGAACTTTCCTCTGCACCGGGCAGTGTCAGCCAAGTTCGTGAATGTACAATGTCGATAATGCAAATGGGAAAACAGCAGGGAATTACTGTCTTCATTGTAGGTCACATCAACAAAGATGGGGCAATTGCAGGCCCAAAAGTTTTGGAACATATGGTGGACTGTGTACTATATTTCGAGGGTGAACGAAGCCTGTCATACAGGATATTGCGTGCGGCGAAAAATAGATTTGGTTCAACTAATGAAATTGGAGTTTTTGAAATGCTCGATTCTGGGCTTCGGGAAGTGGAAAATCCTTCCGAAATGTTACTCTCAGGCAGACCCGTAAACACCCCAGGAACGTGCGTCGCTTGCGTGATGGAGGGCAGTCGCCCCATGCTCGCCGAGATTCAGGCACTGGTCGCCCCGACAGTTTTCACATCTGCTAGGCGAAATTCCAACGGAATTGACTACAACAGAGCCTTGCTTTTGATGGCTGTGCTTGAAAAAAGGGGAGGGCTTGCAGTTTCTGGAAGTGATGTGTATTTAAATGTCATCGGCGGACTCGAACTCCACGAACCTGCAAGCGATTTGGCTGCAATTTTGGCAGTTGCTTCCAGTATAGTTGACAGGCCCGTGAGTAGCGAAATCGCTGCAGTCGGCGAAGTCGGATTGACAGGCGAAGTTCGCTCGGTCAACGCACTGGAGCAAAGAATGTTTGAAATTGCCAGATTGGGCTTCAAAAGTTGCATAATTCCTGAGCATACAGGAAGTGAAATCAAAGCTCCTAAAGGTTTGAAACTTCTGTTTGTTAAAAATGTTCGTGAAGCTATCGCAGCAGCACTATATTAAATTTATTAACTATAATTATGTTAAATATTTAAAGATTTAGTATAATTATAGTTAATTTGTGAATATTTAGGCTAAAATCTAGTTATGGTTTTGGTTTGGAAAATATAGAGTGTAAATTAAACAAAATTTTTATTTTGTTTAATTTCATCTAGACAAATAATCGCCTTTATGTTATGATATATTCATAACATTTTTTCCCAAGGAGGCTTTTTTATGGACTACCCCATCGGCACTCCCGAAATTTTAAGCAGTTTTCTAATCTACCACGAAACAATTAAGAGCCACTCCAAGGCTACCGTTGACGAATATTTTTTGGATTTACGCACATTTTTTCGTTTTCTCAAAATTCACAGAAACATTGTGCCCGAGCATACCGAGCTCAACGAAATCACTATTTCTGATGTTGACAAGAAATTTGTCGAAACCGTGACACTCAACGAGGTTTACGCCTACCTTGCGTACTTATCTCGTAGCCGAGTTCAAAATCAGCGTGCTCGCAGTTCAAAAATCGGCTTAACCGCTTCGTCAAGAGCCAGAAAGATAGCTACAATTAGAAGTTATTACAAATATTTGACACAAAAAGCCAAAATTTTAACGGATAATCCTGTCAAAGATTTAGACACTCCAAAGGTTAAAAAGGCACTTCCCCGCTATCTCAGCTTGGATGAAAGCATAAATTTATTGGAAGCTGTAGATGGAAAAAATCGTGAGCGAGATTATTGTATTCTAACATTATTTCTAAATTGTGGATTACGTATTTCTGAAATTGTTGGACTGGATTTCGGCGATATTCACAGTGATCACTTGCGAATTTTAGGAAAAGGTAACAAAGAACGTATAGTTTTTCTCAACGACAGCTGTATTTCTGCTATTGAGGATTATTTGATTTTCAGAAAACCCGTTGATGCAATTGACAAAAATGCCCTTTTTATTTCCAATAGAAAAACTCGTTTGAGCCGTGAAATGGTACATAGCATGGTCAAAAAAACCTTGCTAAAAGCTGGGCTTGACCCCGAAAAATACTCTTCACACAAGCTCAGACACACCGCAGCAACCCTCATGCTTCAAAATGGTGTTGATGTCAGAACTTTACAGGAAGTTTTAGGTCACGATCATCTAAACACCACACAAATCTACACTCATGTCGACAACACAGAGCTAAGATTGGCTGCTGAAGCAAATCCCCTGTCTAAAATTAATAAAAAAAAGAAATAATAATTGGAGATATACACAAATGAAATATGTACTTTTTGACCTAGACGGAACTTTAACCGACCCAAAAATTGGAATTACAACCGCCGTCGCTTATTCGCTAGAAAGTTTTGGAATTAAAGTCGAAAACCTTGATGACCTCTGCCCTTTCATTGGTCCTCCCCTTGTGGACTCTTTTATGAAATTTTATGGTTTTTCAGAAGAAAAAGCCGAAAAAGCGGTCGAAAAATACAGAGAATACTATTCTGTAACAGGTCTTTTTGAAAATTTCGAGTATGAAGGAATTGCTAATTTGTTGAAAAATTTGCAAAATCAAGGTAAAACTTTGCTTGTTGCAACATCAAAGCCCAAAGTTTTTGCTGAAAAAATACTTGACTATTTTAACCTAAGTCAATATTTTACCTACATCGGCGGCTGTGGGCTTGACGGTTCATTACACACAAAATCTGAGGTAATTTTACACGTATTAGAACAGGTAAATGTGCCTAATTTGGACGAAGCAATCATGGTTGGAGACCGTGAATTTGACATAATTGGTGCGAAAAAAGTGGGTATAAAATCCATAGGTGTGCTGTATGGATATGGAAATATGGAAGAATTTGTCGAAAATGGTGCTGATTTTATTGTTTCTTCCGTACAAGAATTGGAAGAATTGTTGACAATTGACAATTTAGGAAGTACAATATAATGTAATTCACTTTAAAAAGGAATGGTATAATTTATGGTTTTTTCCAGTATCCCCTTCTTATTTATATACCTCGTCGTGGTTCTGGCAGTCTACTATGCCGTGCCGATAAAATGGCGAAATCTCTGGCTTTTTGGCGTTAACCTCCTGTTCTACGGTTGGGGTGAACGTGTTTATATTTTGCTGATGATTTTCTCTGTCACGGTAAACTATATCAACGGTATTTTGATTGATAAACACAGGGCAAACGAGAAAAAGGCAAAGCGGATTTTGCTTATAAATACAATAATTAACCTTGGTTTATTGGTATTTTTCAAGTATTTTGACCTAATTATCGAAACAATTAGCATAATTCCAATTTTTTCTGGACTCGAACCTCTGGGCTTAGTTTTGCCTATCGGAATTTCGTTTTACACCTTCCAAACAATGTCATATCCCATCGATGTATATCGTGGGGACGCCTCTGTACAGAAAAATTATGTCAGTTTTGGTACTTTCGTTGCACTATTTCCACAGCTCATCGCAGGCCCTATTGTCAGGTATAAGGACGTCGCCGACCAGTTAAATTTCCGCTCAAACAGCGTCGAACAGTTCGCTTCGGGCATCCGCAGATTTACAGTTGGTCTTGCCAAAAAAACCCTTATTGCCAACAATATTGGTTCACTTTGGGACATGTATTCGGCTCTCGCTTACACTGAACTTACAACTTTTGGTGCTTGGTTTGGAATTTTAGCCTTCGCCTTTCAAATTTACTTTGATTTTTCTGGTTATTCCGACATGGCAATCGGTCTTGGCCGTATGCTCGGCTTTGAATTTCTGGAAAACTTTAACTATCCCTACATCTCAAAAAGCATCACCGAGTTCTGGCGCCGTTGGCATATGAGCCTTGGAACATGGTTTAGGGACTATGTGTATATTCCATTAGGTGGAAATCGTTGCGGTTTTAAACGCCAAATTTTGAACATTTGCGTCGTTTGGGCACTGACAGGAATTTGGCATGGCGCAAGCTGGAATTTTCTCCTTTGGGGTGTTTACTACGCTATATTCTTGGTGTTAGAAAAACTGTTTTTGCTGAAAAAACTTCAGGCAATACCAAGGTTTTTCTCACATTTTTACACAATTTTTGTAGTAATTATAGGTTGGGTTTTGTTTGAACTCACAACTGTTGAACAATGTGTTAGCTATATAAAAGCAATGTTCGGACTTGGACAAGGTGGACTAATTGCCTCTGAAGATTACTATTATCTGGGAGCTTATTTCCTAACATTTGTCATTGCAGCAATTGCTTCAACACCTTTAGGTGCAACAATTTTCAAAAAAATACCCGAGAAAACACAGGGAATTTTAGCTCCGATTTTACTCGTTTTTGCACTGATTTTGTCAACTGCATACATCGTGGATGGAACTTACAATCCCTTCTTGTATTTCAGATTTTGAGGTACTCACAATGAAAAAAATAACAACAATTTTACAAATGGTTATATTTTTAGGCTTCATAAGTGTGGCATTTATTGTAAATTTAGTTATGCCTGACACTGAATTTTCCGAAGTGGAAAACAGATATTTACAGCAATTTCCTGAATTTACCTTAGACGAATTCATTTTCGGTGACTTCACTACGGATTTTGAAAAGTACACCAGCGACCAATTTTTTATGCGCGACAGTTGGATCACCATAAAAGCTGCCACCGAACTTGCCTCTGGAAAAAAGGAAAATAACAGCGTTTACTATGGAGAAAATGGGGTTTTAGTTGAAGAATTTATAGCTCCAACCGCCGAAAAAAATCTAAGTGATATTGAGCAAATTAACGCATTTGTCGAGTCTTTAGACATTCCTGTCTACCTCTCAATCATTCCAGGAGCAGTCGAAATTTGGGCTGAAAAACTTCCTGAAAACGCTCCGAATGACAGCCAAAAAGCGATGATAGATGAATTTTATTCTAATACAACAGCCAACACTGTTGATATGTATTCTGCATTATATGCACAAAAAAATGAATATATATTCTATCAAACAGACCATCACTGGACAAGTCTTGGCGCATATTATGGCTATACCGCTATAGCCGAGGCAATGGGATTTAAGGCAAATCCTCTTGAAAACTACATTGTAGACACTGTAAGTACAGAGTTTTTAGGCACAACCTACTCGACATCAGGCTTTACTTGGGTGGGAGCAGACAAAATCGAGACTTTTGTGCCTGAATATGAGGGCTTAAAAATTACAAATTATTCCACCGGTGTTCCCGTTGAAAGCCCTATGTATGACACTTCTTATCTTGAAAAAAAGGATAAATATGCAATGTTCTTCGGGGGTGTAACTCCCCTTTTAGAAATCGAAACAGGAAACAGCGACGAGCCAACCCTCCTCATTTTGCGTGACTCATACACCGACTCACTCTCCCCTTTCCTGCTTGACCATTTCTCAAAAATTAGCATTATCGACCTTAGATATTACAACTATCCACTGTCGACTTACATCGAGGAAAACAGCATAGATAATGTCCTGATTTGTTACAGTGCGTACAACCTTTCGATTGATAAAAATCTCTTCAAATTAGCTAATTAGGAGTAAAATTATGTATAATATTTTATTTGTTTGTCACGGAAATATTTGCAGAAGTCCCATGGCAGAATTTGCCATGAAGGATGCATTTAAAAAGTGCGGAGTTTCTGACAAATTTCATGTAGAATCCGCAGCCACCAGCACCGAAGAAATTGGAAATCCTGTTTACCCAGGTACGAAAAAGAAGCTCTCCGAGCACGGAATTAGCTGTGCTGGGAAAACTTCTAGGCGTTTGAAAAAGGAAGATTATGAAAATTTTGACTTAATTTTGTGCATGGACAACAATAATTTGCGAAATATTAAGCCATTTTTCCCCACCGACCCCGAGAATAAAGTTAGGTTGATGACATCTTTTTTGGGCACAAATGCAGAAATTGCCGATCCTTGGTATACGAGAGATTTTGACAAAACTTGGGATGAAATTTCCGAATGTGTTGAAGCAATTTTGATTGATTTAAAACTAAAATAAATGAGATTATTTTACATTAAATTTACCTAAATAAAAATTTTCCTAAATTTATTTTTGATTTAATACTTTTGAAATAATTTATTGCTTTCTTTCGTAATATTTATTCTTTATTATAGTAAGTGCAAGAGAGATTTAATCTTTTTCATTTTGTCCTCATTAATACAGAAAATCGCAAGTCGGAATGTCGCACCGACTTGCGATTTTTCTTTTTATCCTAGTTTAGTAACAAAAAACTCTTTTAATAAGCGATTTACCAAATTTTTTCTATATTCTGCTGAAACTCTGCCTGAAGTTGGAATAATCCTTTTGTCGTATTCAAGTAAAATTTCGTCTAACATTTCTTTACACTCATCGCAAGATTTCCCAATTAATTTAGATTCAATATCCTTGAAACGAAGCACCGTGTCACTAACAGCACCAAATGAAATTGCCAGATTTTTGATTTTATCTCCATCTTTTTCCACTATTCCCGCAAAAGAAAGTCTTGAAATCGCCAAAGCTTCACGAGCTGAAATTTTATGATAGGAAAAATTAGAATAGTCAGATTTTGGTATTATGACTTCTGTTAAAATTTCATTTGAAGCTAGTTTGACCTTCCCTCTCCCCTCGTAGAAATCAGCAATTTCAACAATTCTTTCGGCATTTTTTGAGCAAATTTTTAATCTGGCGTCAAGTGAAAATAGGACGACTGCTGTGTCTGCTTTTGGTGAACCATTGGCAATATTTCCACCAATTGTTCCATTATTTCTGATGGCAGGAGCCGCAATTTTTGATACAGCCGTCTTTAAAACCTCAGGTATAATTTCACTATTGTATAATTTTGAAAAACTTACAGCTGCGCCTATATGCAATCCATCTTCCAATTCTTCGATTTGCAATAGCTCGGGTATTGAATCAATAAACAATATATTACCATCAACAGGCGGCTTAATCATTATATCGGTTCCGCCAGCATAAATCTTTGTATTATTTCCAGCTAAGAACTCCAAAGCGTCGGTCAAATTTGTAGCATAATTTCCATTTACCATAATCCATCAGCCTCCTCAGAAACTTTTTTCACCGCCTTCACAATGGCATTGTAACCTGTACATCTGCACAAATTCCCTGACAATGCTTCACGAATTTCAGCTTCAGTTGGAAGCGGATTTGAGTTTAAAAGTGCCTCAGTCGCAAGCACCATGCCAGGCGTACAAAATCCGCATTGAACTGCAGAAAATTCTGCAAATGCAAGGTCTATAGCTTTGAACCTATCTGTCAATTTATAGCCCTCAATCGTGATAACACTCTTCCCTTCTAGCGAGCCCATAGCTACCAAGCAAGAGTTTGTAAGCTTACCGTCGATGATGACGCTGCACGCACCACATTCACCCTCTAAGCATCCACATTTTGTACCAGTGAGTCTAAAATATTCACGCAAAATTTCCAGTAATCTCGCCGTTGCACTGCCATTATAATTTTCCAATTTTCCATTTAAAACAAAGCTCACAGAGCTCATATGCCCACCTCCTCTTTCATAATTTCTTCCAGAACATTCTCTGCACTAAATGGTATTTTATTGATATTAATTCCATTTAATGCCTGTTCTAGAGCATCGATATAGGCTGCTGCACCGCCAACAGCTGGTAATTCTCCTGCGCCTTTTGCCCCATAAGGTCCATCAGGATATTTTTCTACGTGTAAAATTATTTTTAAATTTGGTATGTCGGCAGATGTTGGAATTATATAATCTGTAAAACTCTTATTTCTAATTCTTCCATTTTTATCAGCAGAAATTTGCTCCATCGAGGCGTATGTTATCGCCTGAACTATTCCTCCCTCGGTTTGTCCCAAAACAATATTTTCGTCGATCGGAGTTCCAACGTCAAAATTTCCCCAAACGCCTAGAATTTTGGTCATTCCAGTCAGCGTATCGACCTCGAGTTCGACTACATTCACGCCCCAAGAGTAAGTCGGATAGGCATCTCCACTAAATTTCTCTATGTCAAAAGGTATCAAAAAGTCGGGTTCTTTATAGTGTTCTTCAACAATTTGCTCAACTCCAACTTCCCACTTTTCTTTCAACTTTACAGCTGCTCGCCTGAGCAATTCGCCAACAATCATCAAAGAACGCGAGGCAACTGTGGGCCCTGAATCAGGCACAAAATCTGTATCAGCATTCTTATATACAATATTTTCCATGGAAATTCCAAGCTCTTTTGCAACTATTTTACAGAAAGTGGTATTAACGCCCTGACCCATGTCAGTTATTGAAACTAATATTTCAACCTTGTCATTTTTGTGCTTTTTAAGCTGTGCAACCGCCTTAATGTGGTCACGCTCTCCGCTTCCAGTGAAGCCTGCGCCATGAAAAAATAAGCTTAAACCTACACCTTTTCTATATCTATTCTTCTGTTTTTCACCATATTCTATGTGTTTTCTGAACAAATCGCACTCTTTGTCAATTTCTTCTATCATTGCTTTTAATGGAACATTAAAATGGTATTTTCCACCAGTTGACGTGCTATCACCTTGTTGTACAAGGTGGTCAATTTTGAATTTCATTTTGTCAATATTTAACTCTTTTGCAACATGATTCATCGCCATTTCAATGGAAAAAAATGTTTGCGGCGCTCCAAATCCTCTAAATGCACCGCAAGGAACGGTGTTTGTCTTGACAGCTTTTCCTTTTACTGTCAAATTTGGTATCTTGTAAACCCCAGACGAGCAGATAATTCCACGCTGAAGCACGACAGCGGATAGGGTTGTGTACGCTCCTGCATTGTACAAAACATCTATATCCATCGCTGTAATTTTGTCATTTTTGACAGCAATTTTATATTTTGTGATAGATGGATGGCGCTTGGAAGTAAATTCCATATCCTCTTTTCTGTCATAAATAATACGCACAGGCTTGCCCGCTTTCTTTGCTCCAACTGCGATTTGACATGCCAAAATTGAAGGATAATCCTCTTTTCCACCGAAAGCTCCGCCAGTTGTGTCCTGCCTTATTGCCACCATTTCGGAGCTTACTCCGAGTGCGTTTTTTACTGCTCCGTGTACATAAAACGGGCATTGCAAAGAACCGTGTATGGAAATTTTTCCGTTTTCCTCAGGGATGGCAATTAATCCATTTGTTTCCAAATAAGCTTGCTCCTGATGCCCTGTTCTAAAGGTTTCAACTATGATTTTGTCAGCATTTTCAAAGGCTTTTTCAGTATCTCCTTTGGAATAGTTAAAGTCGAAAAATGCCGTTTCAGATTTTTCCATGTCAATTACAGCTTCTAAATCTTCATAAATTACTTCGATTTTTTCCAGTAAATTATTTACAATTTTTTCGTCTTCTCCCATTAAAAGTAAGATGGGGTCGCCTATAAATTCGACTATTTCGTCTGCAAAAACAGGCGTGTCATCGAGTACAATTTTAACTCTGTTTTCACCCGAAACGTCATTTTTATCGGCAATAACATAGCCTTCGGGCAGCTTTGGGATTTTAATTTCGACAATTTTCGCCCTAGCTTTTGTAGAGCGTAAAAATTTACCTACCAACATTCCGTCCGTTGGATAGTCAGCAACATAAAGCGCCTCACCTCTAATTTTTGCAGAGTGGTCTTTTTTGGTGACAGAGTTAGTTATATTTTCCATTTTCCGGCCGCCTATTTACTGTTTTTACCAGTAA
>CAYJOS010000068.1:0-11537 GCA_964371875.1 uncultured Oscillospiraceae bacterium | reverse complement strand
TTCGTCAGCGTTTATATCTATACCAGTTTTATCCAAAATGATTTGCTTGCCTTTTGAAGCAACCTCGAATTCGTCAGGGAATAGCAATTGAAGCTCTTTGGTAAATGGGTTTGAAATGTCCATCTTTTTCTCAATTCGCTCAATTGCAAAAGCAATGTGGTCAGCTAGTGGAAGCAGAATGTTTTCGTCCACTTCGCCGAATTTTTCTTCGGCAAGGGTGATTATCTCGGCACTGATTTCTATAAAATGTGGTTCAACAGAATTTATGATTTCGATTGAGTTTTTTTCTCTGTCGATTTTTGATGAGAGTATAAATTTTTTGGCATCATCCTTGGATATAAACTCTGCACCATTTTTGTTATTAAAGCCAATTCCGCTTCCGAGAAAGACATATTCGACCTGATTTTCGTCTACGGCTAATAGCGCATTATTGTTCAAAATTTTTAATACTCTCATCTAAAACCTCATTTTTCTATGAAATAGTCAATATATTTGTTTCAAATCCAACTTCGCCCAAGGCTGTTACATTAATTTGTTTATCATCGTCCAAATTTGTGAACACCATAGGAGTTGCAATGCTTGCCGCTTTTTCGGCAACTACTGCAAGGTCAAATTCCATGATAAGCTCGCCTTTTTTAAGTTCTTGACCTTCTTTTATTTTAACATCAAATGGAACTCCGTCAAGCTTCACAGTATCAATTCCGACGTGAATTAAAATTTCTAAACCGTCAGTAGTTTCCAATCCAACAGCGTGTTTTGTTGGGAAAATCATGCTTACTTTGCAGTCACAAGGTGCACGAAGTTCGCCTTTTGTGGGGAAGAATACGACACCACGACCGACCATTTCTTGCGCAAATGAGTCGTCAGGAGTTTCGGATAATGGGGCTAGTTTCCCGACCATTGGTGACACAAAAGCTGTGCCTTCACTTTTTGGAGTTTCGCTTGGAAGGGTGACATTATCGCTCTGTGGTGAGCTTAAAAAGTCCTCAAATTCTGATTTAATAACACTCACTCGTGGGCCGTAAATAACTTGAACGCCTTGACCTTTGACGATAACGCCAGCTGCGCCTGATTGTTTGAGCAAGTTTTCTTTTACAAGGCTAGAGTCTTTTACGGTGACACGAAGTCTGGTAGCACAGCAATCGACGTCGGAAAGGTTTGCTTTTCCGCCAAGGCCTAGCAAAATTAAGGTACTTACTTGGTCATTTTCAGAAACTGCTGTTTCGTTTTTGCCTTGTTTTCTTGCGTCAACATCTTTTCTTGTGTAAAGTTTTGTTTCTTCGCCTTCGTCCTCACGACCTGGGGTTTTGAGGTTGAATTTTGTTATAACAAATCTAAATATTAAATAGTATACTGCGAAATAAATCAGACCGACTATAACAACCATTATCCAATTTGTCTTGTCATTACCCTGTAAAATTCCGTACAGAGAAAGGTCGATTATACCGCCTGAGAATGTCATACCGACACCGACATTTAAAATATGCATAATCATATACGCAAGACCTGCGCCTATGCAGTGAAGAGCATAAAGAGCTGGTGCGATGAATAAAAATGTGAACTCTAGTGGCTCTGTGATACCTGTTAGCATAGCTGTAAGTGCTGCTGATACTAACAAACCTTTGACGACAGATTTCTTCTCTTTTTTCGCACAATGGTACATAGCAAGCGCTGCCCCAGGTAGACCAAAAATCATAAGTGGGAATTTACCCGACATAAATCTTGTTGCAGAAACTGCGAAAACTTCGGTATTTGGTGAAGCAAGTTGAGCAAAGAAAATGTTTTGTGCACCTTCGATTAAAACACCGTCAACCATAAGTGTTCCGCCAACGGCAGTTTGCCAGAATGGTAGGTAGAAAACGTGATGAAGTCCGAAAGGAATTAAAAGTCTTTCCATAAGACCATAAACAAATGTTCCTGCATAGCCACTGTTGTTGACTAGCTCTCCGACTGAATAAATCCCTGATTGAATTGTTGGCCAGATATAAAATAGAACAATACCGACAATTAAATATGTAATAGCCGAAACGATAGGAACAAATCTTGTTCCGCCGAAAAATGATAGAACTTGTGGTAGTTCGATTTTGTAATATCTATTGTGCAACATAGCGACGCCAAGGCCGACAATGATACCGCCGAAAACACCCATTTGTAGTGATTGAATACCCACTACAGATGTTACAGAACCTGCGATTAAATACGAAGTTGCGTCGTTAATTGTAATGAGTGCGCCTATGGCTGTGTGCATAATTAAAAACCCGATAACAGCAGATAGAGCGGCAACTTCTTTTTCTTTTTTCGCCATACCGATAGCGACACCAACGGCAAATATTAGTGGTAAGTTTGCGAAAATAATATCACCGCATTGTGCCATGACGCTTAAAATTGCATAAATTATAGTCCCAGGACCCATTATATCCATAAGACCATATGCTTCAAGCATGGTGCTGTTGGTGAAAGATCCACCAATTCCTAAAAATAAACCTGCGACTGGTAGGATTGCGATAGGTAGCATAAATGAGCGACCTACCCTTTGAAGAACGCCAAAAATTTTGTCTTTCATGAGTTATTCCTCCAAAATTAATTTTTTGTTGGAACGCAAAAAAGCACGCACCAACAGAATAAAAAGAAAAAATCTTCCTATCAGTTAATGCCTGCCTAACCAGTAACACGCTAATATTAAATACATGTTATCATTTAATTATTTATTTGTCAACAATTTGTTAATATTAATAATGCATAAATATTCATGTTTATTTTTAGTAATTATTAACATTTCACTTCATTTATATAAGTTTACCGCCTTACTATCCAAACGATCTCGCTTTATTCTCCAAGTCATATATTGCCAATTATTCATTCGTGATGGGCGTTATCTCAGCCGAGTAAATTAAAAGAATTGCTGAGTTACCAGTGGGTGAAGCTGTTCAGCGCTGATTACTTTTGCTTATCCTGATGAAGAAGTGACTTCAACTACAAGAAAAGTCCCCTTGCAATGTGTACAAAAGCGTTCACATTGCAAGGGGATTAGTTTTTTTATTTCCAAACTTCTCTTAAAACACGGATAGCATTTCCGCCAAGGACTTTTGCAATATCCTCATCGGAATAGCCGTGAGCAACAAGCCAGCGTGGGATATTCCAGCTTGCTTCTGTTGGATTTTCAAGTCCCCAAACAAAAGGAACTTCTTCATAGTCATTTCCTTTTTTGGTTTCTTTTGTTGAAAGATGACCTGCAAACGCATGGTGAAGACCTACATGATCACCATATAAAGTATCAACTCCGAATGATACGTGGTCTATGCCCACAAGGTTTACGGCATACTCAAAGTGCTCCATAAATGAATCAAGATCATGAGTGTTTTTTGTTCTGGACATGGTTGTGTGAGGGGCAGCTTCAATACCAAGCACACCGCCTTTTTCAGCAATCGCTTTGATTAGATCATCATTAAACATACGTTTAATGTTCCAGACACTTCTAGCTCCTGCATGGCTTGCGATAATTGGTTTTGTTGAATGCATAACAGCTTCAATTCCTGTTTTTGGTCCACAGTGAGAGATGTCGATAAGCATACCAACTTTGTTCATTCTCTCAACGCATTGTCTGCCGAAGTATGTAAGTCCGCCGTCGTTTTCTTCTTTCATGCCGTTACCGAGAGCATTAGACTCTGAATAAGTAACACCAAGCTGACGTACACCGAGCCCGTATAGAATGTCAATTCTGTCAATTTCGTTTTCTATGCAAGCTGCACCTTCAACAACAGGAACCCAAGCAATTTTCCCTGCTGCTTTTGCTGCAAAAATATCATCAACAGTTTTGCACTGAACAAGGAAATCTTGGTGCGCAAGGTCGCAAAGTCTCATTCCTAAGTCGTGAATAATGTCAATCCATTTCCAGCCAGCAGGAGAGGAAATGATGTTAGTTCCGTCCATCATGTTGTCAAAAATACAGTCGAGGTAAGAATAGCTAAGCGCCTCATATGCGCAATGCTCTCTACCGCTTCTTGCTGCATCAAAAGTGTTTCTTAGGTCAGAGATATTTTTAGGAAAAAATGTGGGGTGATCATGAAGTGAAATTACAGGGTTCTTGCTGACAATATCTTCAACTCTAGCTTCTTGCTCTGCTGTTAGCTCAACTAAATTTCTTCCTGCCCAGTCCCATTGTGCCCAATCAAAAATTGGAAAATCTCTTCCTTCTTCGAGGTATGAATAGGCTTTGTATCCCTTAAATCCTTTTTTCTGTTGCATTAACTCTTCCTACTTTCATTTGTTTACATACTTATAGAACTCTAAGATTAGAGTTCTATAAGTATGTTTTTATTATTTCGCGTAAACGTTGCAAATTTGAGTAACGTTTAATAGACCGTAGTTACCAGGGATGATTTCCCAACCGTCAAAACGTGAAGTGTTTGCAATATAAGTGTTTGTATTTACAAATAGGTTTGCAGTTGGCATGTTTTCAACGAAAAGTGTTTGCCATTCATCAATGATTTTTACACGTTCCTCGAAAACAAGTTCAGACGCAGCTTCTTTTAGAAGATTGTCCATTTCTTCATTGTTATATTCCATGAAGTTTAGTTGCTCGCCAATGCCGTAAATTGTGTTTAGTGTTGTGTCAACGTCGTCAATAGTTCCCCAAGTTGAATAGCTTATGTCATAGTCATGACCAATGGTTACATTTGCTGAGTATGTTGCAGCATCAACGAAGTTTGGAACAATTTCAACGCCAGCTTCCATAGCATTTGCTCTGATAATTTCGATAACTGAGTCAACCATAGCAATATCGCTTCTGCATGTTAGAGTGAAAGAAAGTGCTTGACCGTCTTTTTCACGAATTCCGTCGCCGTCTGTATCAACATAACCTGCTTCTTCAAGAAGTGCATTAGCTGCATCAAGGTCAAATGCTGGTTGTTGAATATCTGCTTGTACGAAATCTTGCCATACAGGAGAAATTGGTGTGTACATTGGAACAGCTGCACCTTGGTATGCAATAGCACAGATAGCCTCACGGTCCATGGTCATTGAAAGAGCAACACGAACGTCAGTATCTGTTAGAAGTTCGTTGCTTTGGCTGAATGTTACAAATCCATAGCCAAGTGATTGCGCACCATATAGTCCAAAGTTAGCATCACTTGAGAATTGGTTTTGAGCAGCAACACTCATGAAGTTACCAGTAACGTCAATTTCACCGTTTTTAAGAGCAAGAACCATAGCGTTTTCGTCGGAGAAAACTCTGAAAACGATGTTTTCAATCATTGCACCTTCGCCGTTGTTTAGAGTGTAGTGTGGGTTTTTTGTAAGAGTTACATACTCACCAGCGACATGTTCATCGACGATGTAAGGGCCATAACCCATAGTTCCGTCAAAGATGAAGTCCATAGGTGCGTCAACTGACTCGAAAACAGCTTTAGGCATAATTCCTACCCAGTAACCAGCTGCGTTGAAGAAGTTAACATTTGCAGAATCTAGGTTAAAAACTATAGTTTTTTCATCAGGTGTTTCCATAGACTCTACCATGCCATACATTGAAGGAACATAGCTTAGTGAATGTTCCATGCAATATTCAACTGTGAATTTAAAATCTTCACTTGTAACAGGTGTTCCATCAGACCATGTTAGGTCTTCTTTGATGTGAACAGTGTATTGAGTTGCGTCCTCGTTCATCTCAAATGATTCGATAGCATATGGAATTTTTGTTCCGTTAGCGTCCATTTGTATGGGATGAGGAACAACAAGATCCATAATAGTCGCAGAAACGTTGTCGTTGTTTGTCCATACATTTAGTCCTACAGGAGCAGATGTAACACCAACATTTAGTGTTCCGCCTGCTACAGGTTCTGATGGAGTTGCTTCACCTTCAGCAGGTGCTGAACTCTCACCGGATGGGGCTGTGCTTTCTTCTGTTGTTGGTTCACTTGGAGCGCAAGCTGAAATACCAAAAGTCATTACGCCAGCAAGCAAAAGTGCCATTAGTCTTTTCATTTCTATATCCTCCATTTTTTATATTCTCGCTACATAAAGTAGTAAGATACTAATAATTATTCTTGTCCTTTAATAAGAACTTTGCCTGAGAATGTTTTTCTAACTTCTCCGTCTTTTAATGCGATTTTGCCATTAACAACGGTTAGATTACAACCACTAGCTGTTAAGGTTGGTGTTTTGTAGTGCTCCTGAGAAACTTCTGGGAATTTATAGTTTTCCAGATCTATAACTGCAATATCCGCAAAATAGCCTTCTTTTAACCTACCTCTTGATTTTATATCAAAATGTTCAGCAATCATGCTTGTATTTCGTCTTACAATTTCTTCGTATTTTATGCCTTTTTTGAGGTACATATTTGTAAAAATTGCAAAAGAACCACGGCGGCGGATTTCATACCAGTCAAATGGGTCTTCTATATCACCCATAATTTCATCGCTGCCAACACTCACATAAGGGTTTGAAGTGATTTCTTCATTATGCTCAACAAACTTACTGGGAACGTTTCCGGCGGGAGCATTTAGCCAGAATGTGTAGTCGTTATCATCGCCAATTAAGTCTAAAATGCAGTCGTCTGGGTCAACCCCACGCTCTGCCGCAATGTCGGCAATAGAGCGATTTTCAAGACTGGGGTCAGATGAGTTCACAATATATTTGCTTGATTTTTCGCCAGCAAAAATATATGCATCCTTTTTGATATCTTCTCTGCCTTGGGGGTCACGAAGCGCACGTTTAACGCCTTCAATTCCTTGGTCGAATAGGCTGTCACTTATTGCCATAATGAAAAGTTGAAGCCTGTTTTTGCTTACGCAATGACCGACAGAATCGGGAATTGTGTCTATACGAGCATCAAGACCTTCGTTTTCAATCGCTTCTTTAATAGCTGTGTGTGCCTCAGGTACAGAGGAAGCAAGATGACTGAACTGAAGCCTTGCTTTTGTTCGTCTACCAACTTCGATATACTCCTTAGTTGACTCTAAAATTCCGATATAATGTCGTAAGTGAGCTGCGCTAACTCCGTCATATTCCTTGACAAGACTTACTATTTCGCAAAGTTCATCAATATCTGCATATCGACTTGGCACATAGTCAAGCCCAAAACTAATTCCAAACATCCCCTGCTCCATACCTTTTCTGATATGTGTTTCAATTTCTTTTGATTCGGCTTCGTTTGGCTTTCTTGGATGAGCTCCATTCATGACTGTCCAGCGAATTGTTCCATGCCCTAGAAGTGTAGCAAGGTTAAGGTTAGTTCCAATGCTTTCAACCGCTTTTTTGTAACCAGAAAAATCATCCCAAGCTGGGAAACGCTTGTTGTAATCTGCTTGCTGTCTGTGGTTCATAAGACCATTTCCGAGATAGTATTCTGTGATATTGCTAACTGGTCCAGGGGTTACAGAATGGCCGCAGTTACCGTTTATGGTTGTCGTAACACCTTGTTTTAGGAAAAGTTCATATCTGCCATCGACTAAACAAACCCATTCTTCGTGAACATGTGGATCTATAAGCCCTGGAATTATATATTTTCCGTTTGCGTCATAAACTTCTGTTGCATTGTCATCAATTTTTTCTGCAATTAGGGCAATTCTATCGCCTTTGACTGCTATATCACCTAAAAAAGCAGAAGCTCCAGATCCATCAACTATCAGCCCGTTTTTAATAATCAAATCATACATATTATTTACCACCATTCAAACTATTCTCTTGTTTTGGGGCTTAGTGCATCATTAATAGCTGTACCCAACATATTAAAACACACTACATAAATAACAACACAAATACTTGGCATAAGCCACCACCACCATGGGTTTGGCGTGCTGATAACTGCGTTTGTGCTCCATGCACGCTTTAGGATAGTACCCCAAGACCAAGTGGTTGGATCGCCAAGTCCTAAGAAACTAAGGCTTGACTCGGTTAAAACTGCACCTGCCATTATAAGTGTTAAATTAACAAATATAGGCCCCGTGGTATTTATAAGTACATGTTTAAAAAGCACTTTGCGTCTAGGCAGTCCGAGACAAATTGCAGCTTCTATATATTGCATTTCTACAACTTTTAAAGTAGCGTTTTTTGTAACTCTTGCAAGTTGAGGCCAGCTAAACAAGCCTATAACAATTGCAACATTACTTGTTGATGTACCCATAATTGATGCCATGATAATCATTAGAGGTAACATGGGAAGAGTTAAGAAAATATCAATCGCTGCATCTATAGTGTCACCTAGCCATGACTTGCTCGAACCCGAAATAAGCCCTGCTGGAATTCCTATCGCCGCAGAAATCAAAACTGCAACAACAGAAACATAAATGGAAGTCCTTGCACCCCAGATGATTTCCGCCAAAATATCAAGCCCGAGATTATCAGTTCCCAGTGGATGAGCTGCCGATGGTGGCAACAAGATATCAGCTGAATAGCCTGAGGGATTTTCAACTAGCACAGGAGCTAAAAGCCCGACAATTACAATAATTGCAACGCCAATTCCACCTGCAACTCCACTCTTGTTTCTTAGGAAGTAATAGAAAAAGTTTTTGTTTTTATTCATTTTACTTACCTCCCAGTTTAATTCTTGGGTCTAGCCATGCAACCACAAGATCGGTGATGAAGTTCATCAAAACAACACTTGCAGAAAGCAGCAAAAATCCACCTTGCAATACAGGATAGTTTAGCGCATTAACAGCGTCATAAAGCATACGACCAACACCAGGCCATGAGAAAACGGTTTCTGTCATAACCGCACCGCCGACCATGACGCCTGTTTGAAGTCCTATAACTGTAACTGTTGGGATTAGTGAATTTTTTAGTGCATGTCTTTTTAAGACCAGTTTTTTACCCAAACCTTTGGAATAAGCTGTTCTTATATAATCTTCTTTTAAAACTTCTATCATGCTGTTTCTTGTGTATAAAACAACGCTTGCTAAGTTTGAAAGTGCAAGAGTTATACCAGGTAAAACCGCATGTTTTGCAACATCAATATAGAAATCCATGCCTTCTGTTTTAGGTGGGGTGTATGCCCCGCCTGTAGGTGCAATTTGCAAAATATATGAAAAAACATATAGCAACAGAAATGCTAAGAACGGAATGAAAATCGAAATACAAAGTGTTACAATGACGCTTATTATTCTGTCTGAGAACTTTCCCTTATTTTTTGCAGCAAAAATTCCAACAGGAATACCAATTACCAATACAATTAACATAGAAATACCGATTAACAGTAGTGTCCAAGGTAATTTTTGCATAATAAGCTCTGTGACAGGCAATCTATCCGAAAAAGATAGCCCTAAATTTCCTTGCAAAAGGTTTTGCATAAATATGAAATATTGCTCTATCATTGGTTTGTCAAGCCCATATTGTTGCATGAGCATGTCTTGCGTTTCTTGGTTCATATGTGGGTTTATAATAAGTTCGACATAGTTTGATGGCATTAGTCTTATTATAAAAAATGTAAGTGTAACCGATACAAATATCGTCAAAAATCCACGAAACAGCCTTTTCGCTATATATCTACTCATTTATCACGCCCTCCTTTGCGAAGTGGCATCTTATATAGTGGTCACAGCCAACTTTTCTAAGTTCGGGCTCTTTTTCTGAGCAAATGTCTTTTGCCATAAAACATCTTGGTGAAAATCTGCAACCCATAGGAGGATTCATAGCACTTGGTATATCTCCCTCAAGAATAATTCTTTCTGCATTTTGTTCTGTCCCTGGTTCAAGAACAGCCGACAAAAGGCTTTTCGTGTATGGATGAACATTATCTCCAAACAAAGAATCATATGTAGCAATTTCCATAACTTTTCCAAGATACATAACAAGAATTCTATCGCTTATATATCTAACAACCGCAAGGTCATGCCCGATAAACACATAAGTGAGTTTTAACTTTTCACGCAGTTCATTAAACAAATTTAATATTTGCGCCTGAACAGAAACGTCTAACGCCGAAACAGCTTCGTCGCAAAAAACGATTTTGGGATTGACAGCAAGTGCTCTTGCTATACCAATTCGCTGACGCTGGCCACCTGAAAACTCGTGCGGAAATCTTTCATAAACCTCTGGGCGTAATCCAACTAATACTAGAAGTTCTTCGACTCTTTTCCTCGCTTCTTTACTATCGCTTACTATTTTATTGGCAAGCATAGGCTCTGCAATTGCATCTCCTATTTTAATTTTGGGGTTAAGAGAGGCATAAGGGTCTTGAAAAATCATTTGAAGTTCAGAGCGAAGTTTTCGATTACTAGCTGTCTTGAAATTCGTTATATTTTCTCCATTATAGGAAACTGTTCCCGACGTTACTTCTGTAAGTGCCAAAATAGCCCTTGCCAGTGTTGATTTTCCGCTTCCGCTTTCACCAACAATTCCAAGTGTTTCACCCTCATAAAGTTCAAAAGAAACATCTTCAACAGCTCTAAGTAATTTCTTCTTTTGAAAAAGCTTGGTGCTTTTTATCTTAAAATGCTTACATAGATTTTCAACTTTTAAAATAGGTACTTCGTTTTTATTTTTACTCATCTAAAATTTCAGCCCCCTCAAAATCTTTCCAACACATCACTAAATGTTCATCATCAATCTTTTTAAGTGGTGGTCTTTTATCAGCACACATTTCCATGCAATCGTCGCATCTGTCTGCAAAACGACACCCAGACTTAAAATCAAAAACCGTTGGAACAGTGCCCTTTATTGTGTGAAGCGGTTCTTTTTTGCTTCTTATTGTCGGAATTGCAGCCATCAAGCCTTTGGTGTAAGGGTGTTTTGGATTGTTAAAAATCGCGTGAAGCGTTCCCCTTTCCACAGCGTGGCCAGCATACATAACGACAATTTCCTCACATACGTCGGCAACAACACCAAGATTGTGAGTTATTATCATAAGTCCACTACTAGACTTTTTTAAATGCTTCATTATATCTAAAATTTGTGCTTGAATTGTAACATCAAGCGCTGTCGTTGGCTCATCTGCTATTAGCAAAGTTGGGTTGTTAATCATCGCCATAGCAATCATAACTCTTTGTCTCATGCCGCCTGAAAACTCATGAGGGTATTGAAGCATACGTGCCTTGGGATTTGAAATTCCAACTTTTTCAAGAGCTTCTTCCGTAGCTTTATTAACATCATATTGTGATAGAGATGGACTGTGATGCTTTAAAGCTTCGCCAATTTGAAAGCCCACAGTTAGCACAGGGTTAAGCGCTGTCATGGGTTCTTGGAATATCATACAAATGTCATTGCCACGTATTTTTTCCATTTCCTGTTCGGGGAGATCTAGTAGATTTTTTCCTTCAAATAGGATTTCTCCGCTTTGAACTTTTGCGGAAGGAGGAAGTAATCTCATGATAGAAAGGCTTGTCATACTTTTTCCACAGCCCGATTCTCCGACAACTCCGAGAGCTTTTCCGGACTCGACTTTCAAGGACAAGTTATCAATTAAATTATAAACTTTACCGCTGTCGTCCTTAAATCCCATGCTGTAATTTTTAAATTCTAGAATAGACATTTATACACTCCAATCCAACAAAAACTTTTAAACTTTAACAAACCAGCACAGTGTATGAAAGTTTTGCGCTATAAAC
>CAYJOS010000067.1:3796-11724 GCA_964371875.1 uncultured Oscillospiraceae bacterium | reverse complement strand
CCCCGACGTGTTTTGCTTACTTTTTCACGAGAAAAAGTGAGCCCTCGGAGAGCGTATCTCCGTTTCTTTTCGCCGAAGCAAAAACGCTCTCGTTTCTTTTCGTCGCAACGAAAATTCTCCGTTCTCTCGTTCTTTTCGTCGCAACGAAAACTCTTTCGTTCTCTCGTGCTTTTCGCCGAAGCAAAAACCCTTATTTAATATTCAACACCTCAATTATTTGCCTTTTATATTCGACAAATTCACTCGAAAGCGTAAAGTCCGTATGCCTTGGCTTCGCCTGTTCAATTTTTATCTCACTAACAATTTTCCCTGGCTTCCCCGACATGACATAAATCCTGTCACAAAGCAAAACTGCCTCATCAATATCATGCGTGATAAACAAGGTTGAAAGCCCAATATCCATCATAACTTCCTGATACCAATTGTGCATATCACGCTTGGTAAGTGCATCCAGCGCCGAAAAAGGCTCGTCCAAAAGTGACACACCGTGAGAGCCCAAATAAGTCCTCAAAAGTGCCGCCCTTTGCCTCATTCCACCCGAAAGTTGAGCTGGATATTTCATTTCGGTGTTGTCTAAACCAAAACGCTCGAAATATGGTTTTGCCTTTTCTCTCGCCTGTTTTTTGCTCATACCACCTATGCCTAAAGGCAGGGAAACATTGTCAATAATCTTCTTATGTGGAAACAGTAAGTCCTTTTGAAGCATATAACTTATGTTACCGGGTTTTCCTGTAATTTCCACATCATTTAAGACAACTTTTCCTATATCTGGCTTTAGAAGCCCTGATAAAATGTTGAAAAGTGTGGTTTTACCAACGCCCGAAGTGCCTAAAATGCAGACCAATTCTCCGTCATGGAGTTCTATATTGATGTCCTCAATAATTTCAACTCCGTCATAGGATTTTGAGATATTTTCAGCTTTTAAAACGGTTTTCATTATGATAGATAATCGTTTGTAAAGCCTGTTCCAGCTGGAATTTCTTCCTCAATCAAGCCTTCTTCATAAATCCAAGCAAAGAAAGCATCCCAACGTGTTGGGTCGATGTAACCCCATTGTTCAACTTCGGATTTATACTCATTTCCAATCCAAACTTGGCTAGCTGTAACGAAGTCAATTGAGTCATTTAACGCACCTGTGCTGTCGCCGTCGACCAAAATTTGTGCTGATTCTTCAGGGTTTTCGATAGCATATTCATAGCCTTTTGCAGTTGCCTCCAAAAACGCTTTTGCTGTTTCTGGGTTTGCTTCAAGGTAGGCATTTGTTGAAACAATTACTGGAGTGTAGAAGTCAAGTTCCTCTGCATAATCTTTGAAATAAAAGAAGTCAAACGGAAATTCACGAGTTTCAGCCAAAACTCCGCCCCAAGCATAGAAAACCCAAATAGCATCGGTTTGCATAGCTTCAAGCGCCGCTGGTTCATCAACAATTGCGTTAGGAATTAGATTAACTTTTGAAAAATCTGCGCCTTCTTGCTCCATGCAATATTCGATTGTTGCAAGCTCTACAGGAATGTCCCAAGTGGAGTAAGTTTTACCTTCAAGACCTGCAGGAGTGTCTAAACCTTCGCCTTGTCTTGCAATAATTCCGCTTGTATTATGCTGTAAAAGTGTTGCAACTGCAACGATATCAATATCGTCTTCGCTAGTTAAAGCACTTACCATAGTGTCCTGAGCGGAAACACCAAATTCCGCTTTTCCTGAAGCGACAAGTGCTGTTGTTCCGCTTTCGGGAGGCTGAACAATGTTCACTTTAAGTCCAGCTTCTTCGTAAAATCCCATAGCATCAGCAACATAAACACCTGTGTGGTTTGTGTTGGGTGTCCAGTCTAAAACAAAGGTAATTTCAGTAAGTTCACCCTCAGTTTCGGGAGCTAAACTCTCCTCCGCTTCGCCACCACACGCTGAGAACGCAAGTAGTGATGCTGTGCATAATGATAATAAAGCTAATTTTTTAAATTTCATTTTCAATTCCTCATTCTTCTCTGTTTTTCTCATAAATTTCCCACGGCATACAAACTTTTCTCAGCACAGAAACACCGAGCATAAGCAGTAAACTAACCGCCGTGATAAACACGATAACCGCAAACATTTTGTCGAAAGCATATGCTTTTCGCACTCGTGTCATATAAACTCCGAGCCCTTCAAATCCGCCCAGCCACTCACTGACCACTGCGCCGACAACTGCGTAAGATGCCGAAACTCGAAGCCCTGCGAAAAAGTGACTAGAAGCCGAGGGTAGTTTTAAATTAAAATAAATTTGCCTTTTATTTGCGCCCATGGATTTCAAAAGCTCTGTCGCCTGTTTGTCCGCCGAAGCATAGCCGTCAAGCAGTCCTATTGTGACAGGGAAAAATGTTGTTAGTGCAACCAAAGTAATTTTTGGTGCCATTTCAAATCCCATCCAAAGGACTAAAAGTGGAGCGATTGCAACTGTTGGAATTGTCTGCGTTACTATTATAATAGGATATAGCGCCCTGTGAATTACGGGAAATCTATCCATAAGTGTCGCAATAATAAACGCAATGGAAACACCAGCCATAAGACCCCAAAACGCCTCTGTAAATGTGATTTGTGCATGCTCCAAAAGTAGAGGTAATTCCTCAAACAAAGCAACAAACACATCTTGCGGTGAGGGTAGCATAAATGCCAAAACAAGCCCTGTTTCACAGACAATATGCCATATAAGCAAGAGCGTTCCTATGGCAACAACAGGCGGTAATTTACTTGTGATGTTTTGTGACTTTTTCATCAATAGTCAAGATATTTTCATTTGCTGAGTGAGCAATTTTTACGTAAGCCGAAACTTTTCCGCAACCTGCTTTAACGGCGACTTTACAGCAGTTTGAAACAATTTCCATAAGTTGGTCATAGTCGTCGCCCTCGATGGCTGTTTCAAATGGCCCAACGTAATAGTTAAGCCCTGTGCTTGCGATGTAAGCGATGACTTCGTCAACTATGCGAACTACTTCCGCATCTGTGTCAACATTTGGTAAAATTTGGATTGCTACTGAATTTTTCATGGTATTCCTCCTAAAAATTATGTGACTTAAATAACAAAAAACCTTGCGAAATATCGCAAGGTTATACAGTGAAACTCAAAGCTCCCTACGATGGCATTATCCAACAGGTTATAGGGTTAGGTGTGGTTTACTCTCACCATTCTCAGCCAAAATCACTTCGGCGCCCCTGCTCGCTATTTAATTCTTAAAAGAGATTAACACAAATAGAAATGAAATGCAAGCTTTTTTCCAAAAATTTTCTACAAAACTATATCTTGACTTATTTCCCAAAACATCATACAATATATTGTATGAAATGAAAATGTAAATTAACATAAGGAGAAAATTATGAACATTGCAGAAAACGCAAAAGCGGTGCTTGAAAAGCGCTATTTGATAAAAAATGAAGATGGAACACTAGCCGAAACAGTCGAAGGACTTTTCAGACGAGTGTCAAATGCAATCGCCAAACCAGATAAAAATTATGACGAAAATTGCGATTTGAACGTAATTTCTGACGAATTTTACGAGCTGATGACAGAAAAAAGATTTCTTCCCAACTCCCCCACCCTCATGAACGCAGGCAGAGAGCTTGGACAGTTGTCTGCATGTTTTGTGTTGCCAATTGGCGACTCCATGGAGGAAATTTTCGACTCCATCAAAAACGCTGCATTAATCCACAAATCAGGCGGAGGAACAGGTTTTTCTTTTTCACGTCTGCGTAGCAAGGGCGAGGCTGTAAACTCCACTGGCGGAGTTGCCTCAGGGCCAGTTTCCTTCATGCGTGTGTTTAATTCAGCGACCGAAGCCGTCAAACAAGGCGGAACAAGACGTGGCGCAAATATGGGAATTTTGCGTGTTGACCACCCTGATATTTTGGAATTTATTTCATGTAAGGACGACACAGGTGAATTTACAAATTTCAACATTTCTATAGGCATAACCGAAGAATTTATGCAAGCTGTTGAAAAATCCACAAACTACAAACTCAAAGACCCAAAGTCAGGAAAAATCAAAGGTGAGCTCAACGCCTGCGAAGTTTACGACAAAATTGTCGACTCTGCTTGGCGAACAGGTGAGCCTGGAATTGTATTTTTGGACAGGCTAAATCGTGATAACGCCGTGCCAAGCATGGGCGAAATTGAGTCCACAAATCCATGTGGAGAACAGCCTTTATTGCCATTTGAAAGCTGTAATTTAGGTTCTATAAACTTGGTTGCTCACTTGAAAAAAGTAGGTAAAAAATACGAAATTGACTATAAATTACTAGAAAAAACCATAAATTCAGCTGTACATTTTCTAGATAATGTCATAGATGCAAATGTCTATCCAATAGAACAAATCGACATTACGACAAAAAAATCACGCAAAATCGGACTTGGCGTCATGGGCTTTGCGGACATGCTTTTATATCTCGGACTGCCCTATGACAGCGATGAAGCGACTGAACTTGCAACAAAAATCATGCAGTTTGTCAACGAAAAAGGCCATGAGAAATCCCACGAACTTGCCAAAATCCGTGGCGCTTTCCCCATGTTCGACGAGAGCAAATATGCAGGCGGTAAAATCCTCAGAAACGCAACTGTAACCACAATTGCACCCACAGGAACTTTGAGCATAATTGCTGGAGTTTCCTCAGGTGTTGAGCCTGTTTTCGCCTATGCTTTCATCAGAAATATTATGGATAACACACATTTTGTCGAAGTAAACCCTGTTTTGCGTGAACTTTTGACAGAAAGCGGACTTTTAACCGACGATATAATGCGAAAAATCGCAAACGAGGGCACACTCGCCCACATAGATGAGATACCTGAGGATATAAAAAAAGTCTTCGTCTGCGCCCATGATATCAGCCCACTTTCACATGTAAAAATGCAAGCAGCCTTCCAAACTCACACGGATAATGCAGTTTCAAAAACTGTAAATTTCAAAACTGATGCGACCCGTGCCGACGTTTCCGAAGTGTATCAACTCGCCTTTAAGCTCGGTTGCAAAGGCACGACAATTTATAGGGATAACAGCCGTGAAGTTCAAGTCCTAAATATCGGAAAAGTTGGATTGTCCGAACCTCAAAGCGACTATGGACATATAATGCCAAGGGAGCGTCCTGATATTACAAATGGTTTTACAGAGAAAGTTAAAATCGGTTGCGGTAACCTTTATATCACCGTAAACTATGACGAAAAAGGCATATGCGAAGTGTTTACAAACACAGGAAGAGCTGGCGGTTGCCCAAGTCAATCCGAAGCAACTGCAAGGCTTGTTTCCGTTGGAATTAGAAGCGGAATTGACCCCAAAAAAATTATTCAACAGCTAAAAGGCATTCGTTGCCCATCGACCATTCGTCAGCAAGGACTTGGCGTGACATCATGCCCTGACGCAATTGCAAGAGCACTTGAGAAAGTTTTGAAAACCACAAGCGGAGAAAACCACGCAGTTTCGCTCCCAATAACTGACAATATTGACAAAAAAATAACAGGTAGTCAGTTCAAATTTTGCCCAGAATGCGGAAAAATGTTAGAGCACGAGGGCGGTTGCGTGACTTGTAGGAGCTGTGGTTATTCGAAATGCGGATAATTTATTGTGAAACTCTACGTATAAGATAATAATTAACTAGAAAAATTCAACAGAAATGTAAAATCTTTTATTTTTTGTCGGTTTATCTTGCTTTTTTATTCTCCTACTGATAAAATTAAGGTATAAAAAAGTTTATTTTAGGAGGGTACTCGTGTGAAAAAGAATGGAAATATCGTTTTCATTTGTATCCTATTGTTATTCGTCGCAATTTCCTTCGGAACATTCACTTATTCAAATAGTATAAGCGAGGGCTTAACCGCCTCTACGCTATCAACTTTGAGTGAATCCGCTTCCCAGCAACAGTTAAATTTTGATGACGCATTAAACTCAGAGCTTGACATGCTTGAGAGCATTTCAAACACTTTAGTAATCTTTGGGTATAATGAGCAAACAATCCTCGATTATCTGACATCGCTGGAAGATTTTCACCGCTTTAGTGATCTTTCAGTGGTTGATTATAATGGTGTTGGCATTATGAAAGATGGCACCATTATTAATATTTCCGAAAGTGATTATTTCAAAGAAGCCTTTATGGGTAACCAATTCATTTCAGAGCCCATGATTTCTGAGTATTCAAACAAGCCTGTAATAGTTTTATCTGCTCCTATCATTGAGTATGGCGAAATTGTTGGTGTTGTTTCCGCAGAATATAACCTTCAGCTTTTGAGCGAAATTCTGCTCCCCACATTCAACGGACAAGGCACAACTATAGTTTTCTCGCAGGACGGAGTTGTAGTTGCAAGCACTGATCCCTCTCACCTTGGTAACATCACAAATCTATTCTCTTCGGGTGAATCTGCTGTTTTTAGTAACGAATCAGAAGAATTCACCTATCAAGAAGATATCTTATCAGGCGGTTCGGGCACTTTAGACTATTATATGGCAGACCTTCACCGAATTGCTGAATACCGACCAACTTCTCACAATAACTGGGTAGTATTGCTTGGCGTGCCGTCTGAAGTTATTCTGGGTGAAGCCGACTCAATTTCTACAGGTGTCACAATTTTCAATATTTTTGTTATTCTTGTATCGGCAATATTGCTATTTGTCATTTTACTAATTAGAAGAAACTCAATGCGTGGCATAGAAAAAGCTGCATATTATGATGATTTAACAGGACTTAGAAACCTTGTAAAATTTAAAATTGATGCAACTGAACTGCTTGTGAAAAATCCTGAAACCATTTTTTCAATCATAAAACTAGATGTCATAAATTTCAAAGTTATAAATGAAATTTTTTCGTTTGAAGTAGGAAACCAATTGATCTGCGCTATGGCTGATGTTTCAAGAGAAATTTCATATACTCCCTTCATTTGTGCAAGGGTAGGAACTGACGAATTTTTGATAATTTCCATCGAAAAATTTGGAAAAGATTTTGATGGAAATATACCAGTTTTCACCGAAATGTTCAGAAAAAAAGTTCCTAATATAGCAAAACACAACATTGATTTCCGCCACGGCAGATATTACACCGAACTTGGCGAAACCGATATTAATAGTATTATCGACAAAGTAACCCTAGCTCATAGCTTTTCAAAAGCCCATAAAACAGCCGAAATTTGTGACTACAACGACCAATTTAGATTGCGTATCTTAAAAACAGCTGAAATCACAAATAAAATGGAAAAAGCTATGGAAAACCGTGAATTTAAGGTATATCTTCAACCAAAATACCGCCTGACAGACAATAAAATGGTTGGTGCGGAGGCTTTGGTTCGTTGGATCGAAGACGACGGAAATATGATTTATCCTAATGATTTTATACCAATTTTTGAGCAAAACGGTTTCATCGTAAACCTCGACAAATATATGCTCAAAAGCGTTTGTGAAGTTGTTAGAGGTTGGATAGACAATGGAAGAACTCCTGTTCCTGTTTCTGTTAACTTTTCAAGATTACACCTTGAAAATCCAAGCTTTGTTGAGGAAATCACTGCAATAACAGACGAAGCAAATGTGCCCAGAGATTCAATTGAAATTGAGCTTACCGAAAGCACAATCATAGACAATGAAGAAACTTTAGTATCTGTTCTTGAACAACTTCATGCTAATGGATTTAAACTTTCTATGGACGACTTCGGCACTGGATATTCTTCTTTAGGTATGCTTAAAAACCTAAATGTTGACGTTATAAAGCTCGACAGAAGCTTTTTCGACAATTTAAAAAGCGAAGACCGTGGCAAAAAAGTTGTTGAAAGCATGGTCGACATGGCACAAAGGCTTGATATAGAAACTGTCGCTGAGGGTGTTGAAACCCCTGAGCATGTCGAATTTTTGAAGTCTATTGACTGCGAAATCGGACAGGGCTATTTCTATGCAAAGCCAATGCCCGCACTTGAATTATAATTAATTATT
>CAYJOS010000067.1:0-3696 GCA_964371875.1 uncultured Oscillospiraceae bacterium | reverse complement strand
AATTATTTTGATTTGACTATTGACATTTGGTATTCTTTGCTGTATTATAATCATATCAAAACTTTTTGATTTGAAAAAGGAAAGGAATATCAAATGGAAAAGAACAAATCACAAGGCATAGGATTTTTTGAAAAATATCTCACCGTATGGGTCGCACTTTGCATGGTTGCAGGTGTATTAATCGGAAATTTTCTGCCTCAAATACCCGAATTTTTAAACAGGTTTGAATATGCAAATGTATCAATTCCAATTGCAATTTTAATCTGGCTGATGATTTATCCCATGATGCTTAAAGTCGACTTCCAAAGCATCAAAGACGTAGGAAAAAACCCAAAAGGACTTTTCGTCACATGGGTTACAAACTGGCTAATCAAGCCTTTCACAATGTTTGGAATTGCATGGCTATTCTTCTTTGTAATTTTCCAAAACTTTATCCCCGAAGACCTCGCAACAGACTACTTAGCCGGTGCGGTTTTATTGGGCGCTGCCCCCTGTACAGCTATGGTTTTTGTATGGAGTCACCTAACAAAAGGAAACCCAGCATACACCGTCGTTCAAGTTGCGACAAATGACCTAATCATCCTAGTCGCTTTCACTCCGATTGTCGCATTTTTGCTTGGCGTTAGCGGTGTGACTGTTCCTTGGGACACATTGATTTTGTCTGTCGTTTTGTTCGTCGTCATTCCTCTTGCTGGCGGAATTATCACAAGAAATGTTATAAGCAAAAAGCACGGCACAGAGTATTTTGAAAAAAAATTCATTCCTAAATTCGGAAATATTACTATCATAGGTCTACTGCTCACACTAACCCTAATTTTCTCATTCCAAGGCTCAGTAATCGTCAACAATCCAACTCACATTTTAATGATAGCAGTACCCCTAATTATCCAAACATTTCTAATTTTCTTCATTGCATACCTAGCTTCAAAAGCGCTAAAACTCCCACACAACATCGCAGCTCCTGCTGGTATGATTGGTGCGTCAAACTTTTTCGAGCTTGCAGTTGCAGTTGCGATTGCACTTTTCGGAACAGACAGCCCTGTTGCACTAGCGACAATTGTTGGAGTTTTGGTCGAAGTTCCTGTAATGTTGTTATTAGTAAAAATTGCAAATTCCACAAGAAATTGGTTTAAAACGGAGGAAAGATAAATGAGTCAAACATGGTATCCAGTCATTGATTATGATAAGTGCATAGGTTGCATGGTGTGCAACGACATGTGCAAACATGGTGTTTATAAGCCCAAAGAAGACGGTAGTGCTCCTAAAGTTGTTTATGGAAATGGCTGTGTTCACGGTTGCCACGGCTGTGAAAAAGCCTGTCCAGTTGGCGCAATTCACTACCACGGCGACAACGGCGATTTAGACATCGACTATGATTTCGAAAGCTACAAACCAGAAATCAAATGTGAGGGTAAGCCAAAAGTTGCCTTCGTATGTAATCACAATTCATGCAGAAGCCAAATGGCTGAAGCTCTTGGAAAAATGCTTGGTTCTGATGTTTTTGACAGCTATTCAGCTGGTACAATTATCAAAAATCAAATCAACCAAGACGCTGTTCGCATGATGAAAGACGTATACAGCATTGATATGGAGGAAACTCAGTTTAACAAAACAATTGACGCAATTCCTCAGCCAGATGTTGTAATTTTCATGGGTTGTAATGTTAGCTGTCCAGACGTTCCATGTCAATACGCCGAAAACTGGGGACTTGATGACCCTAGCGGAAAAGACGACGAAATGTTTAAATATACAATGAAAGTCATCCACGAAAACATGTTAAAGCTAAAAGCAAAATTATCATAATTATAATAGATTTAATGCTAGTAGGATTTGGGTTACAAATCCTACTAATTTTTAACATTTAATTTATTTAAAAAAGTATTGAAAGTTGTGTCGATTTTTGATATACTTTACATAACTTTGCCTTTAGAAAGTATGGATCTTATGAAATTAGAAATTTTAATCGCTATATTTGTTATAATTTTCTCAATAAATAATATAATTTATTTACGCCTTATTGAGCGTATTTTTGATGTAAACAGTAAAAAAACTAAAATTTACTCATTTAGTTTTTTAAATAGCATTGTTGGCATGTCAATGCTTGTGCTCTTCGGCACCATGTCCGCGCTTGGTTATTCAATCATGCTAGGTGTTTACATAATCACTATCATGAGTTTTTATCCCAAACAAGCTTTTATTACAAAATTTGTTTGTGTTTTGCAATTTAATGTTCAAATCATGGTAGGACGTGCCCTGATTTCTTCTATTGTCGCAATGATAACAGGAACTCGCATTATTGATTTATCAACTGATCCAATCTCATTTTGGGCAATTTTAATCTGCACAGCATTACTAAACTCAGTTTTCAGCCTTTCTTTGTTAAAATTTATTCCACATCAAAACATGCGCATTATTGGCAAGAAAACCGAAGGAATGATTTTATATTTAAGCATTCTAACCTTCGCAAATTTGTATTTAATCGCAAACGGAAACGTCTATTTGCACGAAATAAACTATGAATGGCTTCCTTTACACCAAATTATTGTCGCTATAACTTGGCTTGCGATAACTTACATAGGAATTTTCATGCTCGTAGGCTTTGATATATTAAGAGAGCGAAAAGATGAGCTTGAAAAAAATGCTCTATTGAGCCAAGTTTTGGAATCACGTTCTATTGCAATTTTAGAAGTCAACTGCACTAAAGACAGCTTAGTGAGGGTTATCAGAGGTGGAAGTCCTGAGGAACTTAGTGGCTGTACATACACGGAATACAGCAAGCAAATTTTAACAAAAATCGCCTATCCTCCTCACCTTGAAGACGCTATAAATCATGAATCACTTGAATATATTATCGAACAATTCGAGCAAGGAGCAAGCACTCTAACTCATACTTGCAAGGTTTTAATGCCAGAGGGAGAATATCGCTGGGTTCGCTCCTCAATAAGCATAAGCAAGGACAAAACAACTGATGATATCATGGCAATTATCACCATAATCGACGATGTTCATGAAGCAAAAGAACGTGAAATAAAGCTAAAATTAAAAGCTCAACTCGACCCACTAGTCGGGGCTTACAACAAAGCTGCTACCCAGAATATCATTTCTGACCTATTGCAAAAAGGAAAAATCGGCATACTGTTTATGATTGACCTGGATAATTTTAAAAGTATAAATGACAATTTTGGTCACGCTTATGGCGACCAAGTTTTGAAAGATGTTTACGCCGCAATTTTAGACCATTTCCGCTCGAATGACGTCATCGGACGAATAGGTGGAGATGAATTTATTGCCTATCTTGTCGGACGAGTTCCTGTGAACGAAATTTTGCGCAAGGCTACTGAACTGTGCAAGTCACTCAATATGAAATATACTGTTGGCGATATCACAGTTGAAATTTCAGCTAGTGTGGGAATTTCTATTAGCCCTATGCACGGAAATACTTTTGAGGAACTTTATCATAATGCGGATATTGCTATGTATACCTGCAAAAAATCAACTAAAAATGGTTTTGTAATTTTTGAGAATAAGCATTAAAAAATTCCCTCCTTGATGGTTTCAAGGGGGGATTTTCTCTTCGGCGAAAAGCACGAGAGAACGAGAGAGTTTTCATTGCGACGAAAAGGATACGCTCTCCGAGGGGAAATTTTCGTTGCGACGAAAAGGAAACGCGCTCCGCTGGGGTAACTTTTTCACGTG
>CAYJOS010000066.1:0-11843 GCA_964371875.1 uncultured Oscillospiraceae bacterium | reverse complement strand
CTAAAATTGGTGCGAGAAGGGCTTTTGACAGACCAAATTGTGTTAACGGTGGGGTATGATATAGAAAATGTTTCCAAAGGATACAAAGGCGAAGTTACAACAGACCCATATGGCAGAAAAATTCCAAAACACGCTCATGGAACTCAAAATCTGGGCAGAAGAACAGCATCTACAAAGCTGATTGTGGATGCGACCATGGAACTTTTTGAGCGGATAATGAACCCAAAACTTTTGACTAGACGCATAAATTTAGTAGCAGGTAGAGTGGTTTTGGAGAGTGAATTTAAGGAAGAACCTGTGTATGAACAAATGGATTTATTTTCAGAAGCTGAGAAAAAAGAAGTCGATGAAAAAGTTTTAGAACGAGAAAAAAGACGACAAAAAGCAATAGTTGAAATTCAGAAAAAATATGGAAAAAATGCGATTTTAAAAGGAATGAATTTAGAAGAAGGTGCGACAGCGATGGAAAGAAATCGCACAATTGGAGGGCATAAAGCATGAAATATGATGATATCATTATGCTTTCTCGACCAAAATCCGAAAATCATATGCCGATGTCCATGCACGACAGAGCAGCTCAATTTGCACCTTTTGCGGCATTAACTGGGCATGGAGCGGCGATTTCAGAAACAGCGAGATTGACCCAAAAACGTATAGAACTTGATGAGTCAGAGAAAGAAGAATTAGATCGAAAACTGAATATTATTCATGATAAAATGAATGAAAGCCCCAGTGTTTCGTTTACGCATTTTGTGGAAGATGAAAGAAAAGAGGGCGGCGAATATATAAAAACTACAGCGATTATTAAGAAAATTGACAGCTTAAACCGCACTCTTGTGCTTAAAAATGGCGATGAAATTTTCATTGAAGATATAATAGAAATTAGCCTTCCGAGTGAAGTTGACTATGCTTGAATTTTTGAAAAAACCATGCTATAATATTCTTGTAATGTAAAATATTAGAAGTTTGGAGGGCGAATTATGAAAAGTATAAAACCTGGAAGAGGCACGTCGAAAATGGGCGCTGTTGGTGCAATTTTTGTTTCCGTCATGGGAGTCGTGTGGACAATTTCGGCTGCAAAATCGGGAGCACCGATAACGTTTCCAATATTTGGTGCGTTTTTTGTGTTGATGGGAATAGGAATTGCTATTTTTCACCTCAAAAATGCAACCAGTAAAAACCGCTATTCTTTGTATGATATAACCGATGATAATGAAGAAATTGACCCGCTTTCTGCAAGATTTATGGAAAATAAACACAGCAATTTGGATAGAAAACCCACGCAAGATGCCGAAAATAATTTTTGCCCATACTGTGGAATGGCGTCAAACGAAAAGTTTGTTTACTGCATGAAATGCGGAGAAAAACTGCCATAAGAAGAATATTTTAACATGACATAAAATTACTTGATTTTAAATTTTATTGTAGTATAATAGTAAAAAAATGTATGAAAAGGAATGGAATAATTATGAAAGTATTAGCGATAAATGGAAGCCCAAGAAAAGAGGGTAACACCTTCAAATCACTATCAATTGTTGGTGAAAAACTAAAAGAACATGGCATTGAAATGGAAATTGTTCAAGTTGGATCAATGAAATTTACTGGCTGCATCGCATGTAATGCATGTGCAAATGCTAAAAACGAAACATGTCCAGCGTTTAAGGATGAGCTCGGTGAAATCATCCAAAAGGCAAAAGAAGCAGACGGAATTTTACTTGGTTCACCTGTATATTTTGCAGGTGTGAATGGCACTATGAAGAGCTTTTTGGACAGATTTTTCAAAGTCAGCGGAGCAAACGGGAACTTATTAAGCCACAAAGTCGGTGCATCTATTGCGGCGGTTAGAAGAAGCGGTGGTATTCAAACGGTTGACGAATTGAACAAATATATTCAATATTCAGAGATGATTATGCCCGGCTCAAACTACTGGACAGTTGTCCACGGAGGAAGTCCTGGGGAAGTAACTCAAGACGATGAAGGTATGCAAATTCTTGAAACTTTAGGCAAAAATATGGCTTGGATTATTAAAGTTATTGCACAAACTGAAGTTGAAAAACCAACAGTAGCGAAGAAAATTTACACAAATTTTGTCAGATAATGTAAAAACCCACAAAGCTCTGCTTTGTGGGTTTTTTGTATTATTTCAGCATTTTTAAGCGTTTTTATAGGTGAAAACTCCGTAAAACGCAACTTTTTGATTACTTTCATTAAAGCCTTGGACTATGACCTTATTGTCTACAACAGCCTTGTTGACAGAAAATTCCTCGCCTAACTTTAACTCCGAAACGAAGTAAATTTCCAAGCCGATAAGGCTTTCTAAATTTGCCTCTTTTTCGCTCAATGCATCATAACAAAAGTCGCCATATCTTCCATTATTTACATGCCCCAACATGTCAAGAGAACTTCTTTTTACGACAAAGGTCTCGCCTTGGTTGAAGTCGATTTTCTCCTTGAATGTCGGTTTTGCATCGAGTAAAAAATTTTCAGTAGGGCTCATCAGTTTGAAAGGTAGTTCCCTTGCTCTGAAAATACTCCTTGTGCTTAAATCAAGCAGAGTTGAAAACATTGTGCAGTTTAAAATGTGAGTTCCGTCTTCTGCGTGGATTTGCACTTCACGACGGAAATGTATGCGTTTTCGTTCTGAATACCAAGTTCTGCCAATTAATTTCTGCTCACGGCTTATTAGCGGGTTTTTAATATCAATTGAAAGAGATAAAATGACCCAAGAAATTCCAATTTTAACTAATTTGTCATAATTTACCTCATAATCTATCAAATGTCGGTCAACAATCGAGTTGATTATTTTTTGGTAGCCCGAAGGGGTGAAAAAACCCTCTGTGTCAAAGTGGGAAAAGTCGATATCTACTTCGTAAGTTCTTTCGCTTTCATTTAAAAACATAATTCATCTCCACAAGTTAGCTTATGCAAATTTGGCATTTTTTTGGATAAATAGTCAAAAACCTCAGCACCAGTGCAATGGCATGAATAAAAATTCATCTTATTATGAGGCGTTAGCTTCTCAACTATAGTATCGAGGAAACTTTCGCTTACGAATTTTCCAGTCGCTGGACTGCTTAAATGATAGCCACCTATGCAAATTTCAGGGTCAAATTGCCTTGCTTTTTCCATTATATTTACAATTCCAATGTGACCACAACCCATAATCAGCACATTTTTTTCGTCATTTATCATCAAATTTTGCTCGTGTGAAAAGCGATCTAAACCGTTCTCATCATATAAATTATTGTTGATTTCCGAACGATATTCGTCGTTTTGCTCAACTGTAAATAGGGTGAGAAAATTGTCAATTTTATGGTCGCCGTCAAGCAAAATGACTTGTGGATGAGATTCAAAATTTGTGTTGAGTCCAATGTAATTTTTTGAATTTGGAGTGATGCTGTAATAGGGATTAAAGGCTGATTTTTGAATGTAAACCTTGGCTTTTTCGTTTATATTGAGAAAATTTTCAAGAGCACCACCGTGGTCAGAATGCCCATGGGAAATAATTACAGTGTCAACTTCACTCAAATCCACATTACATTTTTCGGCATTTTCTAAAATTGTTGTATCAGGGCCTAAATCGAATAGAATTTTGTGATTTTTTGTTTCTATATAAAAAGATAATCCATGGGTCACCTTGAAATCGGCTTTGGTTGTATTCTCGACAAGTGTGATAATTTTCATTTCAAAAGAGGCTCCTTTTCAAATTTTAGTTGTCCCGATTGCCATTATACTATATTTTATATTAAAAATCCACTGCTTAAGAGGTATTATTTTCTAATTTCGGTGTTGTATAGTATTTTTACATATGATATAATAACTGCAAAAGCCGACATTATATTAATTTTACCGCCATAATTCTCGCCACTTCGTGGCAACCGAATTTTGATGGCTGATATATCATAAATTTTTGCAAATTCATGATATAATGACTTTACTATTCAGCTTATCTAAAAATAGTTTTTTGACAAACTAAATTAAGGGAAATGGACATGTTATGGCGCTTAATCGTCATATTGAAAGGATAAAAAATGAGTTCTAATGAATTTTGCGCTGATAAACAAATTGATGCTAGATTTAAAATTCAAGGCTATGAACAATTTCTCAAAGATAACGAAACTAAGAAATTTAACAAAATCTGCATGACGGAAGTTATAAATGCTGACCATTCAATCTCGACTTTTGGCGAGGCTGAATATTTTAAAACCTGCTCAGATATTTTGAACATGGGAAATGATGCATATAAACAAATGGGGATAGACCATTTAATTCATGTTTATATACATTCCTATAAAACTTTTATTGCTGTTGCAAACGATGATATGAGCGATGATGACTTTTTTAATTTGATGAAAATCAACCATGCTTTTGGTGACAATATTGTAAACCGTGCGTTAAGCGCACTTTATGCAAATAGAACAAAACAAAATAACTTTATAGTTGAAAACAACGAAATCGAAGCCTTGGCGATGGAAGCTAGGGAAAATGTTGTTTATTTTAAACTTTTGAACTATGCTATCAATAATGACAAAGTTGTTCCATTTTATCAGGGGATTTATAACAATAAAACCAATAAAATTAGGAAATACGAAGCACTAATGCGGATATACGACCAAAATGGTAAAATTTGTCCGCCTGGAATGTTCTTAGATGCGGCAAAAGAGCTGAAGCTATATTTACCGTTGAGTAAGATTATAATCGACAAAGCATTAAAAGACTTTGAGGATAAGGAAAGCGAGCTTGGTTTTAATATTTCTTTGCTTGATATTCAGTCGGAAGAGTTTAGTGGATGGATTTTAGAGAGATTGAAAAAACATCCTAAGCCATCAAATGTCATAATTGAGTTTGTCGAAACTGAAAATTACAACAAAGGAAATGAGCTCTTCTTGTTTCTAGAGGAAGCTAGAAAAATTGGTTGCAAAATTGCGGTTGACGATTTTGGCGTTGGATTTGCAACATTTACGTCAATTATTTCGCTGAAGCCAGACATAATTAAAATTGACGGCGATATCATAAAAACATTGGTAACTAGCAATGATAACAGAATAATTCTTGACACAATCAGCTATATGGCTGATTTGGTTGGGGCGAAAACTACGGCGGAATTTGTTGAAAATAGTGAAATTCAAGAGATTTTGATGAAATATGACATAGATTTCTCGCAGGGATATCATTTTGCAAAACCTGAGCCGTATGAGAATTTGGATATAGTATAAAAATAGGTGTTGTCGAAATTCGACAAATAGAAAGATTTTCGCAATGGCAAAAGTACGGGAAAATTTTCGTTGCGACGAAAAGGATGCGCCCCTCGGGGGAGGGGATTTTCGTTGCGACGAAAAGGAAAACGAGGGGAACGTGCTCCGCAGGGTCACTTTTTCTCGTGAAAAAGTAACCAAAACTTGTCGGGGAAACACCCCCGAACGGTGGGATGCGGTTAGGGTGCGGAGTATACAGACTGAATTGATTGGCAAATCCTGTACCAGTTACTATCGCACTAAGTTAGTGGCAATCCACGGCTGTCGCCTGATGTGTTCCCGTTGACTACCCACTGGCAAAATCTGCGAGTAGGAGGGTCTATTTAAAACTGTTAGATACGAACCGTTTTGCAGAGTTCACATTTTACAGGTTTGAATAGACCCTCCTACTATTTTATTTTGCAAGTGAGTAGCCAACGGGCTTTTTTCAGGCGACAGCCGTGACTATGCTCTCTTTACGTGCGATTGCTCCTATTTAAAGTCTTGCAATCTAATTATTATTGTATATTCCGCACCCTAAACCGTTCCCACCGTTCGGGGGTGTTTCCCCGATGAGTTTTTCCCATACTTTTTTCTCACTAAAAAAAGTATGCCCTCGGAGAGCGTTCTCTCGTTCCCCTCGTTCTCATCGTTCTTTTTACCAAAGTAAAATTCTCCCGTTCTTTACTAGCAAATTAATAAGGTGTTGTCACATTGCGACAACACCTTTTTTAATCTTATTCGTAGTAAGTAAATAGTTCACCATCAGCCGATTCAAATGTTGCGATATCTGAATAATATTGATTTCCTTGCGCATCTTCCATGCAGAAAGTGAAGAAATAATATCCATCAGGCAACCACTCTTCGGTGATCGCTGTTTCCTCTGTTACAGTGATTGTATCAACGACAAAAGCTTCAAACTCGTCACTATCTGAGTTGATATCAGAAGCATAGTGAATTGTTTCGATAACGTCACCAACTTGAAGTTCAACCATGTTTTTATCCGCAGCACCTTCTTCAGAAAGTGGTTTTCTTGCGCCGTTGATTATAAATTCTTCATTGTTGAAATCGTAGATAACATTAAGGTTATACTCTTCGCCGTTTAGCAAAACTGGAACAGCGTATTCGTTATAGTCATCGCCTTCGTAGACAAGTTCCATATAGCACAATGCACCATCAATATGACCCCAAACGCCACGGAAGTTGTCGGTGAAAATACCATTCTCCCAGTCAGAGATTAGGTCGTTATCAGTACCAAGTGTTAAAATTATTTCAGAGTCAACAGGTGTGTAGTAAAGCTCAAAAGTGATGAAAGAAAGTAGGTCATATGCCTCTGGCCCAAGGTCTAAAACAGCACTTCCTTCTTCGTCAACTGAAAGAGCTTTGCCTTCCCAGTCGAGACCTTCACTCTTAACTGTTCTAACAACAGGGACAGGGTCAGTGTAGTTCATGTATTGAGCAAGATATTGCATACCTGTATCGTCAACATAACCTGTCAAGCCGTAGTGGTAGAGATAGGTGAATGATGGCGCTGGGTTAACTTCCATGAAGCTATACAGATGGTCAATATCGTGGTCATAAGTATAGAAAGTTGAAAGTCCCATGCCGTCAGGACGATAAATACTGCCAATTTTATAGATGACAGCATTATTCAAAGCATCTAAAACTGCTTGAGATGTTTCAGGGAAAAGATCTGAAGTATTCATGACCAATTGACCAAGGTCAACCATGTTAGTATAGCCTTCGCTTCTAGTGTTACCGCCGTAGTTTTCAGAAGAGTCAGCAACTTGAGCTAGTCTGTTGAAAAATTCGGGATTTTCAATTGAATGGCTAAAAACATCAATTCCGTATGCGTCATATGCAGAAATTAGTGGGTAAAGCTTAGAAAGGTCTGTGACTGAAAGTGTGATTTCGTCTTCGGTCCAAGCTTGCTCACAACCATAAACATATGTATCGCAAATTTCGACACCAAGTTCAGCAGGGCTTATAGTTGGATTGTCTGCCATTGCTTCCATAATTCCTGTGTAATACCAACCATTACCTGGTTCTAATTCTTGTGAAGCAACCATGAAATTTGCGTGGTTTGCAAAAGTGTTTGCAGTTGCTAGCGTTGCCATTAGGCAAGTGTCAAAACCGACAATGTCTAGTGGATAATACTCAGGATTTGCGCCATAAACTGCTTCCATAGAAGTATATAGTTCAGGCAAAGTTAGAGAGTCGTTGTTATACAATTCGTCAAAGGCAACACCAGTGACAGAACCGCCACCGTGGTTCCAGAAGTTTAGCATAGTGCGGTCGCCGGGATAATTTGTTTCAGCAAAATTAAGGAAATCTACTAATGTATTTGGATCACCCATATTTGTAACAGGTAATTGTTCGATTAGTTGCAAACCATTGCTGTCATAGACATATCGTTCTGTGTAGTTTGGGTCGACAAAGCTGTTTTCCCAAGTGTATGCACCACCTGTTTGGATGACGACTTTAACGCCTTCAGGAAGGTCAACAGCCATCATCTCTTCTAGGTCAGATGTAGCGGAGCCGTAGTTAGACTCAAGGTCACTACCGCAAAGATACCAGTACATAACCCAGTCTGTGCCAGTGTCTTCGACAGGAATATGTTCTGCAAATGCAGGTGAATCACTGTCAGTTTCTTCTTCGTCGTCGCCCCAGAAGCTCTCGTCATCTGAGCTGTCTTCGTAGCTTGCTTCATCTTCATAATCCTCTGGATATTCTTCAGTATCCGAGAACATGAACCACAAAAACAGGATTGCTAAAATTGGTAAAATTATTTTTTTCATGGATATCCCCCTTCATAAATCGATTTAATTATACAGCAAAAAACGTCTTTGTGCAACAAAATTTGATTTTTAACGCATTTAAATATCAAAAACCTAGCCGTTTGCATAGTTGTCAAGATGGTGGTTCGAATGATATAATTCAGAAACATAATTCATTAGTTTTATTTTAAAGATTTTAATACGCAATTCTTGATATAAAGCAAAAGATCAATTTACTTTGCCACCCATTATGGGGACGAGCTAGGATGGTACATGACAGACGAGGGGACTATCAATGTTTATTATTGATAATGTGCTGCATGAAGGCCGACCGCACGGCAGAGAAAATCTGATTTTTTAGAGGCTTGGCTTCACAAAAGCAAATGTTGGCATAGTGCTAACATTTGCTTTTGCTTTTATCTTGCTTTTTTACTATAACTTGAAAACTAATTTTATTTTTTGTAAAAGTTATTAATTATACCTTGAAAAAGAACTATTATAATTGTATAATATATATAGTATAAGACAAGTCAATCCTGAAATGTACAGAAGCAAGAGTGAAAGAAAGATAAGGCTCAGAAAAGGAGAGGCGTAATGGGTATTCTAAAAAATCTTAAAATTGGTCAGAAAATAGCAATCGCATTTGGTTTAACAATTGCACTTTTAATTTTAGCTGTATTCCTATCATTAAATCAAGCTGAAACCATCAGAAAAGATTATCAATATACAATTGATAACACTATGGAATTTTTAACAGAGCTTGAAGAGAGCGAAAAAGAAGTCAATTACGTAGCTTTACGTTTAAGGCAAATGGCACTATTTGGAAATGTTCAAAAAATTTATGACTCGGTTCAAGAGCCTTTGGAAACTTTAAACGAAACACTTGCTATGATGGAACGCATTTATCCTTTTGATGATGCGGACTTAGATAACTATATAAATACAATTAAAGCTTGGCAGGCAGTAGCCGACCCAATTTTTGATGCTGCTTTCGACGATGATTTGGATAAGGTAGCGGAAATTATATTGAATGAATGTACACCGCTGATTGTAGAAGTCATCGAACAAGGTGGAGCTTTGCTAACGAAGATGGAAGCATATGCAGAGGAAACAGTCGCAGAGCTTAGTGCAACTTCGAGTCAAAACTTAATAACTGTGGTCGTTATCTCAGGCATAGCAATTATAATTTCTATAGCAATTGCAATTTCGATTACCAAAGGAATTACAAAACCTATGGTGCAAGTGGAAGCAAGTGTAATAGCATTTTCAGAAGGAAACCTATCTTATCCTTTAGATTATCAAAGTGAAGATGAATTGGGTAAAATGGCGGTTGCTGTTGTGGAGTCCCAAGAATTTGTCGGACTTGTGCTTTCTGATATCGTCAGAGTGACCGATAATATTCTCAATGGAAATTTAAATTTCAGCATAGACAGAGAATATCCAGGTGAATTTGCCCCGATTAAATCAAATCTCAATAAGTTAATCGACTATATGAATGATATAATTTCAGAAATAAGGTCTATGTCAGTTCAAGTTTCCCACGGGTCGCAACAGGTTGCAAATGCAGCTCAACTACTCGCCCAAGGTTCGGTTGAGCAAACAAGTGGTGTTTTTGAATTGTCAAAAAATATTAAAAATATTTCAGATCAAATCAACAGTAATTCAGTTGATGCTGAACGAGCTGGTCATATGGCGCAAGGAACAACAGAAGCCATCGTCGCAAGCAATGACAAAATGTTACGTATGATGGAATCTATGACCGAAATTGATGAAAAATCAAAAGAAATCAGCAAAATTATCAAAACAATTGACGACATTGCCTTCCAAACAAACATCCTTGCACTAAACGCAGCTGTTGAAGCAGCTAGAGCAGGTTCAGCAGGTAAAGGCTTTGCTGTTGTTGCTGACGAGGTTCGCAATCTTGCGGCAAAATCTGCCGAAGCTTCTAGGAGTACAGGCGATCTTATCGCCTCTTCAATCAGCTCCATTGACCGTGGTGTTTCACTAGCTCAGGATGCAACAGGCGACACTGCAAGTGTGCTTGAAAGGGCGAAAGAAACTTCCATTTTGATGAGCAAAATTGTCGACGCTTCAAGCACACAAGCAAGTGCAATTAACCTTGTCACCTCTGCTCTCGACCAAATTTCGGCTGTAGTTCAAACAAACTCAGCCACTAGCGAAGAAAGCGCAGCGGCAAGTGAAGAGTTGTCATCACAATCCATGAATATGGAAAATATTATTGAACGATTTACACTAAAAGACTAAAAAAAATTCGTAAAATGATTAAAGCCTCAGTCAAGCTTAATTCTTGAGTGAGGCTTTAAAATTAACATAAAAATTGAGGTATTTAGATGCTATTTAAGGAAAATATTGAAAATCACGAGAAAAGTTATTCAGAAAAAATTGCCATACTGAAAAATTATATAGACCAAGCAGAAGTTGTTGTAATTGGTGCAGGAGCGGGACTTTCAGCCTCCGCTGGATTGGTTTATAGTGGCGAGCGATTTGAGAGATTGTTTTCAGATTTTCAGGAAAAATATGGTTTTTCTGATATGTACTCAGGTGCATTTTATCCGCATAAAAGCCTTGAGGAGTTTTGGGGATATTTCAGCAAACACATTTTTTACAACCGCTACGAGCAGGATTTGAATGACACCTATCAAAATTTGTTAAAACTTGTAGAGGGTAAGGAATATTTTGTAATAACTACCAATGTCGACCATATTTTTCAAAAAAGTGGATTTGACAAAAATCGACTTTTCTATACTCAGGGAGATTACGGCTTGTTTCAGTGCTCTGTCCCTTGTCATAATATGACATATGATAATAAAGAAATTGTTTACAAAATGGTAGAAAAACAAGTGGATTTAAAAATTCCAAGCGAATTAATACCATACTGCCCAAAATGCAGAAAGCCGATGACCACCAATTTGCGTAAAGACAATACCTTTGTGCAAGACGAAGGTTGGGACAATGCTATGAGAAAATATGAGTTGTTTTTAAAGGAAAATAGTGGTAGAAAAACACTGTTTTTGGAACTTGGTGTAGGATTTAATACACCGTCGATTATTAAATATCCGTTCTGGCAGATGACATATAACAATGAAAAAGCAAATTTTGCCAGCATAAATTTGACAGAAACCTATTGCGCAAAAGAAATAGTCGACAGGTCGGTCTTAATCGAAAAAGACATCTCGTCGACTATAGCGGACGTGTTGAATGCTTAAAATTGATAGGCAAATCCCACCGACTTGTATGAGTTAGTGGGATTTTTTATATAAAATTATTTGTTTTCGACTTCCATATTAAGTAAAAATTCTTTCATTGGAAGCCCACCGGCATAGCCGACAAGCTTTCCGGAAGCGCCGATAACCCTGTGACAAGGCACTAAAATATGCAAGGGATTTTTGTTATTTGCCATGCCGATAGCACGACTTGCTTTTTCGTTTCCGACCGCAATTGCAACGTCCTTATAGCTTCTCGTTTCGCCATAAGGGATGTCGCAAAGTGCAGACCAAACACTCTTTTGGAAATCAGTACCATTTAGTTTGTAGGGCACATCAAATTGCTTTCTTTTGCCTTCAAAATATTCAACAAGTTGCGTATAAGCTTTATCTGTAAGCTCATTTTTTGTGCCAAAATCATTTATATTTTCGTCAAATATTTTCTGAAAAAATGTGATATTTCCATCTGTATACTTCATTTTGAAATTGCCAAATTTCGTTTCATAAATCGCAAAATTTTCCATTTTTATGAGCATTCCTTTCATGCAAGCCGTCAGAGATAAGCTGTTAATTTTTATAATATTTGTGTGAATAAATTTAAAGTGTAT
>CAYJOS010000065.1:0-11973 GCA_964371875.1 uncultured Oscillospiraceae bacterium | reverse complement strand
GAATTCTTCTGCTATTTTATTCAAAATAGGCATGTTTTGTGATGCCCATTGAATTTTTTTCTCACCTTCGGGGGCTAGGCTGATATCTCTTACTTCGTACATTTTTTATTTCTCCATTCCTAATTTTTTGCAACTATTTTTAACTTCAAATTTTATTTTTTCGGCATCTATAGCCGTAAATTCACCATTTTTCAGCACTATATTTCCGTCAATTATGACAGTTTCCGCATTCCAGCCAGCCGAGGAATAGCACATTGCAGACTTTGCGTTTAGTAGCGGAACTCTGCCCTCGTCTGTGATGTCGAAAATTGCGATATCCGCTTTTTGTCCAGCTTTCAATTCGCCGAGTTTATCTTTCATTCCAAGTGCAATTGCACCGTTTTTTGTCGCCATGTCATAGCAGTCAACAGCTGGGGCTATGGTCGGATTTCTCGTCACGCCTTTATGCACAAGTGAGAAAAGTTGCATTTCTCTCAAAATGCTCAGGCTATTATTGCTCGCCGCACTGTCAGTGCCAAAGCACATGTTAATCCCTGCTTTTTTCATTTGGTCTACTCGTGGTAAACCATTCGCAAGTTTTAGATTACTGCCTGTATTAATTACCGCAGTTACACGGTTTTTTGCCAAAATTTCTATGTCTTTATCAGAAAGTTGCACGCAGTGAGCCGCAACGGTTTTTTCATTTAACAGTCCGCATTTTTCATAAAACTCAACAGGTGAAACGCCATATTTTTCCACGCAACTGCTCACTTCTCCGTCGGTTTCGGATATGTGAGAATTAATTCCCAAGCCAAGTTCTTTGGCAAGTTCGGCGGTTTCTCGCATAAATCCCTCGTCGCAGGTGTAGACCGCATGAGGGGCAATCATAAAGCTAATTCTGTCGCTGAAATTTTTGAATTTTTCGATTTCAGCTCTGGCTTCTCGGATACGTCTTTTTCCGCCTTCGACATCATTTTCTCCGCCTGAAAGTCCACGAGAAATTACAGCTCTCATTCCGCTGTCGTGAGCGGATTTGACCGTCACTTCAGGGAACATGTGCATGTCCATGTAAGAAGTTGCGCCTGATTTTATCATCTCCATTGCGCCAAGCATTGCACTGAAATATGCATCCTCGGGTGTGAGTTTATCTTCCATGGGCATTATGTGACCAAAAAGCCAATCTTCAAAAGTGAGGTCATCGGCATAGTTTCTAAAAAGTGTCATGTAATTATGCGTGTGGGCATTTATAAAACCAGCGCTCGCCAATTTTCCCGCTCCGTTTATAATTTCATCAGCAGTGAAATTTTCGGGAGCTTTGTCAGTTGAAATTATTTCATTATCTTTTATGTAAATATCTGTAATTTTCGTTTCCTCTGGGAGGATTGCAAGTATGTTTTTTATAAGAATTTGCATAGTAATCTCCTTAAATTTTGCGTACAGTACTATATTAACATTTAATTTAGAATTTTACAACAAAAAAAGACAATAAAATAAAGCCAAGCAGAGTATACTTAAAATTATACTCTGCTCGACGGGTGGTAAGTTGTATTAAATTCCAACCAAGGTTAAAAAAAGCCATGCAATTCCTGTTGCGGCTGCGCCTGCTGCTACGTACACGGGTGCTGTAAATTTCTGAAAAACGGTAGTCATCCCCACTCCTGTTTTTGCAATGTAATTGTCCGCCTCCCGTTGAGCTTCTTTTAAAACATCGGTTTCCTTACGTATGCCCAAGGCATCTTCCTTGACCACAAAAACTGCTTCGTCAAAAAGTGATGCCTGACTAAACTTTACGACTATAACTCTTTTAGATACACCTTTAACCATTTCGCTTCCTCCCTGCGGTCTGTTCTGTAATGATTTTAACCGCAATTTGGAAAATTTATTCCCACGAAATAGGTATTTTATTTGACGAATTGTTGATTTTATTAAACTATCTTTTACCATCTCCTAAGTCCTCTCCTGTACATACACAACTAAAACTGTCATGTCGTCTGACGAACCGTGAGTGTTCACCGCTGTGCGAAGTGCATCACGGGCGAGAGTTTTCGCTTCTTTCGTGTCATGACCTGAAATCATATCACGTAGCCATTTATCATCGCTGTCCGCCAAAACTCCATCGGAAATTACAAGCGCTCTGCCACCGGGTTTTATTCTCATGCGAACTATGTCAGGTTCTGACGCTTCGCCTAAACCAAAACCAGGGGCAAGGCTCTCTCCCCTCACTCTCTGAACATTTTTTCCGCTCCAAACATAGGAGGGCGCAGCACCGTATTTATAAAAACAAGTTTCCCCATTAAACAAATCTATGCACATCAAGTCCACTGTTGCATAGCCAAAACTGTCACCATTTTTCAGTAGTAAAACAGAATTTAACATTTTCATCGCAAGTTCAGGTGCAACTCCCGATTTCAAAAATCCTTCTAAAATTGAAACCGTTTCCGAGCTGTCTTTTTGCGCTTGCTGACCGCTTCCCATGCCGTCAGATAAAATTACGCACAAAACTCCTTCATCGGTTTTGAAATATGTTCCCCTGTCACCGCTGACTGCTTCGCCTTGCTTTTTGAGTGAAGCTATTCCAACCGAAACCGCCAGTGGCTCTGCTTCTAAAAATACCACCTTTCCTGTGCTTAAATCCACATTCTTGTCATAGCAAAGTCTTGTTCCCAAAACTGCCGAAAGTTCCTCTAAATACTTAATGTTTGATATTAGTTTATCGCAATTTTTGCTCTCTATCGTTACCCTAAGTCTTGTTCGACTATCCCTAAAAACTGCAACTGTCGCTTCGATGTCAACACTGCTCAAATAGCGTAAAAGCCTGCGTTCGGCTATAGGGTCTGAGGGGCAATCGAGTTTTAACTCCTTGGAAACTGAGTTCAAAATTTCAGCTATATCCAAATATTGGGCATAAGCGGCTGTTTTATTCTCCGCAAGCCGACTTGCAAAACTTCGCCTGTACATAGTGCCACGAAGTTCACTATTCACAGCACCGACTAATGCTCCCGAGTTTTTGCATTTTTTCAAAAATCTGGGGGCTAAATCGTCCTGCTCTAATCTTCCACGGGCGAGCATTCTGGGGCTTGCGTCGTTGATGACTGACAGCGTGTCGATATAGTCCACGTGCCAGCATTTGTCACGGTTTTTGCATTTCACGCAAACTGCATCCGCCGCCCTGTCAAAGGCTGTTGAGAGGTCGTTATCATTTGCTTCCTCTGTCATGGTTTCGTGTACAGTTTCAAACAGTTTTTTGAATGCACCGCTCATTTTGTTCATACGCTCGGCTGTGTATTTTCTAAGCCCTGTGTCGCCTGTTCCCAGACGTGGCTCTCTTATCAATCCTCCTATGTAGTCTAGCGCTTCGGTTGGAATTGCAACGAAAATCATGGAAGCGGCGAAGCACTCAAAAAGTGCGTCTATCCTCATTGAATTTGTCCAAGTCCACAAAACTATGGTCATATTTGCCAAAATATAACTCAAAGTAAATGCAAGTTTTCCATGCCGTGAAATCAGCCCTGAAATCATTCCTGAAAAGGCATAAGCCATGGTGAAAAATGGATATCCACCATTTGCAACATCCATTGCAAAACCAAAAGCTGCACCTGTTGCACTTCCGAAAACTGCACCGCATTTAAACGCAGCAATCAAAACAAAAACTATAGCAATCGCCCGACCAACCGAAAGCGTGCCCATAATATTCAGCCTAGATAATGCCATCAAAAGCGTTGCACTTAAAACCACCATGCTGACATTATACCGCATTTCCAAAACTTCGCTGGTGCGTTCTTCACCTGAAAGTGCAGTTTTAAAACAGCTCACAGAAACAGCCGATAGGACAATTTCCGTAATTATCAAAACTGCAAAAGGCATAGCTCCCGAAGTTTCAAAACTGCCTAAAAGTCCAGTGATTGCAGTTATTCCGCCGACCATAACAGGCATAAACCAACTGCTGTTATAAATAGGCAAACTGTGGAAAACAAAGGACGCAGTATACACCAAAACCGCCGCTGCGACATATCGTATGCCCCAGTCAAAACCACCTGAAATCACATAACCCAAGGCTGTGCCCAAAAGGCAAAACGCCCCTGCTCCGCCTCCTCCCGCTCTTGCAACCATTCCCAGACCAAAAGGCGAGCTTGTCGAAAATACTCGAGCAAAAGACATCGCAAAGCCAAGCAAAAAGTTTAAGGCTAGTCCTGCAATTTTTTTGGTAATCGAATTTCTTTTTAGTGTATCCCCTCCCGATACTCCACGCCGTGCACGGATAAAATTTTCCCGAATTGACACTGTGTTTTCCTCCTTCATTTAGTATACATAAATATATATTATGTTGCGTTATTTTACTGTCAAAACACGCTGTTGAGTTTTGGCTTTTTTGCACTTTAAATTGGAAATTATTAGTAAATATTTTCCAAACACCCCATTTCCCGGGAAAGAATTATAAATTTTGCAATTTACAACAGTTTATGATAAAATATTACAATTCGGAGGTGATATTTTGGCAAATTTTAAAGATGATATTAGATATATAAAGGGAATTGGCGAAAAAAGGGCTATTTCACTGCAAAAATTGGGAGTTTCTGACCTCGGCACTCTCATCACGAATTACCCACGACGATACGACGACAGACGAAAAAGCTATACTATCGCCACCGCTCCTGTTGACGAATATGTCACCGTTACTGCGATGATTATCGAAGAAGCTCGAAGCAGTCGCATCAAAGGCAAGACTGAACTTTCAAAAGTTCGAGTTTGTGACGACAGTGGTTCTATGGACATTTCCTTTTTTAACCAACCATATATAAAAAATCAACTTTTAATGGGCGAGAGTTTTCGCTTTTTCGGAAAGGTATCCAAAATCGGCAGTAAAAAAGCCATGACTAACCCCATTTTTGAAGCTGAAAATGCAAGCGGATTTGTCACGGGGCGGATTGTTCCTGTTTATAAACTCACCGCCGGAATTAGTCAAACAATGATTATGAAAGCTGTTTCGGCAGGACTGGATTTTTGTAGGGAAACTTTTCCCGATTATTTGCCGAATTCGGTTAGGGAAGAATTTTCACTGGCTCAGGCGAGATATGCCTATCATAATATTCACTTTCCTGAAAGCGATGAAGCCCTAGAAAATGCAAGGCATAGATTAATTTTTGAAGAACTTTTTGTTTTCACCTGTGCGATTAAACTCATGGGTGGTCAAAACAAAAAAACTAGCGGAATAAAAATACCCCGACCTGATTTGTCGGAGTTTTATAATACTCTCCCCTTTTCGCCCACAAATGCCCAAAAAAGGGCAATTGACGAAGCTTTGGAGGACTTAAATTCTGGCTTTGCCATGAACAGGCTAATTCAAGGCGATGTCGGTAGCGGAAAAACTCTCGCGGCTGTCGCCTTAATTTGGGCGGTTGTGAAAAGCGGATTTCAAACTGCGTTCATGGTGCCTACGGAAATTTTGGCTGAACAGCATTTTAAAACAATTTCTGCTTTCCTTGCTCCATTTAATATAAATGTTGTGTTATTAAAAGGCTCTCTTGGCGTAAAAGCAAAACGTGAAGCCTATGCAAAAATTTACAGCGGTGAAGCCTCTGTCGTAATCGGAACTCATGCGCTAATCAGCCAAGGTGTGGCTTTTCACAATTTAAAACTCGTCATAACAGACGAACAGCACCGTTTCGGAGTTCGCCAGCGAAGTGCGCTTGCAGATAAATCCGAAAAAGTGCATGTTTTAGTCATGTCAGCAACGCCAATCCCGAGAACTCTCGCCCTTATGCTATACGGTGACTTGGACGTTTCCATAATCGACGAACTCCCCCCTGGTAGACAAGGGGTTGAAACTTTTGCCGTAAGTGAAAATTACAGGCAACGAATAGATGCTTTTATAGACAAGCAATGTGCCGAGGGCAAACAGGTTTTTGTTGTCTGTCCTACCATAGAAGAAAATCCTGAAAGCATGGTCAATTTACGCTCTGCCGAAGATGAAGCCATCTCCCTAACAGCAAAGCACCCAAATTTAAGAATTGCCTGTGTCCACGGAAAAATGAAAGCCAAGGACAAAGAGGCAATCATGACCGCTTTTTCAGTTGGAGAATTTGACGTTTTGGTTTCTACAACTGTAATCGAAGTTGGGGTTGACGTGCCAAACTCTTCGCTAATGATAATCGAAAATGCCGAGCGTTTTGGTTTAAGCCAGTTGCACCAACTCCGTGGACGTGTCGGTCGTGGTGGGCATAAGTCATATTGTATTTTGATTTCAAACACCCAAAATCCCGAAACGAAAAAGCGACTTGACGCACTTTGCAAAACCTCAAACGGCTTTGTTTTAGCGGAGGAGGATTTGAAACTCCGTGGACCCGGTGACTTTTTCGGCAGTCGTCAGCATGGTTTGCCCGAAATGAGAATTGCAGATTTGTGTACTGATACAAATTTACTGAAAGATGCCCAAACCGCCGCTGAAAAAGTTCTGGAAGCTGACCCACGATTGGTTTCTGAGGAGAATTCTGAACTTTCCAAAAGGTTAGAATATCTTTTTGAAATTAATAGAGGTTCGATTAGCTAAATTTTTCACCTAACGCACGTCTGATGGTATGGCTTTTTAAATCTATACAACCGCATAAAATAAGCAGTACTAAATAAGCCAAACCCGATAAAATTACTGCGAAAATTGTCCTTACTATATCAAAATATGTAATCCCGCTCATTCTGAAAAAAAGCTCTACACCCTGAGCGGCGGCAATTGCACATATAATAGATACTACGCTGCGTCTTAGGCTTATGACAATTTTCGCCTTTGTGCATAATCTTTGCATACTCAGTGCAAAATTTATAAATTCAGTTATGAAAATTACGACTATAAAGCCCATAATTCCGTATTTCGGTAGCAAAATAATCACTAGAGCTACACTTATAACAGAGTCCACCACATTTATACACATGGAATATAACATTTCGCCCAAGCCTTTGAGGCAACCGTCTGTGATTAAGTCCATGTAAATTAGCGGAACGAGTAGGCTTAAAATTTTAATATACTCCCCAGCCTCGGCGGAATTATAAATCCCCATTCCAAGCTCATGCGAAAAGGTAAATAATATTGCTGTCACCCCAACAGAAAAAACTAGGCATTGTTCCAGTAAATTACTGGTAAGTTTTGAAATTAGCTTATTATTTCCAACGACCTGAGCTTCTGTCAGTTCGGGCACAAGCAATTCATTCAAAGCAAGCAAAAAACAAGCAGGAAATGCGACAACAGGCACAGCCATGCCCTGTATAGTTCCATAGTCACTCATGGCTTTGTCGGCACTCGCTCCTGAACTCATTAATCCTCTTGGAACTAAAAGTTGTTGCAGTGTAGTCAGCGAAACTCTCGCATAAGCCGATAGAGCAAGTGGCATAGCTATGAAAAGCATACGGCGAGTTAATTTTTCGCCTGTTATGCCTGATTTATACATTTGTCTGTCTTTTTTGTAAACAATAAGAAGCAGTACAAATGAGATGATATTAGAAACCACACTAGCCAAAATTACAGCGGCGCAACCTAGCTCTAAGTCCCCATCAGGTGCATATTGCATAAACCAAACCGTGAAAACTACCCTTAAAACTTCCTCTACAAATTGCACACCAGCTGACTTATGAACTCTGCCTGTCGAGGTGAAATATCCACCCAAAACCGCTGAAGTTGATATAAAAGGAAGGCTAAACGAGAAAATTTCAAGGCTTAAAACTGTCCTTGCGTCACCTATCCAAAGAAAGCCAATTCTCTCGGCGGTTAAAAGCAAAATAACCGTTCCTGCTGTGCCGAAAATTGTCGCATATGTACAGCAACGAGTGACCGTTGCAGAAACAGAACCTGAATTTCCAACTCCAAGTTCTTCTGAAATCAATCTGGTTGAAGTGAAGCGTATGCCCGAAATTGCAAAAGTTGCCGCCAATGACCCCACCGAAAGCACAAGCGTGAAAAGCCCTATACCTGCCGAGCCGATTTTTGATACAAGATAAACTTGAAGCCCCATTCCTATGACCCGAATGAGAAGGGATACACTTGTGAGCAATGCAGTGTTAAAGACCAGTCGTTTCATCCTATTCATGTCCCACCTCCGTTTTTTAAATATATGTGAGGATTTTTATATTATGTAAAAAACATTTTATTGAGATTTTATATCTTATATGGTAAAATATTTATAACTTTAAATTAAGGAGTGCTCAATATGAAAAAGATATTAAATGGCGTTGATAATTTTATAGCTGACTCTGATTGGAAAACACTGGGCATGATGAAAGCTTGCCTAGGTTCTCTTGGCATAGTCATAGGAATTCTTGTGCCAAAAAATGCCAAGAAATTTGTCGCAATAATTGCAGGACTTATGTTCATTGCAAGTTATATTCCACTAATGCTAAAATTTGTGGAAGCATTTACACGCAATGATGAATATGATGATTTTGCAGATTTTGACGATTTTGAATAAATAAATTAAAATAATTAGGAGCAGATAAACAATGAATTTTGCTGAAAGCATTAGAGATAACAGACCCGAAATGGTTAATAACCTTAGAGAGCTAATCCAAATCCCATCCGTTGATGGCGAACCAAAGCCAAACATGCCCTACGGCGAAGAAGCCGACAGAGCGCTTCAATATTGCCTTGACCTTGGAAATTCACTCGGTTTTAAAACCGACCACATGGACAGACATGTCGGCTGGTGTGAATTTGGCGAAGGCGAAGAAATGGTCTGCGTTTTAGCCCACCTTGACGTCGTTCCCGAGGGAACAGGCTGGACTCATCCTCCTTTTGGTGCTGAGGTTGTTGACGGAAAAATCTATGGACGTGGTGCTATAGACAACAAAGGTTCTGTAATTTCCGCAATTTACGCTATGAACGCTATCAAAGAAAGTGGATTAAAAATCAACCGTCGTATACGCATTATGTTTGGGCTTAACGAAGAAAAAGGTTCGGGTTGTATTAGACATTATGTGGCAAACGGCGGTGAAATTCCTGTCATGGCTTTCACTCCAGATGCAGATTTCCCAATTATTAATGGCGAAAAAGGTCATATTATCGGGACTTTTGGCAAGAAAATTGAAAAATCAGACCGCTATCTAAAATTTATACACGGCGGTACTGTACCAAACATTGTACCTGAATATGCTAAGGCTATAGTTGTCATGCCCGAAAATGAAATGTCTGCAATTTTAGACAAAAAATTTGAAAAAGTCGAAATTTGCAAAGTTGAAAACACACTTGTCATCGAAGCTCACGGCGAAAGTGCCCACGCAAGCATACCCCACACAGGTGACAACGCATTTTTCCGTTTATTTACAGCTTTAGGCGAAATGGGTCTTGATGGAACATCGGGCGAACTTGTTTCCTTCATAAATGAAAAATTTGCACCTGACGTTAACGGTAAAGCACTTGGTGTTCACTGCTGTGACGAACTTTCAGGCGATTTAACCTTAAATTTGGGCATTATGGGTCTTGACAATGAAGACTATTTCTTAAATATGGATATTCGCTTCCCTGTTACTGCTGACGGTGTTGAAATTCAGTCAAAACTTGAAAATATTATGACTGCTAGCGGTTTTTCAATTAAAGATATCCACAATACAGAAAGCCTTTATATGCCAGCCGATAGCAGATTAATCAAAACTCTATCTCTAGTTTATGAAGCAACAACAGGCGAAAAAGCAGAACTTATGTGCATAGGTGGTGGAACTTACGCTAAAGCTATACCAAACTGCGTAGCCTTCGGCCCTGCTTTTCCTGATAACGAAGCAGTTATGCACAAGCCTGATGAGTATATAGAAATAGAACATTTAATCAAAATTACGAATATTTATGCGAATGCAATGTATGAATTATCTATAATTTCATAATTTAGAATGAATATACTTGCAAAATTAATGAAAATATGCTAATATATCGGAGCGGGATTTATCCCAAACAATTTCAATTTGGAGGAAAAAGAAAATGATGAAAAAATCACTTGCATTACTGCTTGCAATGGTAATGCTAATCGGACTTGCAGCTTGTGGCGGTTCACCTGCTGAAACAGAAGCACCATCAACTGCTTCAGACGTAACACCTGAGGCTCTTGAAGAAGCACTAGCAGCAGACGAAGCTGAAGCAGAAGCAGAAGCTGAAGCTGAAGAAGCTACCGAAGAAACAACAGGCGAATTTACAACTGTTGAAGAGGGCAAATTGATCATGGCGACAAATGCTCAATTCCCTCCCTATGAGTTCTATGACGAAACAGGCGAAAACATCATCGGTATTGATGCTGAAATCGCAGCAGCTATTGCTGAAAAACTTGGTCTTGAACTAGTTATTGACGACATGGAGTTTGGTTCACTAACAACAACTGTTGCTTCAGGCAAAGCTGACTTGGTTCTTGCTGGTATGACAGTTACTGAAGAGCGTATGCTTCAAGTTGACTTCACTGAAAGCTATGCACAAGGCGTTCAAGTTGTTATCGTAGCAGAAGACAGCGCTATCACTTCAGTTGATGACCTATTTGCTGACGGTGCAAACCACGTTGTTGGTGTTCAAATGTCAACAACAGGCGACATCTACACAACAGGCGACATCGAAGACGCTGGTCTTGGCACAATCGACAGATACACAAAAGGCGCTGACGCTGTTATGGCTTTGACAACAGGCAAAGTTGACTGCGTTGTTATCGACAGCGAACCTGCAAAAGCTTTTGTTGAAGCTAACGAAGGTCTAAAAATCCTTGAAACTGAGTATATCATCGAAGACTATGCTGCTGCTATGAGCAAAGACAACACAGCTCTTTACGAAGCTGTTAACGGGGCTATTTCAGAGCTAATCGAAGACGGTACAGTTCAAGCTATCCTAGACACTTATATCACAGCTGAGTAATTTAACTAAAAAGGGCGACAAGCTGTCGCCCTTTTTTTAACAAAAGATTGCGTTTTCTGCGGAAAACACCTTATGGCTCTGCCCTAAGAACCCGAAATTTTTTGAAAAAAATTTAGTAAAACTTTTGTTTTTCGTCACAGTAACCAAGCACTATTACTTTTTTGACACTCGAACACAGGAGGTATGCAAATGGGAGAAAAACTACTCAGAGTCGACGAGCAATGGCTCTTAGACGCTCCGGAATGGATTTTAAATTCATCAGAAAATATACAAGAAGTTTGTTTTGGTTTTTATCAAGCTTTTTTCTACGCCGACAGATATACCGTTTATCTGGAAGGCTTAAAAAACACATTAATTTTGACATTTTTCGCCCTATTACTAGGCGTTGCAATAGGTGTTGTCGTTGCACTGGTTCGTGTTAGCTGGGACAAAAACGGCTCCGATATGCATGGTTTACCCAAATTTATCCTAGGCTTTTTTAACTTTATTTGTAAGATTTATTTGACTGTCATACGTGGTACGCCTGTTGTCGTTCAAATCATGCTAATGTTTTTTGTTTTCATGGCAAGTTCAAGAAACAAAATTTTGGTTGGCATACTCACTTTCGGTATAAATTCAGGTGCATATGTTGCCGAAATAATCCGTGGTGGTATCATGTCTGTAGATGCTGGACAAGCCGAAGCAGGCAGAAGCCTTGGCTTTGGTTATGTTCAAACCATGCGTTACATAGTTCTACCACAAGCATTCAAAACTGCACTCCCCTCTCTCGGAAATGAGTTTATAGTTTTGCTGAAAGAAACTGCGGTTGCAGGTTATATTGGACTTGCAGATCTCACATATTCAGCCTATAAAATCGGTGGTTTAACCTATGATTATATGTATCCGCTAATCAGTGTTGCTGTGATTTATCTAATTTTTGTCAGCGGACTATCATACCTCATGGGCAGACTTGAAAGGAGGTTTAAGGAACGTGAAAGGTAATATTATTGAAACTAAAGGCTTAAAAAAATGGTATAAAGGCGGAAAAATCAAAGCTTTAGATGGTGTTAACTACAGCATTAAAAAAGGCTCTGTTATCGTTGTTATAGGGCCCTCAGGCTCAGGAAAAAGTACATTTTTACGTTGCCTAAATC
>CAYJOS010000064.1:0-12075 GCA_964371875.1 uncultured Oscillospiraceae bacterium | reverse complement strand
ACATGATCTACCGGCTTTGAAGCGTCATTTGGAAATGGCTTCGGCCATTGAAGATAATGCAATGGGGTGTTAAAATTCTTCAAGAAAACTTTGACAATGTGCCCATCGCTCTTGACACAGCTAACATGAAAGCTATCGAAGCTGGTATCCAAGTTTATAACCGTTCAAAAGGTAAACCAATTGTTAACTCAGCTGACGCTGGTGACAGAATTGAATACATCGACCTAGCTGCTGCTAACGACGCTATCGTTATCGCACTTTGCTCAAAAGACGGCGTTCCTTCAGACAACGACGAGAGCATGGCTTACTGCCAAGAAATGCTAGAGCGTGGTATGGAACACGGCATGGACGCTGAAGACATGTGGTTTGATCCACTATTCCTAGTTATCAAAGGAATGCAAGACAAACAAGTCCAAACACTACAATTCATCAAAGAACTAAGTGACATGGGACTAAACTCAACTGGTGGTCTTTCAAACGTATCTAACGGTATGCCAAAAGACGTTCGCCACATCGTTGACAGCGCTATGATCGCTATGTCAATGCAAGCAGGTCTAACATCTGCTATCCTTAACCCTTGCGATAAGCGTATGATGGAAACAATCAAATCATGCGACGTTATCAAAGACAACTTCCTATTCGCTGATTCTTTCCTAGAAATGTAATTTTAGCGAAAGTGAATTTTGCTTATGCAATATAATATAACTTTCAAAATCGAGGGAAACGGAGACCATAAGGTCTCCGCCAACCTTGGTGATAATATTTTAGATCTTGCAATCCGTGAAGGAATTGCAATTGATGCACCATGCTCGGGATTGGGAACTTGCGGTAAATGTAAGGTTTCTTTAATTGCGGGTTCTGTTGATATTGAGCAAAATATGCACCTGTCAAAAGAAGATTTCGACGACGGTGTAAGGCTTGCATGTAAGAGCTGGGTTTCGGGTGATGCGACTTTGTTCGTTTCTGACGAAGCCAGTGCGTTTAAATCAGGAATTCAAACTGCCGATTTAAGCTCTCCAAAAGAGCGCGGCATGTATAACGCTGCTATGTCCATGATTTTTTCACGCCTTAAATATGGCGTTGAAGATGCCAAAGAGGGCGATTATGGTATAGCGGTTGACATCGGAACAACCACAGTTTCCATGCTTTTAATCGACCTTATTAAAGGTGATATCGCTGGAAAAGTTAGTGCTGGTAACGGTCAAATCCGCTACGGTGCCGATGTTATAAACAGAATAATTCAGTCATCAAAAGACGGAGGAAAAGAGCGTCTTCGCCGTGCAATTTGCGAGGAAACTTTAGTTCCAATGATAGAAACTCTCAGCCGTGAGAGTGGAATTCCGTTTCATAAAATAGTTCGATGCGTAATCGCCGGCAACACTACGATGAATCACCTTTTCGTCGGAGCTGATGCAGAGTCAATTCGCCTCGAGCCATATATACCCGAATTTTTGGAACTTCATGGTAAAACTGCGGCGGATGTAAATCTTCCAATTTTGCCAACAGCTCCTGTAATTTTTGCGCCCAATGTCGGAAGCTATGTCGGAGGGGATATCACAGCTGGAACGCTTGATACTCTGCTTTGGATTAGTGAAAAGCTTACGCTTTTCGTCGATTTGGGAACAAATGGCGAGCTAGTTTTCGGAAATTCAGACTTTTTGCTCTGCTGTGCTTGCAGTGCTGGGCCTGCTTTTGAAGGTGGTGACATTAGTTGCGGTATGCGTGCGACTGTCGGCGCTATCGAAGCATGTACCATTGACGAGGAGAGCATGGAGCCAAAACTTACAATCATCGGTGAAGAGGGAACACTAGCTGCAGGACTTTGCGGAAGTGGTCTTATCGACACTATTGCCGAACTTTTCCGCTGTAAAATCATCTCTGCAAGAGGTAAATTTGACAGAACAGGCTATCGCATAAAACGTGATGACTATGGCGCATCTTATGTTTTGGCTTTTGCTTCTGAAAGTGCTGACGGTAAAGAAATTGCGATTTCTGAAATTGATATCGACAACTTTATCCGTGCAAAAGGCGCAATTTACTCTGCAATTGCTTCTATGCTCAACTCGCTTGACATGGATCACAGTTGCATTGACAGGGTGTTTATCGCAGGCGGAATTGGTAGCGGAATTGACATTAAAAACGCAATCAGCATTGGTATGCTTCCAAATATTGAGCTTTCAAAGTATAAATATATAGGAAACAGCTCACTTGTCGGTGCGTGCGCTATGTTAATTTCAGACGATGCCACAGAAAAGACATTTGAACTCGGACAAAACATGACCTATCTTGAACTTTCGGTTCACCCTGGGTATATGGACGAGTTTGTAGCGGCGTGCTTTTTACCACATACTGACGCAGGTTTATTTTCATAATTTGCATGGTCAGCGAAAGGAAAGATAGTTTAAATGGACACAAAAATCATACCTGATAACAAAAACGAAGTGCCTTTAGAGCATTATTTAGAACAATTTTCCGAAATGTCACCTCGCCATATGGCAGAGCGTAGCGGATTTGAATTTGATACAGAAAATTCACGTTTTAAAATGTGTTTTATTGGAAATGAAATTTTTGTAAAATACCCCGAAATGACAGTTTTTAAAGCTGATGGCGATGAAATTAAAACCCCCTCATTCAGAATTTTGATGGGTAGGGCATTGATGGAAGGCATGGCGAAAGAGTCGGGCGGGACATTTTTGGCATACTCTGAAGTGCCTTGGGGAAATGTTTATCTACAGCAGTTTAAAGGCAGATGCATCATGCGTTTGGCTTTTGGATTTGGCTTTAATTTGGCAAAATTTGAAAAAGCATGTCTTGCAATTGGTGGAAAACCATGTGCAGGGGGGGACAAAGGGTTTGAAATTGAGTTTTTAAGCGGTCTTTGGGTCAAACTTTTGATTTGGGCAGGGGATGACGAATTCCCACCATCAGCTCAGTTCCTATTTTCTGACAATTTTCCTGCAATGTTTACCGCTGAAGATTTAGCTTTTGTCGGTGATAATGTAATAAATGCACTAAAAGCTGTAAAATAAATAAAACACTCGAAAAATTTTTATTTTTCGAGTGTTTTATTTATACAAAATAATAAGAAAATTGTAGATTTAATGTACAAATTATGTTATTATTAAAGTAATACAAAAATATTTAATAATTAAATTTTAGGTGAAGAATGTTTAAATTTATGAACAGAGGAGCAAGTTTTTACAGAAATATGTTCCTCCTCGCATTACCAATAATCTTACAAAACTTGATAATGACCAGCCTTGGAATGGTCGATACATTTATGGTCGGACTTCTGGGCGAGGCATCAATGGCAGCTGTAACTGTTGCAAACACTCCAATTTTTGTCGTTCAGCTCATAATTTTTGGACTTCAGAGCGGTGCAGCTGTACTAATCAGTCAATATTGGGGCAAAGGTGACACTGAAGCCATAAGCAGACTGATAGGAATTGGTCTTTACATCGCTAGTTTTATAAGCATAATTTTTGCTTTAGTGATGTATTTAATCCCAACTCAGTTCATGTCACTTTTTTCAAATAACCCTGAATTGATTGAAATTTCTGCCGATTACTCACGAATTGTCGGTTTTTCTTATATTTTCAATTGCCTTACAGGTGTTTATGTTGGCGCTCACAGGGGCATGGAAAACCCAAAAATGGGTCTTATTATTTTCAGTATTTCAATGGTGTTGAACACATTTTTAAACTGGGTGTTAATTTTTGGTAAGTTCGGAGCACCTGCAATGGGTGTTGAAGGTGCAGCTTTAGCCACTTTAATTTCGCGAATTGTTGAGTTTTTTGTTGCAGTGTTTTATGCAAAATTCAACAAAATTTTCAAATTAAACTTAAAACTTGCCTTAGCCCCTGGCAGATTAATGGTTGCAAAATATGTAAAATATGCAACTCCAGTTGTTTTAAACGAAACAATTTGGGGACTCGGCACAGCTCTTTATCCCACAATCATGGGACATATGGACAACAGCAAAGAAATTTTAGCCGCTTACACAATCGCAGGTAACCTCGACAAACTTTGCACAGTCACAGCCTTTGCAATTGCTGCAACAGCAGCCGTTATTATCGGGCGTGAAATCGGCAGGGGAGCTAGCAAAGAAAATGTTTTCGACGTCGGCTCGGCACTCATAACCGTTGCCATGCTTTCAGGTGCTGTTATCGGCGGAATTATGCTTATTATACTATATTTCTTCATAGAGCCATACGTTTACCCAATATTTGGCTTGTCCGAATTATCGTCTGATATCGCAAGCATGATGCAAGTTTCAACCTTTGTTTTCCTATCATTACGCTCATTTAATGCAACAAACGTCGTTGGAATTTTGCGTGGTGGGGGAGATGTACGCTCTGCCGCAATGATAGACACAATGCCCTTGTGGTTGGTTTCTTTGCCTATGGCGGCGATTTGTGGCTTGGTTTTAGAGCTTAGTGCTTTTTGGGTTATTGCCGCTATGGCAACTGAAAGAATTGTTAAATTTTTCTTTGGTTTTGCACGTTATAGATCAAAAAAATGGATTAATGACGTTACTCAACAAAGAGTTTAATTATAGATTTATTTAATACGAACGGAGAAATTTATGAACACATACAACAGCGAAGAAGCCCTAGCGTGGTTTGAAAGAAAAGCAAAAAAAGAATATGGTTGGGGAATTTTTCTAATTCTCTGGAATATTGGCATGATAATTTCTGGAATGGAGTCTGAGGAACAAAGAGCCCATTCAGCGTATATAGGCAATTTGATTTTTGTCAGCTTTTGCTTTTTATTTGGAATTTGGATGCTTTATTCAGGGCATATAAAGAAAAAATATGTGCCGATTTATAGGGATTACAGCGAAAAATTATACGGAAATAAAGACGCGCTAGAACTTAATTATGCAGGCATCGCAACAATCATGGACAAAAGCGAAAGCCAAGTTATTAAAGATGTAAAACTATTTCAAAAACATAATATTTGGAACGATGTCCACGGTGGTCAAGATGCTGTTGCAGAAAAAGATTGCAATTGTTAACATGTTTTGATAGAATAAATATATAGTATTTACTCAGTTTATCGGGAGGAATCCTTATGCCTGAAACTTCAACTGTTCAACAAGCAACACAAAAAACTAAAAATAGCACTAAAAAAACCGCCTTTTCAATCGGTGGTCTACAAAACAGCGGTTTTGCCTCTTTAGCTGGGGCAGAACTCGCTGTTTTAAGTTCATTTGGAGAGAATGAAACAATTTCTGCAGAGCAAAGCGAAAATTTTTTCGATGATACTGGGGAAACATCTTCACTCGCCGAAGATGAAAATTTAGGCTTTTTTGGTAAAATAGATAGGTTTTTTTCAAGAAGTGTAGACTTTAAAATCAATGGTTCTCCAATTACAGGAAAAAGCGGTCACCAAGTTAAAGGCTCTTCCGTCCTTTTGGACAAAGGCTTAGTGCTAGACCTAGGTCCAGCACAGCTCACAGGACGCAGGTCAGGCAGTTTACACTCTGCCGTTGGATCAGGAGCAGACCTTTTCTTTGCGAACAGAGGCGGAACAACTGTCACCAAACAACAAATGGGTGATATTGAAATAAACTCAAACCAAAAAATCTCCGCCGAGGGTTTGGGCGAAACACCCTTTCATTTAGATGGCTTGGACATGAGTTTGGGTAAAGCAAAAATTACACAAAACGAAAACGGAACCAAAGACCTAAGATTTGATAATATTAAGATAAACAAACTCGGCAACAAAACAGTCGATACCAGTTTTACAAGTCCACTAATTGCTGATAGTGGCGAATTTTATATTAATAAAATTACATTTAAGATAAACAATAAAACTATAAATCTCGAATATATCAGCTCTAAAGATGGTGTAATAAGTTTTGAAAATGGCGATGTAAGTGGTAAAGACATTTCCTCTGTTTCTACGTTTGAAGGCGGTGTTTTATCTGAAGCAGATATTAGCCAAAAAATAGCAAACGCTACACCCCCAAACACAAACCAAAATACGTCAACAGTGCAAACACCCGAAACTCCTTCAGTGTATGAAAATGCTACACCTGTTATTATCGACACAACGACAGATGACGAAAACACTATATATGGCGGAGCGTTTACATTAACCGACACCACCCGTACAACCATTGACAACACTTCCGAGCGTGTGGGAACTTTTGATCTGCTTGCAAATTTAATCATTCCTGATAACGGCTTTTTTACACCTAATATAACTGCTGGGAGTGTGGCTACAAACGGTGATATAAATTTAGGTGAAGTCAAAGGCAGTGCAGAGGGTGTCTCATACACCAAAAATGATGACGGAACTATAATGGCAAATTTAATAAATATAGAGGGTTTAGAGGCAGAAAGTGATGCTTATGGTGGTTTTATCGTCAACTTAAAAGGCATTTCTATAACAAATAATGTTGTTTCCATAAACGAAATTGCAATTGAAGCAGTTTCAAAAAACGAAGGTTTCAGCAGTGAAGTTGATGGCGACGCTAAAAACGGAAGCAATGATGAGTTGATTGATAATCTCACAAACCTTTTGACTTTTTCAATTCCTCCAAGCCCGAAAAGAGCAGTTTATACCCAAGGTCAGGTTGCTGGCGGAAACATCACAGGTACATTTAGCAGAAGTCAAAGAGATAAATATGAAATCGGCGACGTAGGCGGTGGTCATGGATTTTCAATTGACTTTGAAAATAATCAAGTTAAAGGTAGTTATAGTTCGACATTTTTTGAGTTTAAAGAAAAATTTACTTTAATGAAGCTTCCTCTTTTACCTGGATTAAATTTTGAAATTTCTCTAAACCCAAGCGCAAAAACGGAAGGAAAACTTGGAGTAAGCGGAAAAATGGATAGTGGATTTTTTGAAGAAAATTCAGAAAAATCACTCGAACTAAATGGAAATGGAGAATTAACACTCGAGGGGGCTTTGTCGCTTGACGCAGCAGTTTCCGCTGGCTTGCCAATGATTGCTGAGTTGGCACTAGCTCTTTTCGCAAGTGCGAAAATGGGAGTTAACGCAAATATCGGCACATCAATTACCTTGAAAAAAGAAAGCGGTAAAATAAAACCCCAAGACTTGACTTTTAATGGCAACTTCGACTGTGGATTGAATGGCAGTGTTGGCGTAAAATCTGAAGCTAAGGTGCTTTTCTGGCAAGCGACTCTTTTTGAATGCACATTTAAAGAGTGGGAACTTGCTAAATTCCAACTTAGTGCTAATGCATCAAAAACGTTTAATAATGGTGTATCAGAAAATCCTACAAATAGTGGTTGGGACTTTTCAAAATCATCATTTACAGCAGCTGCTTTTAAAAATGAATTTGAGAATGAAAACAATGAATCAAACAAAATGGGCATAAATCCCGTAGAAAAAGTTTTACTCGATGCACTTAAATTAAGCACTGATTTCAAAGATTTAAGAACAAACTTCAAAACACTCGCCGAGTATTATAATACAGCAAATCAGCAAATTGGAACAGCGGGTGCAGTTGTGAATAATCCCGAAAAACAAAAAGAAACTCAGGATAAGTGCCTAGAATTTTATGAAAATGTGAAAAACCATGCACTAACCGCAAAGTTACAACTTGCTGAAATAGATATTCAAAATGAAAATCTCAAGCTAGAAATTGAAAAGAAAAACAGTGGAAAAAACAGCGAGCATATTTCAAAACACAGGCACAGAATTATGGAACTTGACCTTATGAAAGCTAAAATGGACGACCAGCCAACAATAGGAAATAAATTTTTGACTGTTAAGGAAAGCGTTAAAGATCAGGTTAAAGATAACTTACTAAACGAAGCTTTGAGAGGTACGGGTGCGGGCAATTCTTATTATGAAAAAATAAAAAGACATTATAGTAGAAAAAATGGTGCTGACGAAAAACTAAGAATAATAGACAGTGTAAAACAGCGTGCCGATGGAGAGCGTGATAAAATTCTAAATTTAGCCAAAACCGAGAGCGACCCAATAAAAAAAGCGCAATTTACAGAACGTGCCCAAGCTTATAACAGCAACATAGTTTACAGCCGTGCTTTGATGGGAAAATCTGGACTTATAGAGCCAATAACACCTGAGGAAATCAAAATACTAAATTCGACATCTAGTTTTTTGGGGACATCTACTTATAAAGACCTCACAGATGAAGCATTGAAAACAACTGAAAATATGTATAGCGCACTTGATGGTGTGCAGTATTTCAATGAAAAGAAAACGAAAAAAGAAGACTCTGATGCAATTGGAACAATTGAAGACATGCATAGATATGAAAGTGGCAGACTTGAGCATTACGGCAAAAGCAAAATCGAAGACATGCTATTTAAATCAATTTATCATGCTGGAAAGTTAACCACGATGATATCCGACTGCGATGAGATAATTAATATTTACAATGCAGCGGGTTTTACGAAAGAAAAAGAGTTAAAACCAAATGCTTTAACCGGACTTTTTTCAAAACTCGTTCCATTGCTGAACAAACAATCAGAAACTAACGACCTATATGACACGATGAATTTGATTGGCGAATATCGCACACAAAGCGACGCGCAATATAAAGCAATTTTTGGTAAAGATCCCCCTGGAAGGAGTTAGGTAACAAAATGACAAATGTTGAAAGTGTTTTAGAAGAAATTCTTAGCAAAAGCGGAGCATATTTAAGCAGTGACGACATGCTTTTCGACTGCTTTTCAAGGCTAGACTGCATTTTGGATTTAGCCACAAATTTACAGTCTGAGGGACTATCTCTTCCATTTATCGTTCCGCCGAAAGACAAAACACCGCAGATAGATTTGACTTTTTCCGAGGTGCAAAAACAGCTTTTAAAAGACAGCCAAAGCCACATTTTCGAGAGGGCAAAACAAAGCATAGAAAGCGGAATTGAGCTTGAATTTTTCCGCTTAATCGCCTTTTATCAAATGACGGAAATAGAAATTCTTGCCTTTTTAATGGCGCTAGCGCCCACATATCACCATAAATATGAAAAATGTTATGCCACTTTACTCGGAAAAGAAACCGAGCAAGCTCCGACAGTTATGCTTGTAAATTCTATTTTTTCATTATGGGAAAAAGGGGAGAGTTCAAGGCTTGAAAATGCATATTCTCCACTAAGGCGTCAGCTTTTTGAATATAATTACCATGGCATTTTGCATATACGACCAAGGGTTAAAATATTTTTAAAAGGTGACAATTCAATCAGCGGAGCACTTGCTATGTTTTGTCATGAGTGTGAAGTCCCATCCACTCCAATTCTCGTAAATAACCATGCTTTTGCCATGCTAACTCGTGGGCTTACCGCTTGGGACGACGGTGTGTTTTTGCTCTGTGGCAGGAGTGGTAGTGGAAAAAGATTTTTGCTTTCTCACCTTGCTTTAGCGCTTCAAATTAGTATTATAAACATTGATTATAAAGCCCTAAACTCCTCATTATATGCAGAAAAAGAGCAGTTTTATGACCAATTATCGCTAGAATCCATGCTATCAAATACCTACATAAATATATATAATTTACCCGAAGAATTAGAATACGGCGAAGGGCTTATAATGCGTTTAAAGGAAATCTCACCCGTACTTTTCATCTCCTGTGAAAAAGCACCTGTGCTGAGTGAAATTTCGCCTTGTGTACTTATAGATTTAGATAAACTTAGTATTTCCGAGCGAAAACTTGTGTGGGAAAATGAGCTTAGAAAATATAATTTTTCAGAAAACATCAATGTCAGCCAATGCGCAAGCCTTTACGATATAACAATCGGAAGAATAATTTCAACTTGCAAAGAAGCCTTCGCAATGGCTATTGCAGAGGGTAGGGAATGCGTGGAGCAGTCGGATTTGAGCCTTGTCATAAACAGGACAGGCACAATAGAACTCCAAAAACTGGCAACAAGAATTACACCAGCTTACACTTGGGACGACCTCATGCTTGCAAATGAGCAAAAAGACCTATTAAAGCTTGCATTAAATCGACTTATTTTGCGTGAACAAGTTGATGAAAAATGGGGTTTTAACCAGAAACTTGCATACGGCAGGGGACTCAGCCTTGTTCTCTGCGGACCACCCGGAACTGGAAAAACCATGGCGGCACAGGTCATGGCAAAGGAAACAGGAAAAGAACTCTTCGCAGTTGATTTGAGCCGATTAAACAGCAAATATATAGGGGAGTCCGAGAAAAATATTGCAAGTATTTTTGAAGCGGCGAAAAGCTCAAATGCCATTTTATTTTTCGATGAAGCCGATTCGCTTTTCACAAAACGTACAGAAGTTCAAAGTTCGAACGACAGATATGCAAACACAGGTGTTGCATTTTTGCTGCAACAAATGGAAAATTATCAAGGAATGTGCATACTTGCAACCAATCTTTTCCACAACTTTGACCAAGCTTTTGTTCGAAGAATAAGCTTTGTGGTGAGATTTCAGAAACCCACAGAGCAAGAGCGCCTGATGATGTGGCAAGCTGTTTTTCCAGCTGAAAGTTTGTGCGAAGGCGGAATTGATTTTGAATTGTTTGCAAAAAAAGTCGAACTTAGTGGCAGTGAAATCAAATCCATCGCCTATAATGCTGCATTTAGGGCAGCTTCTGAAAACAAAAAAATTTCGCCCAGACATATTGTCGAATCGCTAAAAACCGAGTATAATAAGATGGGCAATTTGAGCATACCTATCACGCTTGAAATGCTCAGATAATAAAATTTAACCTTAAATGACGGAGGAAAGTATGAAACTGATTAAAAACGCAAATGTCTACGCACCTGAGGCACTGGGCGAAGTTGATGTCCTGTTGGCTTATGATAAAATAATTCAAATTGGAAAAAATTTAAACCCAAATATTGATGGAATTGAAATCATAGACGCAAAAGGGAAGACCTTAATCCCCGGAATTATCGACCAACATGTACACCTTACAGGTGGCGGCGGTGAGGGTGGACTTCACACTAGAGTGCCCGAAATTATGCTGTCATCCATCATAAAAGCAGGTGTTACAACTGTTGTCGGTATGCTTGGAACAGACAGCTACACACGCTCTGTTGAAAACCTCGTCGCAAAAACAATAGGCTTAAAAAACGAGGGTATCTCAGCTTTTTGCTTGACAGGAGCTTATAAATTTCCCACCGACACACTGACAGATAGTGTTGCAAAAGATATAGTTTTTATAGACGAAGTTATAGGCTGTAAAATCGCAATCAGCGACCACAGGTGCTCTCGTCCTACAAAAGAGGAGTTTATCAGACTGCTTTCAGACCTAAGAATGGCAGCTCTTATAGGTAAAAAAGCTGGGGTATTGCATGTTCACGTTGGGGCAACTCCTGGTGGGGTTGATTTCCTTTTAGATATTGTCAAAACCACCGACATTCCGATAACACATTTAAGACCAACCCACCTCGGCAGAACCCCTGATGATGTTTATGAATTTACAAAAATGGGTGGATATGCCGATATCACAGCCCATGTTCCTTTTGCGGAAAAATTCTGTGAATTAGTAAAAAATGTAAACCCTGAGTTGCTTACAATAAGCTCAGACTCTAACGGAAGCACACCAAAATGGAACGATAAACGTGAAATTATCGGAATTAGAGCAGCGAAAATCGAAACTCTCTTTGAAATGATTAGAGAAATGGTTTTGGTTTGCAAAATGCCACTAGAACAAGCTCTAACCTTCGTTACTACAAACGTTTCAAAGGCTTTAAATATGCCAAACAAAGGCTGTATCGCACTAGGGGCAGACGCTGACTTGGTATTACTTGACAGCGAACTTCAAATCGACAGCGTTTTCGCAATGGGCAAGACTATGATGTTAAATAAAGAACTACTTGTAAAAGGTACATTTGAAGACTAAATATGTAAAAAATCCGCTCGGTTTGAGCGGATTTTTTTCATTAAAAAGCAATTAGGGTAGGATTTTTGTCTTGTCGAAAAGAGAAGGGAGGATTTTCGCTGAGGCGAAAAGAAACGAGGGGAACGCTCTCCGAAGGCATACTTTTTTTAGTGCTTGAATTGTCAAGTCAAGTGCAACACAACATTATAAAAAACTTCATAGGGAGAGAGACCCTATAAAAATTTGTGTAAAAGTGAATAAAAAGCTTCCTTGCGGTCAAAA
>CAYJOS010000063.1:0-12271 GCA_964371875.1 uncultured Oscillospiraceae bacterium | reverse complement strand
AAACCGACCTACCGGATTTCGAATCCGGACCCTTCAGCCGCTTGGGTACATCTCCAAATTTCTGGGGTACAATTCAAAATTATACCCCAATTATTTACAAAAATCAAGTATTTTATTTTACGACTGCTTGCTGTTAAGCAATTCTTCAACAGTGGCGGAGTCGTCGTTAATTATCCAATCATTGACATCCTCTTTAATCCAACAGCTTTCGCCAATTCTGCAAACGACTTTTTCGATGCCTGAATTGATAATAAGTCGACGGCACATGGCGCAAGAGGTTGTGTCACTCAAAAATGCACCAGTTTTTGCATCTCTACCAACCAAAAACATGGTTGAGCCTATCATATCTCGCCTTGCGCTGGAAATTATTGCATTTGCCTCAGCGTGGACACTGCGACAAAGTTCATATCTCTCGCCTGATGGGATTTCCATGCTGTCACGCATACAACCGCCTAAGTCAGAACAGTTTTTTCTCCCTCTTGGCGCTCCGTTATATCCTGTTGCAATAATTTCATCATTTCGGACAATAATTGCACCATACCGCCGTCTGAGGCAGGTTGAACGTTCTAAAACTGCAGCTGCTATTCCTAGATAATAGTTAACTTTATCTGTCCTGTCTATCACATATTGGCTCTCAATCATTGCCATATAACAAGCCCCTTTCTTTACCGCTAATAACTTACAACAGTTGTTCCTGAGGGAATCACATCATATAAAAATTGAATATCCTCGTCATACATGCGTATGCAACCGGCGCTGATAGGATAACCAATTCCAGGATTATCCACTAAAGTTTCTGTTCCGGGATAATATAATCTTGAGTGGAAGGCGTAGCCAGAATTTGGAATAAATCTCACTATAGGAGCACACCAATAGCTAGAAGTATACCAGCCTTCTTGATTATATGTAGTGTAGAAAACACCTTGTGGAGTGTTTGCACCTCTACCAGCCCCGACTATAAATTCTTTGGTTAAAACCCATTTGCCTTCGACATTTTCAAATACATTAACCCTTTGGTGGGATTGATTTATCCAAAGCAAATATGGTGTATCACTTGTATAACCCTTAGCGTTTACCCAAATTTCCTTCTCGAAAACTTCATAGTCATTAGCCTCTGCCCACTCTAAAGTATAGTCGCCTTCATATGTTGGGTGGACAATTTCAAGCACACGCTCTTCTTCAAATTGATAGTAATATTCTTCACTGTGATTTTCGAGTGTAACATTTCCGCTAATTACTTTTTCACTCAGCATTCCACTTTCGGAAGTATATGTGATTTTCATTTGAACAGCACTGCTTAAAGTCATATCTTTTGAATATGTATAATCATAACTCAAACTTACGGTTTGACCAATTTGTAAATCGAGCGTATTTTCATTCACAAGATTGCCATCTACAAAAAGTTCGATTTTGCAGTTTTTGAGGATTTGCTTTTGTTCCTCGGCTTGTTCGTAAAAATCAGTTGGTGTTGCCGAAACCAAAAGACTGGTCGCAACTGGAAGTGTTGTTGGTATGTAAGTTGTAAATTGTGCGTTTTCAAGACCGTAATCGGTTTCGTCTAAAATGATTTCAATTTCTTCAGGAAGGGTGATTTCAAGCGCATTTCTTTCAACACTACCAATATCATCTCCGTCACCGATGATGACATTTTGTTCACCGTCTACAATTAATTTTTCGATTTCATTTTCAAATTCCAGCTTGTTCTCATCGCCGTAAATGCCGAAAGTAATTACATCACTGCGCATAGGGAAGTTGATTTTATTTTCGTGACCATATATGGCTAAACTTTCAACATCGCCTTTGGTTGAAATTTGCTTGTTATCGGCAACGATATTTGAATTACTAGATTTATTATCAAAATCAATATCGACAACATTTCCTTTGCCTAAAACTTGCAAATTCAAAAACTGGCTATCTGAAATAATCGCAGTTTCAGTATCGGAAATTAGGCTTAGATTAATCTCGTCTTGTTCATTTGAATTAAGCGTGAGTTCCTCAAGCATATTTCCTCTGATAACAATTCTATCGGCTTTTATATCTTCGATTTCCATTTCCTCTTCGTCAGAGAAAATCCACAAGAATTTTTTTTCAAAGTCTTCAAAATCGCCATCACGGACAATTTCGCCATCGCCTAAAATTCTGTAAAGCACAGAAATAAATTCTGCTCTTGTGACAACTCCGCCCAAGTTCAAATCGCCCTCATAGCCTGTTACATAGCCGTAGTTTACAAGTGCGTCAATTGCATTGTCGCCATGAATAGGAGTGGAAATTCTAAATGCTCCGTCTAGCAATTTAAAAGCATTTTCTCTTGTTAATGGTACGGTTGAATCATTAAATCCATCGGAAATATGAGCATTAACCATAGCCAAAGACAAACCATCGTCCCAGTTATTTCCTGTTTGATAGTCGATGTCAAAAACACGACAAATAATCGCCGAGGCTTGTCCAACAGTGATAGGGGAATTTGGTCGCAAAGTGTCGTCTTCAAAACCGCTTAAATATTTGTCTTCGGTAGCTTTTTCAAGTTCGCTTTTCGCCCAGTGGTCATCAATATCATCAAACTCTAAAGCATTTGCAGGAAGAATTGACGCTGATAAAATAGCAGTTGAAATCAGCGCAGTGCTCAGAAACTTTTTATATGTCCTTTTCATTTTTACCCCTCCAATTCTTATATACATTACATAATATAATCTTAGGTCAATAATGTCAATATTTTTTACTTTAGTTTGGTGAAATAATTTTATACAGTATAAAAATTTCAAATTTTTCAAAAAGTGGGTAGAAATTTTTAAAGTTATGGTATATAATACAATATTGCGATTTTCTATTTTAAGGAGACGAAAGTTATGAAAGTTAAAAAAGCGGTTATCCCTGCCGCAGGTCTTGGAACAAGAATGCTACCTGCCACAAAAACCGTACCAAAAGAAATGCTCCCCTTAGTTGACAAGCCTGTTATACAATATATAATAGAAGAGGCTGTAGCGTCGGGAATTGAAGACATTTTGATTGTCACAAACCGTGCAAAATCCGCTATGGACGACTATTTCGACTATCACCCCGAACTTGAAAACAGACTTTTATCCCACGGAAAAACAAAAGAAGCCGAAGTTTGCAAACACCCTGCCGATATGGCAAACATTTTTTATGTCCGCCAAAAAGAAACACGTGGACTAGGTCACGCTATTTGGAGAGCTAAGCGTTTTGTCGGGGACGAACCTTTTGCAGTTTTACTCGGTGACGATATTATGTACTCCGAAAAACCTGTTTTAGGTCAGCTAATAGCTGCAACGGAAAAATATGGTTGCAGTGCTATAGGCACTCGTGAGGTTTCTGACGATTTTATTGTTAAATATTCTTCGCTAGCTTTGAGCAGTCTTGAAGATAAGATTTATCAAATCCACGACATGAACGAAAAGCCAAGCCTAGACACAAAACTTTCAAATTATGCCATTATGGGTCGTTATGTTTTAACGCCCGCAATTTTCGACATTTTGGAAAACACAGCCCCAGGAGCGGGCGGAGAAGTTCAATTAACCGACGGCATGAAGGGCTTGCTAAGCTTTGAAAAAATGGTTGCGGTTGACTTTGAAGCTAAGCGATATGACACCGGAAATCTCTGTGGTTTCCTCGAAGCGACCATAGATTATTCGCTTCGCCACCCCGAAACTGCCGAGTGGCTGAGAGAATTTTTAAAAGATAAGGTAAAATCCATTTAAAATTATTGACATAATTGCTCTTTTGAGGTAAAATGGATTGTTAAATTGTCAACTACTTCGGTTTATCCGATGTTGAGTATAACGGGTGTATTTTAAAAGCCCGAAAAATTTTAAGGAGGTGTACTCATGCTACGTACCTACCAACCCAAAAAGCGTCATCGCAAAAAGGAGCACGGTTTCCGTAAAAGAATGGCTACTAAAAACGGCCGTAAGGTTCTTGCTCGCCGTCGTGCTAAAGGAAGAGCTAAACTTAGCTACTAATTAACCCTGCTCAATTTTTATTGAGAAAAACCGCACCTTTGGTGCAAGATTTATGGGCAATTGCCACACGGAGTGCTTATTTTGAAATCTACTGTTTCTATTAAAAAGAATTATGAATTTCGCAGTCTTTACTCTCGTGGTAAAAGTCTGGCTATGCCACATCTTGTGGTTTATTACCGCAAAAATCGGCGTGACCACAACCGCTTGGGCATTTCTGTCACAAGCAAATTAGGCAATGCGGTTAAAAGAAACCGTGTGCGTAGACGCCTGAGGGAGATTTATCGAACTAATGAACAAAAGCTTAAAGTTGGCTATGATATCATCATCGTATCAAGAGTGAAAGCTCGTTATGCCGATTACCAAACCTTGGAACGTGCTTATATAACTGCATGTGAAAAGCTGGGTCTTTTGCTCTGATTTTGAAAGCTGAGGCATTTCATGAAATATATTTTCATTGCTTTGATAAAATTTTATCGAAAATTTATCTCTCCGCTTTTTCCTCCCTCATGCAGATTTACTCCGACTTGCTCGGAATACGCACTGATTGCACTGAAAAAATATGGTGCAATCAAAGGCATGTGGCTTGCAATTAAACGCATTTCACGTTGCCACCCATTTAACAAAAAAGATGACTATTATGACCCTGTACCCTAATCGGTTTGGGTTATTACAGAAGCCAAATTGCCGTTTTTCGGCTGTTTGATGAGAATGGAGATTTTTAAATGTCCTTTATCACCGCACCTTTCTCTTGGTTACTGTTGCAACTTTATCAGCCCGTACAAAACTTCGGTTGGGCAATTATCCTTTTTGCTCTAGTTGTCAAACTTATCATGCTTCCTTTCCAAATTAAGAGTAAGAAAAGCATGGCTCGTATGTCAAGCCTAAACCCCATCATGAAAGAACTCGAGAAAAAACATGGTGGAAATAAGCAAAAATATCAACAAGAAGTTGCAAAACTTTACCAAGAAGAAAAGATAAACCCAATGTCGGGTTGCTTGTGGTCATTAATTCCGCTACCTATACTAATCGCTCTTTACTCAGTTGTTAGAGAGCCTTTAACTCATGTTATGGGTCTTTCAGCGGAGGAAATCACCGCAATCATCGCCCAACTACAAACACTTGGCGTTACAATTGCTACAGAAGGCTCTTCTGCTACTTACATGGAGCTTGAAATTGCAAGTTATGTAAGCCAATATTATGACCAACTGCTCACTGTTGCCCCTGGACTTTTAAACCTTAACTACAACTTCCTTGGCATGAACTTAACCGAGTTCCCACAATGGAATTTGCTGTTTACAGGAATTGTTCCAACAGGCGCAGAAATTATTTTGTTTGTGCTTCCTTTTGTTTCAGGCTTTTTCTCATGGCTATCCATGAAAGTCAGCCAATCAGGAACACCACAATCAGACAACCCAGCTCAGGCTTCTACTATGAAAACAACTATGATGATGATGCCACTGTTCTCAGTTTACATCGCTTTCATCATGCCAGCGGCTATGGCTGTATACTGGATCGCAAACAGCATTATGATGATTTTGCAAGAGCTTGTTTTCCAACAAACTATTACAAAAGAAATCAGAGCTGAAGGCGAATCTCGTGTTGCACGTATTCAAGAGCGTTTGAACGAAGAGGAAAGAAAACGTGAAGAACGCGAAAAAAGACGTGAAGAAGGCTTGTCTGAAAAGAACAGAAACACAAGCAAGAAAAAGAACGAATTAGAAAAGAAACTACGTGATGAAGAGCGCCGTGCAGCCGAAAACGCAGCAGAAGCTGCCGCTTCAGGCAAGGAAATTCCGGCTTCTCAAGTTGGAAAACGTCGCTATGCACGTGGTAGAGATTATGACCCCGACCGTTATGGCTTTGTCAGCTATGACCTTGGCGACGGTCAGCCGATTGCCGAACTTGACGAGCCTGTTTTGAATGAAAGTTTAGAAACAGAGTTTGATAACGACGGTACAATCGACACTTCATCAGAAGAAATTTGATGGGAGTAAAAATATGATTGAATCAATTCAAGTCAGCGGAAAAACCGAAGACGATGCGATTGCTTCCGCTTTAGAACAACTTGGACTTTCTAGGGATGATGTTTCAATTGAGATTATTGAGCGTGCTAAGTCAGGATTTCTTGGCATTGGCGCTTCACCTGCTGTGATTAAAGTCAGCTATGAAAAGCCTGACTCACAGCAAGAAAAAGTTGAAAAGTTTTTAAAAGGTTTGCTTGAACACATGGACGTTGACGCAAACATTGCTTTCGTCGAAAGCGAAAGAGGACTTGGTGTAAACCTCACAGGTGATAACATGGGCGTTATAATTGGTCGCCACGGCGAAACATTAGACGCAATTCAGCACCTTACAAACTATGCAACAAACCGTGGAGTTGACAAGCGTACTTACATCAGTATTGACGCTGAAAACTACCGCAGTAAACGTGAAGATTCGCTAACTCATCTTGCGGAAAAAATGGCTGCTAAAGCTATTAAATACCGCAGAAACATGGCGTTAGAGCCTATGAATTCCTATGAAAGACATGTAATTCACAGCGCACTTCAAGACTTTGAAGGCGTTGCAACAAGTTCAACAGGCATGGAGCCTAACCGCCGTGTTGTTGTAACTTATGTTCGCTCTGAACAAAAGAAAAACAAACCACAAGTTAGAGAGTGGAGCTAAGTTTTAGATTTTTAATTCTTTAACAGCATAAAACCATATCAAGACGATTTTAACGTTTTGATATGGTTTTTTTAAAACAGGGGAGGGGTAAATTTGCTAAAATCATACATAGGCCCGAGTACTTTTTACAGACGAGCGGCAAATATTGCAATTCCGATGGCAGTGCAGAGCACACTCGCCTCCTGTATGGGAATTGTTGACACCATGATGGTTTCAAGAATTGGGATGGTTAGCGCCGTCGGAACAGCCTCGCAAATATCGTTCCTTGTAATTCTAGCAGCACTAGGTTGCGCTGCCGGAACTTCAATTTTCAGCTCCCAATTTTTTGGAGCAAAAGACCATGACGGTCTAAAAAAAGTCTTTGGTATTTCATTGATTTTAACGGCTATAGTAGGAGTTTTGTTCCTAATTCTCGCCGGCTTAATACCCGAAACTTTAATCGGATTTTTCTCTGATGATGCTTTTGTAATCGAAAATGGGTCAAAATATTTAAACATTACAAAGTATAGCTTTATTTTTTTATCACTGTCATATGCTTACAGTTTTTCGTATCGCTCAGTGCAAAACACAAAAATTTTGATGTATGTCGCCATGGTTACGACAGTGATAAACATAGCATTGAATTATATGCTTATTTTTGGAAATTTCGGAGCACCAGAGCTTGGAATTGAAGGTGCGGCAATTGCGACCGCCATAGCTCAATTTGCGGCTTTAATGCTTTATATCATACATTCTAACAAAACAAAACAGCTTTTTGTTGGTAGTTTTTCACAAATGTTTCATATAAAAATTAGTTTTGTGAAAACTGTTTTAAAGCGAATTTACCCTATGATTTTTAATGAATTGATGTACGGATTTGGCGACACTTTGTTCCTGGTTGCCTTTGGAGTCTTAGGAAAAGTTGCACTAGACGCATTTTTTATTTCGGCAAAAGTTGGTGAAATTTTTTTCTTCATAAGTGCTGGAATGGCAAACGCAGGGCTTGCGATGCTTGGTTCGGCACTCGGTAAAGGTGACATTAAAGCGGCGAAAACTGAGGGGAGATATTTCATTGGACTTGCCCTTATGCTTGCGGTTTTAACCAGTTCAATTGTACTGATTTTTGCAGAGGAATTAGTTGGACTTTTTGGCGTTACTGAAGCTGATGTTGTTGAAAGTAGCATATTTGTTGTGCGAGTTATGTCAATAAAGATCGCACTTCGTATGTTTGCTGTTGTAATATTTTCATCGCTCCGCTCAGGTGGGGACACCAAAGCTCTTGCGTTTTTGGACTCTGGAATTATGTGGTCAATAGGGCTTCCTATTGTGTTTGTTGCAGTTTATTTCTTACAAATACGTGAACTTTGGTTGGTTTGTTTGCTTATGAATTCTGAGCATTTGATTAGAACAATTTTGGGGCTTATTAGGCTTAGAAGTGGGAAATGGCTTAATAATTTGACAAATATTGAATAAAAATAAGAATTTTCGCTTCGGCGTAAAGAACGAAAAATCCCCCCTCGGAGAGCGTTCTTCATTATCTCGTTCTTTTCGTCGCAACGAAAACTCTCTATTCTTTTCACCGAATGACCCCCAACGAAGGTATCATATAAGTTAAGGGCTGTGCAAACGCACAGCCCCTTAGACTGTAGACAAAAGTAAATTAGCTGATTTTCGGAAGGAGTGGGAGTGTGAGGGCGAACCATCAGGGTTCGCCTTCGCGTTGAAATAACCTGCGTCCGCAGACGCATATTTTGTGAATTTCATACAAAATTCTATGATAAAATAAAGAATTTACAAAATGCCATCGCAAGGCGATGGAGCGAAGCTTGAAGACAAAAAGGCTCGCAAGCCTTTTTGTCTTCAAGCTGAAGGGCTGTGCAAACGCACAGCCCCTTTTTTAATCTACTAACGCCCTATTTATAAAGCTCTTTCCAACAACTTGTTTCGCTTCAGAAATGACAATAAACGCATTTGGGTCGGCGGTATATACCAGTTCTTTAAGCTTTTGTAATTCAGATTTTCGAACCACACAAAACATAACTGACATACCCTCTTTCGAATAAGCGCCTTCGCCGTTTACAATGGTGGCACTGCGTCGAAGATTTGCGATTATGCTTTCCGAAATCGGTTGCGGATTTTTTGTCATGATAGTAACGCTATTTACGACAGAAGTACCATTCATGATGATGTCCATAACTTGACCCGTAACAAAAGCGTTTACAAGTCCATAGAGCATAGACTCCAAAGAATTGAAGACAATTCCCGATAAGCCCATAACAAAAACGTTAATAAACAGCATCATTTGCCCTAGAGAAATGTGAGGGTATTTAATCTTGATAAGTTTCATCAAAATTTCTGTACCGCCACCGCTAGACGCACACATAAACACAACAGCAGAGCCAATTCCGCACAAAACACCAGACAAAATCGAAGCCATAAGCGGGTCGGCTGTGTATGGTGTAACGCCGACAACGACATAGTCGAGCATTACAGAGAAAACAGTTACAGAAACCAGAGTTCTTAAAACAAACTTTTTCCCAAGTAGCTTATATGAAATTAAAAGCAGAGGTATGTTGAATAAAAGGTTTTGTATACCCATTGAAAGTCCGAATAAATAGTTGATAATAACCATTATACCGCTAAGTCCATTTGCGGCAAATTCATTGGGTATAATTACCATGTTATATGCAAGTGCCCACAATACAGAGGCGCAACTGCAAAAAAACAGGTGTTTAAATTCGTTATAAATTATCTTTTTCATTTAAGCTCCAAATTTTAGTTCTCATTTGTAATTTCGTTAGTAATTTCAGGCGTACGTCTTTTAAATTTACGTTTAAAAAAGTTAGCAATATTGTCAATAACGCAGTAATAAACAGGTGTAAATACCAGTGTTACAATGGTTGAAATAACCATACCGCTTATCATTGTGATGCCCATATCAGCCATCATTTCGTCACTATTACCAAGACCGATAGCCATGGGGACTAGTGCCAAAATAGTTGTTAATGTTGTCATCAAAACTGGGCGAACACGCAAAGGGCAAGCCTTTAAAATTGCAGTTGTTCTGTCTTCGCCACGATCACGGCGAATGTTGATATAACTGACCAAAATGATGGACGAGTTAACAACAACACCAGCAAGCATGATTAGCGAAACTAAGGAAACCATGGACAAATCTCTGTCCGTTAGCGGTAGGGCAAACAGTGCGCCCAAGAATGAAACAGGCAAAATTAGCATGATGATAACAGGCATAACAAATGACTCAAACTGTGATGCAAGAACGAAGTAAACAAGTCCGACAGCTATTAAAAGTGCCAGTAAAAGTTCACCAAAGTTTTCCATCATATCGGTATAATCGCCTGTGATTTGAGCATTATAGCCGTCAGGCATGGTGTAATTTTCCAGAAGTAGCATAATTTCACGGGAAATTCCTGTTGTATCGCCACTTACAGAATCGCCTGTTATATGAAGTTGACGTGCTTGGTCAACACGAGTGATAGACTGAGGAGCAAGCACAATGTTAACATCTGCGACAGAAGACAGCGCAACAGTTCCGCCCATAGGGGTTTGAATTGGCATGGAGCGAAGTGCGTCTAAATTTTGAGATGCAACATCGTCACCACGGACAACAACGTCAAGCTCACGGTTGTCAATAATCATAGTTGTCGCACTAGAACCAATAAGTTCAGTTCTGACGGCAGAACCAACTTGAGCAGAGGTCAAGCCATATTGTGAAACAGCCTCTCTGTTCATGGTGATTTTAACTTGTGGAATTTCGTCTGCTAGTGAAGTTTTAACATTTTCGGCATCAGGCAGTGCTTCGATTTGAGCGACTAAGTCGTTTGCAACAAGTTCAAGTTGTTGAGAGTCAAGTCCTGTGACTTCAACGCTAATTTCTCCGCCACTTCCGCCAGAACCACCCATTCCACCCATGCTCATAGATGAAGCACTAACGGAAATTTCACAGCCTGGAATGTCGGTTACTAGCTCTTTCAATTCTTCGGCAATTTCAAAACTTGAACGTGTTCTGTCGACTTTGTCAACCAAGGTTAGGTTAACACTTGCCGAAGTTGCCTGAGTTGTGGCATACATAGTGTCAATTTCGGGGACGGCTTCTTCAGCGATCATAATAAGTTCATCTGTAATTTCAACAGTATCATATAAAGATGTTCCTGTTGGGGTCGAAACCGAAATGGTAAGCGTTCCCATGTCACTATCAGGCATTAAGACCATGTTGGTCGAAGTGAGTGACAGTGCAAAGACGACCACAAGCGCCAAAGATGCCAGTACACCTAATATCGGTCTTTTTAGGAAAAACTTTAGCATTCCTGTATATTTTTTATTCAAACTGTTGATAGCCTTGTTTTGATATTCAGGTTCTGAGTCTCCTTCAACATCATCAACAATTTTTAAGTCTTTTTTGTTCTTCTTTTTGCGTTTTTCAATTTTAACTTCATCAAGCAAAATATAGCAAAGAAGGGGAACGAGGGTAATCGCAATAAGCAGTGAACCCAAAATCAAAAACGCAATAGTAAGGCAGAAATCATAGAAAATCATTCCAGCCATACCACCAGCAAGACCAAGTGGCAAGAAAACTGCAACCGTTGTTAAAGTTGAAGCGACAAGAGAAGTTGTGACCTCCTTTGTGCCTTCAACGCATGATTCTAGCCTATTATAACCCATATTATGGTATCTGTAAATATTTTCTAGCACAACAATTGAGTTATCGACAATCATGCCGACACCCATGGCAATTCCACCTAAGCTCATCATGTTTAAAGTTAGGTCAAAAGTGCTCATCAAAACAAAAACCGTTAGTATGCACACAGGCATAGAAATTGCAATTGTCGCCGTAACGCTAAAACGTCTTAGGAACAAAAACGTTACCAAAGCCGCAAGCACAACACCAAGCGCAATATTTTGCACAGCAGAGTCAACCGCAAGGTTTATGCTGTCTGAGGCTAGATACGGCGCAATATAGTCTATGCTTTCGTTTTTCTCTTTCAGTTCGTCCATGGTTTCAATAACTGCGTTTGAAACTTCGACTTCATTAGCTCCCGACTGTCTTGAAACTTGCAAAAGAACAGCGTCAGAACTGTCAACTTCTGCTAGAGAGTCAGGGTCAGAAGTTTTTAAGTTTACATCTGCAATTTCAGAAAGTCGAACTTTTCCGCCTGTTTGTAGTGGAATAATTACATCACGAAGTTCTTCTATGCTTGTAAGTTTTGCGTCAGTACTTACAGTTAAAGTTTGGCTACCGTTGTCCACTTCACCACCAGGCATAATCAGGTTTTCAGCGGATAAAATTTGCGAAATGTGAGAAACTGTCAGCCCTAAACCTTGAACACGAGTTGTGTTGAGTTCGATTACAACTTCTTCCTCAACACCACCTAAAATGTCAACAGTTGCGATACCATCAACACGTTCAAGCGTTGGTACTACAGTATTTTCAGCTAAATCTTGAATTGAACTAAGGTCAGTGCCAGTAAGTGCAATAACCGCTGTTGGCATTAATTCAGAGATGTTAATGCTGATAATTGTAGGGTCGTTTGCACCCTCGGGCAGAACAACTTGGTCAAACTGCTCACGCATTTTGGTGGCGGCAATGTCAAGGTCTGTGTCCTCAACATATTCAACTTGAATTTGTG
>CAYJOS010000062.1:0-12342 GCA_964371875.1 uncultured Oscillospiraceae bacterium | reverse complement strand
CTTACTTTTTCACGAGAAAAAGTGAGCCGTCGGAGACCGTTCCCCTCGTTCTTTTTGCCGAAGCAAAAATTCTCCCTCGGAGAGCGTTTCTTTTTGCCGAAGCAAAAACTCCCCCTCGAAGAGCCCTTCGCCAAGCGAATTCATTTAAAACATCAAAAATCCGCCCAATTTGAGCGGATTTTTCATATTTAATTTATTTTTTCAGTGACTCAGCATATTCGACATATTTTGCAACCGCCGCCGCTGCACTTTCTTTGTCAGCGCCTTTTGCAAGGATATAAACCTTAACTTTTGGTTCTGTGCCTGAGGGTCTAACAATAAATGATGTTCCGTCAGCCATGTCAAAGTATAGAACATTAGAACCTTTGATTTCAGTGCTGTCCACAACGCCAATTTCAGGCACTGTGACTGTTCCTGTGCTGTAATCTCTAACTCTAAGAACCTCAGTATCACCAATTGATTTTGGTGGAGTTGTGCGTAAAGTAGCCATGAGATTTTTCATTTTGTCAAGACCATCAAGTCCAGGCATGACAAGATTTAGAGTTTTTTCAGCATAAAAACCATATTTTACATATAGGCTTTCCATAGCGTCATACAAGCTCATGCCCTTGTCGAAATAGTAGGCAGCCATTTCCGCAATCATCATTGAAGCAGTTACAGCGTCCTTATCTCTGACATAATCTCCCATCATATATCCATAACTTTCCTCATATGCAAGGACAAATTCGTAAGAATTATCCTTTTTATATTCAGCAAGTTTTTCAGCCATAAATTTAAAGCCTGTGAAAGTATTATCAACGTGCAAACCGTGATAATTTGCAACTTCTTCAGCCATAGAAGTTGTAACAATAGTCTTAATAAAAGCGGCATTTTGTGGCAAAACACCCTTAGCTTTTTTGGACTCGATGATATAGTCAAGCAGTAAAACGCCCATTTGGTTACCGCTAATTCCAACATATTCGCCAGTTGATGATTTAACCATAACGCCAACACGGTCAGCGTCAGGGTCAGTTCCTATGATAAGGTCAGAGGAAACTTCTTTTGCAAGCTTAATTGCAAGCTCAAAACCTTCGGGATTTTCAGGGTTAGGGCTGACAACTGTTGGGAAATTTCCATCTGAAATCATTTGCTCAGGCACTGGAACGATGTGTTTCATGCCAAGTCTTCTAAGAGCTTCAGGAACTAATTCAAAACCTGTTCCGTGGAAAGGTGTGAAAACAATTTTAAAATCATCAGCAACTTTTTCAACAATTTCGGGTGAAATCGCTTGATTTAAAACGCATTTCAAGAAAGCTTCATCGCATTCTTCACCCATTTCAACAATTAAGCCTTTTTGTTTAGCTTCTTCATAGTCCATATATGTTATGCCATTGAAAATGTCGGTTTCGACCATTTCCTTAGCAATAGTTTCAGCGTGTTGAGGTGGAAGCTGTGCGCCATCAGACCAATAGACCTTAAAGCCGTTATACTCTTTAGGGTTGTGGCTTGCAGTTACGTTAATACCTGCAGTTAAGCCGTAGTTGATAATCGCAAAACTAAGTTCGGGAGTGGGGCGCATACTCTCAAAAATTCTTACAAAAATGCCATTTCCAGCCATAACAGCCGCAGCTTCTCTAGCAAATTCGGCGCTATTATTACGGCAGTCATAGCAAATTGCAATGCCTTTTTTGCAAGCTTCTTCTCCCTCTTCTTTGATAACAGTTGCAAAACCTTGTGTTGCATGGCGGACAACATGAACGTTCATGCGATTAAGCCCCATGCCCATAATACCACGCAGTCCAGCAGTACCAAATTCAAGCGGAGCAAAAAAGCGGCTTTCGATTTCTTTTTCGTCGTTTGCGATGGATTTTAGTTCCTCCCATTCGCAATTACTAATCGCGGGACTGTCCATCCAGTTTCTGTACTCAGTTAAGTAGTTCATTGTCATTCTCTCCTTCAATAAGTGTCAGTGCATCATTTTTCATGCTTTGGGGAACATATATGTCCGTGCCGCCACCCGAGAAACCAGTAATGAGGCGGCCAAAGGATCCATCATTAGGGTACGCTAAGAAAGTCGGAATACCGTAGGCATTTAACATAGAAGTTAAAAGTTCGGTTTCCATTCCAATATTGGGGCGATTTACTAAAAACTCAGGATTTTCAAGGCTTCCGTCTTCGTTTTTAGGCCAATTTTTAAGTAAGTCTTTGGGCACAGATTTCGCCCAATAATCACCTGATTTGCCACAATTTGTGCAAACTCCGTTTTCATTTAATTGGCTATCGCATGAGTTACATTTCATAAAAATCGCACCTCTTATTTATGGTATTTTGTACCTTCATTAATCATAAATGCTCTGTAAATTTGCTCTGTGAGCATCACTCTTGCAAGATGATGAGGAAATGTCATTTTCGACATTGAAAGCCTTTCGTCTGCAAGTTTTTTTATTTTATCGGACAGCCCAAATGATGAGCCGATTAGAAAACAAATTTTACTTTTACCGCTAGTTGCGATATTTCCAACAGAAACCGCCAATTCTTCGCTTGATTTTTGTAAACCCTCTATGCACATTGCATAAACATAAGCGCCTTGGGGGATTTGCTTTTCAATAGCTTCGGTTTCTTTTAAAAGTATGTTTGAAACTTCTTTTTCAGAAGGATTGTCAGAAAGCTTTAACTCGGGAAGCTCGCAAACCTCAAATTTACAGAGGGTTTTTAAACGCTTTTCATATTCGCTCATTGCTGATATGTAAAACTTTTCCTTGAGCTTTCCGCAACAAATTATTTTAACCGTTAACAATATTTTTCCTCACAATTTCAGCCACACAGCTTGAACTTTCGGGTGCAACACGCACATCAAAACTAAGTCCTGTGGCTTTCAGTCTGTTGACAACGGTGTTAAAAGCAATATCTGGCGTGTTATTTTCCTTACTTAAGTGGGCTAAAATTGCAATTTCTGTCTTATTTTCAAACAAAAATTCACAAAATTCTGCACAGTCGATATTCGACAAATGCCCCTCTTCGGAGAGAACACGTTTTTTGAGGAATAGCGGATATGGTCCATTTCTAAGCATTTCAATGTCGTGATTACATTCGATAACGACAATATTTGCACCCGAAAGTGCGTTTCTAATCTCGTTTGTAATCATACCCGTATCGGTGCAGTAACCGACGGTGAAATCAGAACTTTTTAGTATAAAACCAACACTGTCTGAGGAGTCGTGACTGGTTTTAAAAGCAGTAATTGTTATAGAATTTAGGCAAAAATCCTCTTTTGCGTTAATTATCGTCATCAGCGGTGCAATATCGTCACTCGTCCAGCAAAGATGATTTGCGATTGGGCGAGTTGTGAAAATTTTAACATTGTGATACTTAGCAAGCATTTTCAAACCACTGGTGTGGTCTGAATGTTCGTGCGTTATTAAAATACCGCTCAAATCCGAAATTGACAGGCAAACAGCCTCCAAATTGGTTTTTATTCTTTTCATGGAAATGCCTGCATCTATCAAAAGATGTGTTGCACCGTCGCTTACAAGGGTACAATTTCCTTTAGAACCACTGGCGAAAGTTATGACACGCATTAATTAAACCACCATATTAACGTCTTTTTCTGTGTTGTTTGGGTCACGATAGATGACAATATCAGCTCCAAGTGCTGAAAGTTTGCCGACAAAATCTTCGTAACCTCTCTCTATATAATGAACCTCTTCGATATCTGTTGCGCCCTTTGCGCAAAGCCCAGCTATAACCATAGCCGCACCTGCACGGAGGTCACAAGCTGCGACAATAGAGCCTGTTAATTCTGAAACACCCTCTACGATTGCAGTTCTGTCGTTGACGTCGATTTTTGCGCCCATTTTTTTGAGCTCGTTTACATATTTATATCTGTTGTCCCAAACGCTTTCGGTGACAACACTAGTTCCCTCTGCTATGCAAAGTGCCGCTGTCATTTGTGGTTGCATATCTGTTGGGAAACCTGGGTAAGGTAGGGTTTTAACATTTGTTTTTGTGAGTTTTCCCTCACGTCTAATGGTCAAAGAGTCTTCATGCTCTTCAACTTCAACACCCATTTCGACAAGTTTTGCACTGATGCACTCCAAGTGCTTGGGTATAATATTGTTAATTTTAACTTCTCCACCAGCCGCCGCTGCTGCGACCATATAAGTTCCGGCTTCGATTTGGTCGGGGATTATGCTATAAGTTCCGCCGTGAAGTTTTTCAACGCCGTTAACTTTGATTGTATCTGTTCCCGCTCCACGAATGTCTGCACCCATGGAGTTTAAAAAGTTTGCAACATCGACAATGTGAGGCTCTTTCGCTGAGTTTTCAATGATGGTTTTTCCCTCAGCCATAACCGCCGCTATCATTACATTGATAGTTGCACCGACTGACACTTTGTCCAAATAGACTTTTGTGCCTTTAAGTTTTTCGTTTTTAGCTTCAGCAAAAACAAATCCGTTTTTGATATCAACAGTTGCACCCATAGCTTCAAAGCCTTTGATGTGTTGGTCGATAGGACGAACACCAAAGTTACAGCCGCCGGGCATAGTTGTTTTTGCGCTGCCAAATCTGCCGAGCATAGCCCCGATAAGGTAATATGATGCACGGATTTTACGCATCATGCCAAAAGCTGCGTCGGATTTGTGGATGTTTGTGCAGTCGATTTCCACTGTTGTTGGGTTAATAACTTTAAGTTTTGCACCCATAGTGCCGATTATCGACATGAGCATGTCTGTGTCAGAAATTTGAGGAATGTTTTCAATACGACAAACACCTTCTACTAGTAGGGCTGCTGGGATGATTGCAACTGCAGCATTTTTTGCTCCGCTTATTGTAACTTCTCCGTGTAGGCGGTTGCCACCGTTGATAATATATTTGTCCATTAAGGATGCACCTTTCAATTGGTAAAAATTTGTATATTTATATGTTTAAAATTCTAAATGAAATCTAAATAATTCGGGGGAGCTCGAGGGGTATCCCTCCTCGAATTAGATAAACCGATGTCATTTTCAATGTGCGAATGCACGAAAATGAGCCGAAAGGCATAATTTTTTTAGAAAAAATTATCATCGGTAGCTTGAACAAAAAGTCCTAAAGGCTCTTTCGTCAAGCTAATAATATCTTAACCGAAAATTAGACTGAACTATTATACCACTAGTCAGTAAAAAAAGCAAATTTATTATGCAAATTTATGAAATTGTTTCAAAATCTGATGTAATAGCATTAATTCTATAACTTCCAGTGTCTGTTTCTATCCTCCAAGTGGGAGTTAGCACACATTTTTCCGAAACTGGGACGTTCATAGAGTACTCCAATTCCAGATCATACACCTCTGTCACGACATAACCATTTTCGGAAATTATACCCAAAAATGTCACCAAAGCATTCACAGAATCTATGGAAGAACTTTCGTTATACGACTTAACAGTGTCAAACACTCTCACCCCTGCAACCAAAATAATTCTATTTCCTGTAAAGTTGAAAGTAACATTGGCATTATTAACGCTTTTGTCGTCATGGTTGAGGTTTATAGTAATAGAATAGCTCTCGCCATCAAAACTCTCCTCTACCATTTTGCCCACATTTAGTCCCATTTCTTCAAGAACTTCAAAAGCAGTTTCGGAACGACTTTTTCCATATTCAACCGAGCGATTATAAAAAATCACTTCAAACTCGCCTGTTCCACGAAATCGAGCTTGTCCCTGCGTGCCTGTGTAGTAATAAATATTACCACCTTGGTTTTCAACCTCACTATCACCCAAAACCGCTTCAACCATAGCAAGCTCGGCTTCAAGGTCACGAGTTAGCTCTGTTCCTGTTTGGCTGTCTTGAAAGATATCTATGCTGTCTGAAAGTTCAATGCCTCTGGTTTCAAAAAGCGAGAAAACTCCCTCGGCTTCTTTTCTCACCATCTCATTTTCGCTCACATTCCTTGCGAGAATTGTAAAAAGAAGGAAGGCATTTGTAAAAATTAGAATTATTATTATAAAATTTTTAATTTTTGCTGTATCCATATATCACCAATCATTCAAAAGTCCTAATTATCCACTCAAGGCTCATGCCGCTTCCTGAATTAACATAGCAGAGCATAGGCTCTCTCCCACCGAGTTGATTTGAAATTGCAAGTTGTTGCTCGTCGGGGAGTGGATTTTGTGTGGATAGTTCATCAAAGCTTCGGCAAATTATATTCGCCTCAATCAATTCGCCTGAACCGCTAAAAACAAACTCCATTGCTGATTTTCTATTCGAAAATACAATAGGTATACTATTATATATATAATCAATTTCAATTTCACAACTTCCGTCTTCAAGTTCTGTAATCGACGACAATGCAAGCTGTGCAACAGAAGAAATCGGCAGTGAATAAGCCGTTTCAAATGCCTTAGAAACCACATCACTTAAGCTGATGTCAACTTCATCGCCAGCACCCGAGAAAGAATAAGTGATTATGCCTTCGGGAGAAATTCGTAGAATTTTGTCGTTTTCGATATAAACCGCTGTTCCGTCAACTTCTGTATAAAAATTAACTGTATATGCACCCATGTCAAACGCCTGAAGCCTTGTTGCAACTCCTGCGTTTTGCAGTGAATTAACAGCAGTTAACCTAGCCGAGGAATTAATTCTCGGAACGATTACATAATAGGGGTCTATATTTTCGTTTCCATCTGTCTCAAAAGCGAATAGGCTATTGTTGGGGTAATAATTTGAAATTCTGTCCACAAGAGCAACACTGTCCAAACCTGTGTTACATTGATAAAATTTACCATCATCACTGTTTATATAGTATAGGCTCACAGCATCACCCTGCACAGCTAGGCAAAATCTTCTTGCACTGTGATTTTCAATGTTCAAGGTCATTTCGACGCCTAAACTTCCAGCCAAAAGCGAAAGAGGTATACTGTTTAGATAATCTATAAAAACACCTTGATTTTTTAACGCAAATTCCCAAGACGAAACTGCAACCTCTGTTGGAGAGCTTGCAGTTCCCAGTGCTTCACCCATGCTTGCTGATAGCCAAGCCGAAACCTCAGAAAGTTCAGAAGAATTATACTTAATTCCTGTGTGGCTTTCCTCAGCACCAGTGACCACAACTGTCATAGGTGCTGTGATTTGATGCGTAATAACTGTTTGTGTTATGTCATTACCGTTGCTGAAAATTGTATCCTGAATTATCTCGGTGTTTCCAAAAAAACCGCTAAAATATGCAAGCAACAACGCACTTACGCTCAAAACAGCAATTAAAATATTTTTTAAATTTTCAACTAAATTTTTATTTTTCATTCTGTGACCCTTTTGAGTTTTCAATGCCTTTAACAGGAAGTGTCATCGTAATTGTCGTACCTTTTCCCTGAGCACTTTGAATTTCAACTTTACCATCATGTCGATTTATAATTTCGCTTGCAATAGAAAGCCCAAGTCCTGTACCGCCAGACTCTCTCGACCTCGCTTTGTCAACACGGTAAAATCTGTCGAAGACTCTGCCTATATCATTTTTTGGTATACCAATTCCGTTGTCGGCAACAGAAACCCAGACAATATCGTCCATTTTCCCTGCGCTGACCTTGATTTTTCCACCCGCAGGTGTGTATTTTATGGCATTTGAAACAAAGTTCATCAAAACTTGCTCAATTCTCGCCCTGTCACCTCTGATAAAACCAAGGTCGGTTTTAAAGTCAAGTTTAAAGCCCAGTTTTTGTCTTTGTGCTTCGAGCGCCATGGCATTATAGACATCACGAATAGACTCTTCAAATGAAAAGTCTTCAAATTCAAACTCAATACTGCCTGCATCAAAGCGTGACAAAGTCAAGAGGTCTTGAACAATTTTTGTCATGCGGTCACTTTCGGTGACTATGACATGCAAAAACTCCTGTTCTGTATCCTCAGGCATTTGAGAAATATTATCAGAAAGCGTTTCGGCATAGCTTCGTATACTCGTAATCGGCGTGCGAAGTTCGTGCGAAACGTTTGCGACAAATTCACGGCGCATGGCTTCTGATTTTTTAAGGTTTACAAGCGTTGCTTCAAGCTGATTTGCCATGTTGTTAAATGTGCTTGTGAGTGTTCCAATTTCATCTCTTGCGGCTATGCTTGGTCTTTCGTCAAAATGACCTTCGGCAACTCGCTCTGCCGCATTTGTTAAGTCCAAAATTGGTGAAACCAACGCTCTCGCTAAAATTATGCTCAAAAATGCTGAAATGAAAAGACCTGCTGCAAGGGCGATTAAAATTATGTCACGAAGCTCATTTTCAAGCTCACGTGGGACAGATTCATTGTCTAAAACCCAGACGATATAATCCCCTACTGGAAGGGCAACATCCATATAATTTTCGCTTTGATTATTTTCATAACCCGAGCTTCCGTTCATGGCAGTAAGTATATTTGGGGTTAGTCCGACCGAGTTTTCTGAAATGCTTCCGTCTAAAATTTCTCCTGTGCTTTTGGACAAGATATAGAAATTTCGTGAGTCGGAGTCTATTCCTAATCGCCCAGCATAAGCACCTAAAATTTCAGACATACGGTTTGGCGCATCGTCGCTTTCAGAGGCTGAATGGAGCGCATCGGACAGCGAATTTTCCGCAAAAACCGTTTGCATTTGGTCATAAAAAGTTTGGGTAAAATAGTTGCTAATTCCGTTCACCAAAAACACGCCAACAACAAGCATAAGCGAAAAAATCAGCAATAGCATAACCAGTACAAGTTTTGTATAAAGGCTTTGTTTCATAAAATTACTCCGAGAAATAATATCCTGCGCCACGCTTGGTTATGACGTAAACAGGCTCGGCGGGGTTGTCCTCTAATTTTTCACGCAGACGGCGAACAGCAACGTCAACAGCACGCAAATCGCCATAATAGTCATACTGCCAAACCTTGCTCATAAGCTCTTGACGGGAGAAAACTTTCCCTGGTTCTGTCGCTAGGAATTTTAGCAATTCATATTCTCTTTGTGTTAAATCAAGCTCTACATTATTTTTGAAAACTGAGTGACGCTCAACGTCGATAACCATTTCATTTCTGATAATTTGCTCACCGTCAGAATGTGGTTTTTCGGTAGAACGCGCCCTTCTCATGTTGGTTTTAACTCTTGCGATTAGCTCTCTGACAGAAAATGGCTTTGTGATATAGTCATCCGCACCAAGTTCAAGCCCGAAAACTTTGTCGGTTTCTTCCTCACGGGCGGTTATCATTATAATAGGTACATTGTTTCCCTCCGAACGCAGTTTTTTACAAACCGCAAAACCGTCCATATAGGGTAGCATGACATCCAGTAAAATAAGGTCAGGATTATTCTCGGTTGCAAGAGATAGTCCCTCTTTGCCATCATATGCACAAAGGGTTTCAAAACCCTCTTTTTGTAAGTTAAATTTCAAAATATCAACAATTGACTTTTCGTCATCAACAATTAAAATTTTTCCATTGCTCATTACTTAAAATCCTCCAAATTTTTCGCTTTTAAAATAGCAACAACGGTTTTACCGTCTTTGATTTCGCCGTTCATAACCTTCTCGTGAAGCTCATCTAAAGGCATTTTTATCACGTCTAAAAATTCGCCCTCATCAGGGTGAGATTGTCCATATTCAAGCTCAGTTGCCAAATAAATATAAATTGTTTCGTTGCAAAAACCAGGCGAGGGGTTAATCTCGCCGAGAGAAACAATTTTCTTCGCTGTAACGCCTGTTTCTTCTGACAGTTCACGGACAGCACACTCATAAGGGTCTTCGCCTTTTTCAAGTTTTCCAGCAGGGATTTCCAGAGTGTGTCTGTCTATGCAATATCTAAATTGTCTTACGCAGATAGCGTTTTTGTTTTCGTCAATCGCAAGCACGCAAACACCGCCGGAGTGGTGAACTTTTTCACGGATTGACTTGTTTCCGTCGGGCAAATTTATAGTATCTAAGGTGACATTTACGGTCACACCGCTGTAAGAATTTAGGGTTTTAATTTTTGATTCTGTATAATCCATTTTTCCCTCCAAATTTACTTTTTATTATTAATCCTTATATTATAACATAAATTTGCAAAAATTTATGTTATATCAGCCATCAAAATTCGGTTGCCACAAAGTGGCGAGAATTTCGGCGATAAAATTGTTATAATGACTGTATACACAGTCATTATAGCATAAAATTTTTAAAATTACCATATATTTTGCATGTCTTTATTTGTTCACAAGTAGTATAATTGCATTATTACTGAAAAATTCGGAGGTACATAAAAATGACAACTCGGCTAATCTCTCCTGAGGCTATCGCACTGGTGCTGGAGGGTGAGGAAATAGAAAACTCCCCTGAGGCTAAGGAAATTGTCCTAACTTTACTAAAAAATGAGGGCTATCCCACATGGGATGACATGGAGATTGAGATTTTCGAAATGAGTGACCACACACTTTTAATTGCCCGAAAAACGACGAATTATAGGACTGCATATGGTTTTACAAATTTTGAACTTTTGCTCCAATCTATAACAGAAAATTTTGATAATTTGCCCTCAAAACTCATTAACTATAATGGTGTTTATTATCTTCTGACAACGGCAAGGGATAATTCTATGTCAAACCGCCAAAATGAGTTTTCCGACACCATAAGACCCACAGATAACCAGCTTGAGCACATAAAAGAGCACGGAAAAGTTATAATTCCCGAAAATGCTGTTGAAAAACTCAAAAAAAATTTCGCTTAAGTCTTTTAACCTCTTGACAAATGTGTTATAATAGTATGCACTTTAGATTTAGGAGGGACGAAATATGTGTGCTAAGGCAACAGGTGTTAAGCAAGTCGCCGCTAATAGAAAAGCTTTTCATGATTATTTTGTTCTCGAACGATACGAGGCAGGCATAGAGCTATTCGGAACAGAAGTAAAGTCCATACGTCAAGGCGGAGTTAACTTAAAAGACTCCTACTGTAACATCAAAGACGGCGAAATTTTCGCCCGTGGTTTGCATGTCAGTCCTTACGAAAAAGGAAATATTTTCAACCGTGACCCTATGCGTCCTAAGAAGTTATTGATGCACAAAAAAGAAATCTTAAAACTCCATGCAAGAGTTATGCAGGACGGAGTTGCTCTTGTTCCGCTGTCGCTTTATTTTAAAGACAGCAAACTTAAACTAGAGCTTGGTTTGTGTAAAGGTAAAAAGCTTTATGACAAACGTGATTCTGACGCTGAAAAGACTGCAAAACGTCAAATTGACAGAGTTTTAAAAGAGAAAAATTATTAAAAGTAATTAAAAATTAATCGGAGGTTATTCTAATATGGCAAATCCAATAGTAACATTTGAAATGGAAAATGGCGACATCATGAAAGCGGAGCTTTACCCTGAAATCGCACCAAACACTGTAAACAATTTTGTTTATCTTGTAAACTCAGGTTTTTACAACGGTAAAATTTTTCACAGAGTTATCCGTGGATTTATGATCCAAGGCGGTTGCCCTGACGGTACAGGCATGGGTGGCCCTGGTTATGGAATTAAAGGCGAATTCACAGGAAATGGCTTTAAAAATGACCTTAAACACGACAAAGGTGTTTTGTCAATGGCTCGCGCGATGAATCCAAACTCAGCTGGTAGCCAATTTTTCCTAATGCACGAAAATTCACCACACCTTGATGGTCAATATGCAAGCTTCGGTAAAGTTATTGAAGGTCTTGATATTGTTGATAAAATCGCAACAACAAAAACAGGTTTCCAAGATAAGCCCGTTGAAGATCAACGCATGAAATCAGTTACTGTTGATACACAAGGCGTTTCTTATCCAGAACCAATCAGACTATAAAATATTAAAAATCCGCTCGAATTTGAGCGGATTTTTCTATTTAATGTTTCTGGTAGAGGGGGTTTTCGCTTCGGCGAAAAGAACGGGGAATTTTCGTTGCGACGAAAAAGATACGCGCTCCGCTGGGGTAACTTTTTTTCAAGAAAAAAGTCACCAAAAACTTGTCGGGGAAACACCCCCGAACGGTGGGAACGGTTAAGGGTGCGGAATATACAATAATAATTAACAGGCAAGCCCAGAAACAGGAGCAATCGCACCAAAAGAGAGCAAATCCACGGCTGTCGCCTGCCGAAAGCCCGTTGACTACCCACCAGCAAAATCTGCGAGTAGGAGGGTCTATTCAGGTCTGTAAGATACGGAGCGTTGCTTTGGCTTGGTATCTTTAAGGCTTAAATAGACCCTCCTACTATTTTATTTTGCAAGTGAGTAGCCAACGGGACACCCGAAGGGCGATTAGCCCTTGTTCGTTTCGCTCTTTTTTTGTGCGATTGTAACTGGTAGAAGTTTTTCTATCCAAGATAGTCTGTAGACTCAGCACCCCTAAATCGTGCTCGCCGTTCGGGGGCGAGTCCCCGACGTGTTTTGCTTACTTTTTCACGAG
>CAYJOS010000061.1:2852-12343 GCA_964371875.1 uncultured Oscillospiraceae bacterium | reverse complement strand
TACGCTCATACAGGCGTTTAGCCTGCCGAAAACCTCAGATTTGGTGAAATGGCAACTACTACAACGTTTGCCAGTTAATTCAGCCTGTATATTCAGCACCCTTAACCGTTCCCACCGTTCGGGGGTGTTTCCCCGACAAGTTTTTGGTGACTTTTTTCTTGAAAAAAAGTTACCCCAGCGGAGCGCGTATCTCCTCGTTCTTTTCGCCGAAGCGAAAATTCTTACGTTTCTTTTCGTCGCAACGAAAACTCTCTAGCGCAGCACATTCCCCTCATTTATTTCATTTATGTGACAAATTAGCTACAAACTTGACTTTTCGGTAAAATTTTGTTAGTATTACCAAAGCGAGGTGCTATATGAAAAAATTATTTAAAATCACAATTTTCGTCACACTGTTTTGTTTGCTGTCAGTTTCGGCTTTTGGCTTTACTGATGTTGCAGATACGGACTGGTTTTCTGCCGATGTTGACTATGTCATAAGCGAGAGCCTTTTCAACGGAACAGGTGACGATACATTTTCGCCCAACGACACCATGACCAGAGGGATGTTTATCACCGTTCTAGGTCGAATGGCTGGTGTTTCTTCCGAGGTGAAAATCGGGGGAGTGGTCACAAAATCGGGCGTTAATGTGAGAAGTGAGCCCAATACAGAGTCTGATGTTGTAGATGTGCTCGACACAGGCTATGAACTTGAAATTATTGGAACTGTTAATGACTGGTATAATGTAAAATTTGGCAACTACACAGGCTATATCAGAAATGACCTTATGGAAATGAGTGACAGCCTGTTTTCCGATGTTTCAAACACTGAATATTATGCCCCATATGTCGCATGGGCACATGAAAATGGTATAGCTTCGGGAACAAGTGTTGAGACCTTTTCTCCTGATTTGCCCATAACCCGTGAAGACATTTGCGTGCTACTTTTCAGATACAGCGACTATGCGGAACTTAGTCTACCGACTGTAAACCAAAGAGCAGTCTTCACTGATAACAGCGAAATTTCCTTCAGCGCCTCGGTTTATGCACTGCAACAAGCAGGGGTGATAAACGGCAGAAGCGACGGAAGTTTTGCTCCGAAAGACTCAGCGACTAGGGCAGAGGTAGCGTCGATTTTTCACAGATTTGGAACAATGGAAGCTGAAGTTGAAGCCCCTGAGGAAACCGTAACTCCCGAAGTCACAAATCCACCGCTTGAAGTTCCTGAAGTTACTGTTCCGGAAGTGCCCGAAGTTCCAAGTGTTGACAATTATTCAGGCTATGATGTTTACGCATCAGTGCCACCAATAGTCCCGGCTGTAAGTGCAGAATATTTCGATGACGCTTGCTTTATCGGTCACTCTTTAGTGGTCGGAATGAAAAATTATTTCGGACTTAGCAACGCCGATTACTATGCAGTCAGCGGAATTTCAGCGAGAACTTTGCTCACATACGACAGATTTCAACTGGAAGCAACAACAGTTAACGAAGATGAGGAAGAAGTTCCTGCATTGGGTACAATTGAAGATGTTTTGTATGAAAAACAATACGGAAAAGTTTATATAATGCTTGGCGTAAACGAAATTGGCCCTCAAACAGACCATGCGAATATGTACTATGTTGCAATGCTATCCATGGTAGATATTGTTAAAAAAACCCAACCGAATGCGACGATTTATTTGATAGGAATTACTCCTGTAACTGAAGAACTTACAGAAACTTCTGCAAATATAAACAGAACAAATATCCTAACATTTAACAACAAATTGCAAGCGGTTGCAGTTGAAAAAGGTGTTTATTATATTGATGCGTTTGGATTATTCGCAAACAGCATGGGGCATATGCCAGTTGAAAAGGCAACGGCAGACGGGTTGCACTTAGAGATGAGCCAGTATGCAGTTTTGAAAAATTATTTAATGACACATGTTGGATAGAAATGCAAAAAAATTCCGCCATTTGGCGGAATTTTTATCAAAATATTAAATTAGCATTTCCAAAGTCCGTGTAGATTACAATATGCATATGCTGACTTAACTTCATCCCCATCACATAGCATAAATTCAGCTTTTGGTTCGCCACAAACAGGCTTGCGTTGGTTTCCTTGTGCGGTTTCAAGTGCAACCCAAGCGATATTATGTTCGTCGGTCATTGGGTGAGGAGCGGAGCCAACACAAACAGTGACTTTATTTCCGTCGCAAGCTACAACTGGAACGTGTTTTTCAGCTGCTGCGTCAACAGAACCAGGAACAAGGACTTGCATTTTTTCTCCGCAACAATTAACTGGTACACTGTGATCTTCGACAAAACCTAGTAAATTTTTACAATGTTCGCAAATTAAAAACTTCATAACTGCACCTCTCAAATTTTATTTTCACAAGTATGTGATTGATGGGAATTATTTACAGTTTGATTATATCAGTAATTGACAAGCAAGTCAAGGACTTAAAAACTAAAAATTTCTTGACAACCACAATCAAGTATTATATTATATAGTTACTAATTGTGTGAAATAAAGAAAAAGAGCGTCTAGTAAGAAAGGAAATATATTTATATGATGATTTCACGTGAGTCTGATTATGCCTTAAGGATCTTAAGATATTTAGCAGATGGAGAACTACGAAAAGCCCAAAAGATTTGTGATGAAGAACTAATTCCAAAACAATTTACATATAAAATTCTGAAAAAACTCGAAAACGCCGAAATGATTAAAATCAAACACGGCGCTGGTGGTGGCTGCACCATTGCAAAGGATGTTAATGAGATAAGCCTATATTCAGTTTTAAAAGCTGTGGGTGATGATTTGGGAGTTAACGCATGCACCTCTTGCGCTTACAACTGTAAATGTAAGGAAAAACACGGGGAATGTCAGTACCATGAAAAGCTGATGGTCATTCAGGAAAAAATCAGAAATGAGTTTGACTCTGTTAGCATTGGTGATATTTTAAAAAAATGCGATTAAAAATAAGAATATTTTGAAAATGAATGCTTGCAAGTTTTATAACAGGTGGGCATTTTGTTTTTTTCTAAAAGACTTATGGTAACCAAAATTATAAAAATATACTGAAAATAAAAAATACTTAAAAAAATTATTCCATTTTTCAAAAAAATAGTGTAAAATGTATATGTAGAAAAATAATTGGCAAAGACTAAATGCATGTAGATAGGGAGAGGGTTTAAGAATGAAAAATCTGAAAATCAAATACAAGTTTATAGTATGTTTAGGAATTATCGTGGCGATGTTAATTTTTAACAGTTATGCGGGAACATCTACAGCTAGCGAGCTATTAAAAGATGTTATACAGTTAAATGACGAGGCGCATGTGATTGAGCGTCAAGTAAATGATGCAGTTTTAGATATTGAAAACACTTTAAGTTCAATGGCTGCCGCTATCATGACTCGTGATGGAAATGAAGTTACTAATGCAAAATCAGATGCAACCGAGCTTATTAACAGTGCAAACTCTACTCTTGAAGCGATATCATCCGAAGATTCCGACATAAACAAATTCAAAAATACAACAATCAGTTCACTTGCAAAAATGGCAGATAGCAGACATGAAATTTTTGATGCCGCTGAAGATGGTGATTATGATGAAGCTTTAGAACTATTTTTCGGCGAATTTTTCACAAACTATACATTATTAAAAACTGAAATCGAAAGCCTAGGTACAGCCGCTGAAACGTATAGCGGAAGCCTTTATAGCTATATTAAAAATTACACAGGCAATGCAGTTATTTTTCTAACCGCTGTCGCAGTTGTGGGTGTACTTATAGCATTAATCGTAAGCTTTATTTTGACAAAAAGTTTCACAAAACCAATTAAAGAAATTGAACATACAGTTCAAAATATCGCAAGCGGAAACTTGAAAGTTGAACTAAACTATCGTTCTGAAGATGAATTTGGAGTACTTTCTGATAGCATTCGGGATATGGTTAACAAAAACAAAGTGCTTATTTCCAGTATTTCAGATAATTTGGGAGAACTTTCAAAAGGAAATTTCTGCGCAGAAATCAAGGAAAAAGACCAATATATCGGTGATTATTCACAATTGCTTAAATCTCTTGAAGAGTTTAGTGTCAAAATCAACGACACACTTTTACAAGTAAGCCATACAGCTCAACTTGTTTCAACAGGCTCTTCTCAGGTTTCTGTTGGTGCTCAGGCGTTGGCTGAGGGTGCGTCAGTTCAAGCGCAATCTGTGCAAGATCTTGCTCAATCTGTCAACCAAATTTCAAGCCAAGTTAACGAAAATGCAAGTAACTCACTTAAAGCAAGCGCTGTTGCTTCTCAAGTTGCAGATGCTATTGTTGCTGGTAGTGACCAAATGCAAAATATGATGGACTCTATGGCTGAAATTGACTCTCGTTCTAAAGAAATCAGCAAAATTATTATGGCAATTGAAGACATTTCTTTCCAAACAAATATTCTTGCACTTAATGCTGCGGTTGAAGCGGCTCGTGCAGGTTCAGCAGGTAAAGGCTTTGCGGTTGTCGCTGATGAAGTTCGAAACCTTGCAGGAAAATCCTCAGAAGCTGCTAAAAACACGACTGCACTTATTGAAGCGTCAATTCATGCAATTGACAAAGGTGTTTCTGTGGCAAAAATTACAAGCCAAAACCTTAATGGAATTGTTGAAAATGCAACAGTCGCAACCGACCTCATGAAAAAAATTGCAGATGCTACAACAGAACAAGCAGAAGCTATTGACAATATCACAGGTGGGCTCGACCAAATATCTGCAGTTATCCACACAAACTCAGCAACTAGCGAAGAAAGTGCGGCGGCAAGTGCAGACCTCACAAACCAAGCGGGTGTGCTTAACGGTTTGATTTCGAACTTTACCCTAGTGGAGAAAAACCAAAATACAAGAACACCAAGCCCAAGAAAACCACAAATGGAAAAAAGCACTAATGTGAATGCTCCGACAAAAAGTTATTCTTTCGGAGTTAATGACAAATACTAATCTCGTATAAGCGAGCAGAAAAATCCGCCATTTGGCGGATTTTTTACTATAAATGTTTGTCGACAACTCAAGAATGGAGGTTTTAATTTTGTCAAATATAAATGTATCAAACTTAAGTTTTTCTTATGATGGAAGCTTTGAAAACATATTCGAAAATGTAAATTTTAATATTGATAGCACTTGGAAACTCGGCTTAATCGGTAGAAACGGTAGGGGAAAGACGACTCTATTGAAGCTGTTTATGGAAAAATATGAATATACTGGAAGCATTTCAGGCAAAGTTAATTTCTCGTATTTTCCAATTGAAATTACAAATGAGGAAGAAAATGTAATTGATATTATAGGTGATGATTGGCGAATTTATAGAGAGTTATCCTTGCTTAATGTGTCGGAAGAAACACTTTTTCGACAGTTCAAAACACTGTCGGAAGGGGAAAAAACCAAAATATTGCTCGCCTCCATGTTTATAAAAGAGGACATTTTTTTGCTAATAGATGAACCTACAAACCACTTAGATATCGAAGGGCGAAAAATTCTTAGCGAGTACTTAAAAAAGAAGCAAGGTTTTATTTTGGTATCGCATGATAGATATTTTTTGGATAATTCAGTCGACCATATTATGTCAATAAATAGGGCGAATATTGAAATCGTATCAGGGAATTTTTCGTCATGGAACGAAAACAAGCAAATGATGGATAATTTTGAGTTAGAACAAAACGAAAAAATTAAGGGTGAAATCAAGAGATTGTCAAAAACGGCAAAGGAAAAATCGGTCTGGTCAGATAGAATTGAAGCTACAAAATCGAGAAAATTAAACCCAGAAGCCATAGATAAAGGGTATATCGGACATCAAGCCGCAAAAATGATGCAGCGTTCAAAATCCATCGAAAAACGTGTTGAACGTCAAATTTCAGAAAAAGAAAACCTTCTCAAAAATATTGAAAATGCTGAGGATTTGAAAATAACACCTTTGAATTTCCATTCTAAGAGATTATTCAAAGGCGATAAAATTTCTATTTTTTATGGTGAAAAAGCAGTGCTTAATGACTTAGATTTTGAAATTTTACAAGGTCAAAAAATTAATATTTCAGGAAAAAATGGTAGTGGAAAATCGAGCTTAATTAAAATGATTCTGGGTGATGAAATTAAATTCACAGGTGAATTTTATAAGGCAAAAGGGCTTGAAATTTCATATATTTCTCAAGATACATCATTTTTAAAAGGGAAATTGTCGGATTTTGAAAGCGAGGAACAGCTAGATGTCAGCTTGTTTCGGGCGATTTTACGTAAACTTGATTTCTCGCGCGAAACCTTTGACAGACCTCTTGAAACATATAGCGCTGGGCAAAAGAAAAAAGTGCTCATTGCGAAATCTCTCTCGCAACAAGCACATGTTTATATTTGGGATGAGCCATTAAATTATGTTGATATTTTATCACGTATTCAGATTGAAAATTTAATAAAATCTAGTGATATGACATTGATTTTTGTAGAACATGACAAAATGTTTTGTGAAAATATAGCTGATGCTACAATAAAACTGTAGAAATTACTTCACGAGTGGCTTAATTTTCCTTGCCATATATAGGAAGGGTGTGTCGACAAGACTTGTAATTATGTAAATAACATAAGTTGAAATGATGAATGAAATCAGTGTGCTCATGTCGTACATGCCGTAAAAAGCAAATAAATTGAACAAAATAGCGTTAAAAAGTTGAGAAATTAGGGTTGAACCATTATTTCTAAGCCAAAGTCCTTTTTTGTCGTCACCGCTTTTTTTGGTAATATTCCACCAAAAATGGTATAATGTAACGTCAAGTTGTTGACAAATTACATAAACAATTAAACTTGAAAACATCAGTCTTGGAGTGACTGCAAATAAGGTTGCAACGCTTTCAGATGCCCAGTCATTCGGGCCTGGAGTGTACATTAGCCACATTTGGGAAATTATTACAAAGAAAGCCGATGCCGCAGCGCCTGCGTACACAGTGCGTCTTGCCTCTTTTTTGCCATAAACTTCGCTGATGATGTCTGTAACAAGAAAAGTTGATGCGAAAATTACGTTTCCGAGGGTTTGCTCCATGCCGAAGGCTTCGACAGAAATTAAAACTTCGATGTTAGCTGCAAGGGTTGCAAAAACTGTAAAACACATCAGTCCGGCAAGTCCTAATAGCTTGTAAGATACTAAAACTCCGCCGAAACAGATGAAAATTGATAAAATTAATAAGATTTCGTTTGACATTAAATGGTATACTCCGTTCTAAATTTTGAATAAACGTTTTCCGTTTTCTTTTGTGATTTTGGCGACCTCATCATGGGTCAGCCCTTTGAGCTCGGCAATGACATCGACAACATGGGGCAGGTAACTGCTGTCGTTTCGTTTGCCACGATAGGGAACTGGGGCGAGGTAAGGGGCGTCGGTTTCGATTAAAATTCTGTCGATTGGTGTCGCTTTGATGACATCGGGCGCTTTTCTGGCGTTTTTGAAGGTAATCGAGCCAGTAAAACTGAGAAAATATGACAATTTTAGAAGCTCCTCCGCCATTTCAACACTGCCTGAATAGCAATGAAAAACTCCTGTGACTTCAGGAAATTCCTTGACCATTGCAAGGCTGTCCGCATGTGCCTCTCTGTCATGGATTACAACAGGCAAATTCATCTCACGTGCAAGTTCCATTTGACGGCGAAAAGCAACTTTTTGCTCTGCGACAAACTCAGTTGTGTGGTAATAATCAAGCCCAATTTCGCCGATAGCTTTAACTTTTGGGTGGGAACTATTTTGACGCAAAAACTCAAAGCCCTCCTCGGTGAAGTTGTGGGCATCGCTTGGGTGATATCCAATTGCAGCGTATATATATTCATAATTTTCTGCAAATTCTATGCATTTTTTTGAGCTTTCAATATTGCAGGCGTTATTTAAAACCAGAGAAACATTGGCTTCGGGTAGCTTTTTCTCGAAAATTTCGTTCCTGTCTTCATCAAACCAATCGTCATCATAGTGTGCGTGTGTGTCAAAATACATGAGTTCCTCCTAGATTTTGGGTGCTTTACATTTTTTTACTGAGATGTTATACTTGAATTACTGTGAAAGGGGAGAGTTATGCTAGAAAAATACAGGCATTTTGCCGAAAAAATTACAGATATATACATTATAATAATGTTATTAATATTTCCATTGTTTGTAAGTTTAAATGGATATGCAGATATTACCATCACAAAATACCTATTTTTTGTAATTTCAACTTTAAGTAAACCCCAAAAACCGAAAATTCACGTGGTTTTAGCACTATTTTTTGCTATTTTTTCGATAATTTCTGCACTTTTGTCGGAGTTTACAATTCAGACAATTATAGGTGCTTCGCGCTATGGTGGATTGATTACCATTTTATTACAAGTGGGGATATTTATAGGCGTTAGCAGTTTTGGAAAATTCAGCTATAAATATTTAAACTGCCTTGCGTTTTCAACAGCGATTTGCTGTATTGTAGCGATTTTTCAATTAAACGGGTCGACGTTTTTATTTCCAAATGATTACAATTATTACGACGGGGGAGTGCTATATGTTGGGAAATTCCTCGGAACTATTGGAAATACGAACATTTTAGCAGCGTTTTTGTGTACAAGTGCAACACTGCTAACAGCCAGTTTTGTTCTGCTAAAGCGGAATATTTGCTACTTAATTTCATCAGCACTTGCAATTTTTATCCTCATAGCCTCAGAAAGCGAGGGAGGAGTAGTTGCAGTTTGCGTCGCTTTAGCCTTTGGTGTTTTGCTTTGGGCAAAACAGAAAATTCCGAAGAAATACCACATAAAATGTATAGTTTTTGCGCTTATTTTAGTGATTTTGATAATTTTAATTGTAATTTTTATAATCGCACCCACTGAGGGTGTAGTTTACGAAATTATACAAATTTTGCAAGGAAATGTAAATACAAGCTTCGGATCAAGCCGAATTTTAATCTGGCAAGAAGCACTGAAACTATTCCCCGAAAAACCTTTTTTTGGTGGAGGACCTGACACTTTAGTGCTTAGACTGGACATAGATTTTTCCAGATATTCGGAAGAACTCGGCAGCGAACTGCAAAGCTATGTTGATAATCCACATAATGTGTATATAGCTTATTTGGTTAATCTTGGGATTTTAGCGTTAATTGCATATTTATGCATGATTTTATTCACTTTAAAACATGTTCTTAAAAGTCAAAATCGACAAATTTTGGCAATAGGAATTGCACTAATCAGCTTTTGGACTGAGGAATTTTTCGGTTTAGGACTTCCGATTGTATCGCCTATAATGTGGTTAATTTGGGGACTTGTTTTCACAAGCCCCCAAAAAATATAAAGTTTTACTCAATTTTTTTCAAAAAATGCAGGGGTCTTGGGGGAAGAGCTACTGAGCCGCTGTCAGCTGACAGCGAAACTCCATATTCTAAAATCACAATTTGCGAAACTCTATTTTTTGTTCGCTAAAGCGAAAAGCTTACGAAAAATTTCGCTTGTTGCGACAAGCGACGAGGGCGTTGCCCCTCGACCCTATAAACTTTAATA
>CAYJOS010000061.1:0-2842 GCA_964371875.1 uncultured Oscillospiraceae bacterium | reverse complement strand
CGAAATTTCAGTGCAAATCGCAATTTACAGTGTTTTATGTCAGTCTGACCTAATATCTGTCTTCTTCTTTGCCCATAATATTCATGTACTCATCGTAAGTTACTTGGCGGTCGATAATTCCATCTTCTGTAATTTCGATGATACGATTTGCAATAGTTTGAGTAAGTTGGTGGTCATGAGAAGTGAAAATAATATTATATTTAAAATCTTCCATACCATTATTCAACGCAGCAATACTTTCAAGGTCAAGGTGGTTAGTTGGTTGGTCAAAAAGTAGTACATTAGAGCCTGAAAGCATCATTTTACTCAGCATACAACGAACTTTTTCACCACCGGAAAGCACAGAAACGTTCTTATAAACCTCATCGCCAGAGAAGAGCATACGTCCAAGGAAAGTACGCAAGTGGCTCTCGCGCTTGTCCTCGGAAAATTGACGCATCCAGTCGATTAAATCATATTCACATCCATCGAAAAAGTCGTCGTGGTCTTTGGGGAAGTATGCTTGAGTTGTGGAAACACCCCATTTTACAGTGCCTTCGTCGGGTTCTAATTCGCCACCGAGAATTTTAAATAATGCTGTGATAGCGATTTCGTTTTTACCAATAATTGCAATTTTATCTTCTTTACCAACAATAAAATTAACATTATTTAGGACTTTTACGCCGTCAATTGTCTTTGACAAATCAGTGACAAAAAGTCTGTCTTTACCAGGCTCGCGGTCTGCCTTAAATCCAACCCAGGGGTAACGACGTGAAGAAGCAGGCATATCATCAACTGAGATTTTATCCAAAAGTTTTCTACGGCTAGTCGCCTGTCTCGCCTTGGATTTATTCGCAGAAAAGCGCTGGATAAAGTTTTGAAGCTCTTCAATTTTTTGTTGAGCTTTTTTATTTTGATCTTTTAATAGACGTTGCATCAATTGGCTGGACTCATACCAGAAATCGTAGTTACCGACATACATTTTAATTTTGCCGTAGTCGATGTCGACAATGTGAGTACAAACTGTGTTTAAGAAATAACGGTCATGGGAAACAATAAGGACAAGTCCCTCATAATTTAATAGGAAGTCTTCAAGCCAAACAACAGACGCAAGGTCAAGGTTGTTTGTAGGTTCGTCCAATAGAATGATGTCTGGATTTCCAAAAAGTGCTTGCGCAAGCAAAACTTTAACCTTTTGGCGACCTTCAAGCTCGTTCATTTGGCTATAGTGCATAGAAGTGTCTATACCCAAGCCTTGCAAAAGTCTTGAAGCGTCAGACTCAGACTCCCAACCGCCAAGCTCTGCATATTCCTCTTCCAGTTCAGCGGCACGAAGTCCGTCTTCATCTGTGAAATCTTCTTTATCATAAATTGCGTCTTTTTCTTTGCCGCAATCATAAAGTCTGCGGTTACCCATTATGACAGTGTCCAAAACTGTATATTCGTCATACATATTTTGGTCCTGTTTCAAAACAGACATACGTAATTTTGGGTCGATGTGAACATGACCGCTGGTTGACTCAATCTCACCGGAAACGATTTTTAGAAATGTTGACTTACCAGCACCGTTTGCGCCGATAACGCCATAACAACTTCCTGAGGTGAATTGTAGATCAACTCTATCAAATAGCCTGTTGCTACCATATTGTAAGCTTAAATTTTCGACTGTAATCATCAGAGAACTCCTTGTATCATATTAAAAACAATATATTGTACCACATGTTTCCGTGTTTGGGTAGGGTTTTTTCAAAAGAATTTATCAAAATAAAATTAAATTTTTGATTTTACAGGTATAAATTAGGAGAATAGAGGCAAAAATATCCATACAAAACCAAATTATGGAGGTAATGAAATGAAAGACAAGAAAAGCTTCGGCAATCAGCTTGAGGCATTTTTCGAGGGAAAGGGCTTCTACATAGTCCTTTGTCTGTGTGCCGCCGTCATCGGCGTGTCAGCTTGGGTGCTGATTGCAGGGACTAATGTAGAAGAAAATGTAATTGCAGAAAGTGGAATTGTTGTTGCGACAACTCCCGACGTGACAGTGATGTCAGTACCCGAGGAAACCGAAGAACCTAGACCAATTGAAACGGTAACCCCAACCGCAACTCCCTCAGAAGAGCCGACTTCACAAGAAATTGTGGAAGAAGAAACTGCCCCTGTTTTCAATGAAGAGCAGCAAATTTCGCCACTTTTCGTCAGACCTGTTAACGGCGAAATTTTAGTTCCTCACACGGTTGACAAACTACTTTACGACGAAACCATGGAGGACTGGCGAGCGCATATCGGAATTGATATCGCTTCAGAAGTTGGAACGCAAGTTCTTGCGGTTTCAGGCGGAACAGTGAAATCAATCACAAACGACCCATTATATGGAACAACGGTTACGATTTCTCACGGAAACGAAGTTGAGAGCATTTATTCAAATCTCGCAGCCCAACCGACGGTTTATGAAGGCTATGAGGTCAATGTCGGCGATGTAATCGGGGCAGTTGGTGACACCGCAATGGGGGAGAGCGAGCAAGCTTCACATTTGCATTTTTCGATGATAGAGAGTGGAAATTTCATAGATCCTGAAAATTATTTGCCTTAAAAAACCTAGGAAAATCAAGGGTTTTTAAAAAATAAGTAAAAAATTAAAAAAACTTTCGCAAAAAGTGTTGACAAAAGGAGTATTATGAGCTATAATACTCCTTGTTGCTCGGGTTTACGAAGCGCCCGAACGACAGAGAATATGGCGGCATAGCTCAGCTGGCTAGAGCACTCGGTTCATACCCGGGGTGTCACTGGTTCAAATCCAGTTGCCGCTACCATATATGGCGCGTTGGTCAAGCGGTTAAGACACCGCCCTTTCACGGCGGTAACA
>CAYJOS010000060.1:0-12381 GCA_964371875.1 uncultured Oscillospiraceae bacterium | reverse complement strand
TTTGGTGACTTTTTTCTTGAAAAAAAAGTTACCCCAGCGGAGCGCGTTTCCTTTTTTGTCGCAACAAAAAATTCTCCGTGCTTTTCGTCGCAACGAAAATTTTTTCCCTCGCGAGGGGCGTTTCTTTTTCGTCGCAACGAAAAGCTCCTTACTATTTTCAATAATCAAAACAGTCACCTCAACGGGGTGGCTGTTTTTTGTTAATTATGTTATTTTGAATATTTGTGTTACATATGTAACTATAATTAAATATGGTAATATATGTTATTATTCAACTTGTGTAAAAATAGGATAATATATATAGTAAAAACATAGAAAATGAACAATGTGTATTGCAATTATTTAATCTTTGGTTTACAATACGGACATAAAGCAAAAAATGCTTGGTTACATATGAAACCAAAAAGGAGGGGTAGCTTTGCTAACGAAAGAACTGTTCAGTCGCAAAATGACGAACGCCGCCGCTAAACTTCGTGCGGATATAAACACATTCAGCGATATAGATGCTCGATTTGGTGACGGAGACCACGGCATCACAGTCGGAAAAATCGCAGATCAAATTGACAAAAGTGTTGCCGATTGGGGTGACAAGTCCATAGCAGAATTTTTCACAGGACTTGGCATGGCAATAATGGGAGTTAAGGGCGGAAGCGCAGGTCCTTTATATGGGACTATGGTCGGCGGACTTGGTGAATGCCTAGGTGACGAAACCGAAATTGACGCCGTGACATTAAAGGCAATGTTTGCCTCTTCTCTCAGCGAAATGAGAGAAATTTCCACAGCACAAGTCGGAGATAAAACCATGATGGACGCACTTATCCCAGCGGTTGAGGCGGCTCAATCAGCTCCGGACGATATTGACGAAATTTTACTTGCTGTCAAACAAGCAGCAAAAGACGGCGCAAAAGCAAGCGAAGGCTTTGTTTCAAAATTCGGACGTGCTCGCAGTTATGGTGAGCAAACAATAGGAACACCCGACGCTGGAGCGATCAGCACAGCAGTTTTCCTAAGTGCATTTGCCGAGGGCTGATTTTATAAACTCAAATAACAAATATTTCAAATACTTACATTATTTTATAGGAGGAACTTTTCAAATGAAAATGAAAAAATTTATCAACGATCCTGCTAACCTAACAGTCGAACTACTAGAGGGACTAGGACTTGCGCATGATGACGTGCTTGAAATCCACCCTAACAACACAGTTGTTTCAAAATTTTTAAAAGATGCTGACCGTGTAACAGTCGTAACTTTCGGTGGTTCAGGTCACGAGCCTGCACTTGAAGGCTATGTTGGTGACGGAATGGTTGATATCGCAGTTTGCGGAGATATTTTTGCAGCACCTGGTCCTCAAGAAATTGTTGACGCTATCAAACTAGCTGACAAAGGACACGGAGTTTTGCTTGTAGTTCTAAACCACGCAGGCGACATGCTAGCTGGAAACATGGCAATGAAACAATGCAAAAAACTTGGTCTAAACGTTGCTAAAGTTGTAACGCAAGAAGATATTATGACAGCTCCAAGAGATGACGCAGATAACCGCCGTGGTTTTGTTGGCTGTTGCCCACTTTATAAACTTGCTGGCGGAGCGGCAAAACAAGGCAAAACTTTGGAAGAAGTTGCGGCGATGGCACAATTCTTTGCTGATAACATGGCGGCTATTTCCATCACTGCAAGAACTTGCACACATCCATCAAACGGTGCAGCTCTTGGTGAGCTTGCAGACGACATGATTGGTATTGGCATGGGTCAACACGGTGAAGGCGGAGGATATCAAATTCCTTTGTGCACAGCCGATGAAGTTATCGCAATTGCAGCAGAAAAATTAATCGAAGATCTAAGCCTAAAAGCTGGCGAAGAAATCATGGTTGTTGTTGACGCTGTTGGCGCAATGACAGTTATGGAACAACTAATTTGCTACAGAGCAACTGTTAAATACCTCGAAGATAAAGGCATTAAAATCGTTGCAAAATGGGTTGACGAAATTCTAACAGTTCAAGAATCTTCAGGCTTCCAACTTTTCTTTGGACGTATGACAGACGAACTTCTTTCATACTGGAACGAGCCTTGCAGAACAGCATATCTTAAAAAATAATTTAGCTTAAGAGGAGAAAGACATGGCAGACAATATAGGAAACAAAATTTCAAAAGACTATCACCTTGACACAGCTGTTGTATCAAACGGATTTCCAATAAAAGGTGCAGCAGGTTGTGGTTGGGGTATGCAAAACCGCATGGCAAGATTATTTAACCCAAAAAGCGGAAACACAGTAATGCTCGCTTTTGACCACGGTTATCTAATGGGGCCAACAGCAGGGCTTGAAAGACTTGATCTTGCAATTCCTCCACTACTTCCATATGTAGATGTACTTATGGCAACCCGTGGCGGACTTGTAACTTCAATTCCAAGCACAGTTGAAAATGCAAAATGCGTACGCATAAATTACGACAGCACAGTCATGTATGACGACATGTCAAACGGTGGCGGATTTGCTTGCGATATGGAACATGCTGTTCGCACAAATGCTGATTGCGTTGCAGTTCAAACATTTATAGGCGCACCTGGCGAAGCTCGTAGCTTAGAGCTTCTAGGTCGTGCAGCAGACCAAGGCTCACGTTTTGGAATTCCAATTCTTGGCGTTGTGGCAGTCGGAAAAGACATGGTTCGTGATGAACGTTTCTTCCTACTTGCAACAAGAGTTTTGGCAGAAAACGGTGCAAATATCGTTAAAAGTTACTACTGCGAAGGATTTGAGCGTGTTGCGGCAGCTTGCCCAGTGCCAATCGTAATCGCTGGAGGTAAAAAACTTCCTGAACTTGAAGCACTTGATATGGCATACCGTGCAATAAACGAAGGTGCTCGTGGTGTTGATATGGGACGTAATATCTTCCAATCAGATAGCCCAGTAGGCATGACTAAAGCTATAAAAGCAGTTGTCCACGACGGTTATACACCAAAACAAGCGTTTGAAGTTTATGAAAGCGTTAAAAACGAAAATTAATTAAACAAAAGCAACTACCAAGAGGATTGCAACGTATTAACTCCCTAAGGGGAAGATAATAAAAAATAATAAGGAGAACAAAAAATGAAAAAGAATCTCGCATTGCTCTTAAGCCTGATCCTAGCACTTGCACTATTTGCAGGTTGCGGTAGCACAGAAGAAGCTCCTCCCGAAGAAGAAGCATCATCAGCCCCAGCAGAATCAACAGAAGAAGCACCTGAAGAAGCAGAAGCTGAAGGTGGCGCTATCCTACCAACAGGCGACGAACCAACAGCAGACGAAATTGTTCCTCTAAACCAAGAAACTCCTCCTGAAGTTGTAACAGCAAATGATGAATACAAAATCGTATTTACATTCTTTAGCGGTAAAAACACAGTTGCTCGTGACATTGAAAGCTCAATGATTTCAGCTGCTGAAAAAGCAGGCGTTGAACTTATCACAATGGACAACGAACTTGACCCTGTTAAAATGAATGCTAACGTTGATGCGGCTATTGCTATGGGCGACGTTGATTTGTACATACTATATACAAATGACCAACCTTCAAACGCACAACTAGTTACAAAACTTGTAAACGCTGGTATTCCAACAGTTTCAATCGCAACAGAAGCTATAGCTGAAAATGGTTACCGTGCACCTCAATTCAACGTTCCTGACTTTGACGCTGGCTTTAAATCAGCAGCATATGTTGGCGAAGTTGCAGTTGAAAAAGGCTGGACAGCAGAAGACACAGTTTTCTTTGAAGTCGGTCTTGACACAGGTGGCGGAAACTTCCTAATCCGTAACGAAGGTGCAGCGGCTGGTATTGACAGCGTGCTTCCAGGAATTGAAGTAGTTGACAGCTCCTCAGACGGCGACGCTGAAGTTGCTTTCCAAAGAACAGCTGACTTCCTACAAACTCTTCCAGAAGGCAAAAAATTCATCGGTTGGACTCACTCTGATGATATGTCAGCTTCAATGCTTTCAGCTATCCACGCATCAGGCCGTGCAGAAGACTGCCTACTAGTTTCAGCAGGTCTATCACGTTCAATGCTAGACATGCTTCGTGCAGACGACGGAATTTTCGTCGGATCAATGGATATCGCATACTGGTTCTGGGGTGACTACTGGATGCCTCACCTTGTTACATATCTAAACGATGGCACTGCTCTACCTTGGGCTATCAATGCTCCTCACAACATGATTACTCCTGAAAACGTAAATGACATTTACCCAGCAGAGTAATTTTTTAAACAAAGTAAAAATCACACTTCGGTCGCACCTTTTGGTGCGACCGAAGTGAAGAAAAGTAACACAAAAACTATAACTGTGGAGGTGTAAGAGTTTGAGCGTTATCTTAACAGCAAAAGACATTAACAAAAGTTTTGGAACTGCGCATGTTTTGCGTGATGTATCTTTTAGTCTACACCGTGGAGAAGTGCATGGTCTGCTAGGCGAAAACGGCGCAGGAAAATCAACGCTGATGAAAATTATCGGCGGCGACTATACAAAGGATAGCGGCGAACTGATTTTTGATGGAGAGGTCGTACAAGTGAATTCTCCTGCCGACTCACTCGCCCTCGGGATAAGAATTATTTATCAAGAATTCAACCTCCTAAAAGATTTAACAGTTGCCGAAAATATCTACATAGGCGATATTCCACGCAAATCAAACAGAATAGTAGATTGGAAAGAAATGTTCCGCAGTGCTGCCGAACTTCTTGAAAATTTGGGAATTGACATTGATGTTCGCAAAAAAGTTAACGAAATTTCCGTTGCAGAACAGCAAATGGTTGAAATTGCAAAGGCGCTTAGTAAGGAAGCTCGCATACTAATCATGGACGAGCCAACAGCGGCGCTTAGTGACCAAGAAACCGAAAAGTTTTTTGACCTTGTTCGTTCGTTAAGAGAAAAAGGACTAGCAATAGTTTTTATCACACACAGACTTTCAGAGCACCACGCTCTGTCCGACCGCATCACAGTTTTGCGTGATGGTCAGACCGTTGGTTCACTATTAATGAAGGAGTCCACCGACGACCAACTTGTAACCATGATGGTTGGACGTGAGCTTTCAGACCTTTACCCAAGACACCGTGTAGAGCCGGGTGAAGTGATTTTTGAAGCTAAAGACCTTAAAGTAAACGAGAGAATTAAAGACATCAGTTTTAATATAAAACAGGGCGAAATTGTTTCATTCTTCGGACTTATGGGAGCGGGACAAGAGGAAATTTGCGAGGCAATCATAGGCGCAAGACAATTAAAAGGCGGCACTATGATGCTAAACGGCGAAGATCTTGTTGTTAAAAATTTGACGGAAGCCAACAGAAAAAAACTTGGCTATGTCAGTTCAAACCGCAAAACCGAAGGGCTAATCCCTGCCCTAAGCTTAAAATCCAATATTACGCTTGCCTCCTTGAAAAAGCACTCACAAGGGCTTTTTGTCAAAGAAATTGCCGAAAAACAGGCGGCGGATAACTGGATTAAACGCATGACAATTCGCTGTAAAGACCAAAACCAACTCATTGCCTCATTAAGTGGTGGTAATCAGCAAAAAGCGATGATTGCACGTTGGATAGACAATGACAGTAAATTGCTTATTCTAAATATGCCCACCCGTGGTGTTGACGTCGGCGCAAAAGCCGAAATTTATACCATGCTTGAAGAACTAACAAAGCAGGGCGTGGCGGTTTTGGTTTTTTCACTGGAACTTGCCGAAATTATCGGTATTTCCGACCGCATTTATGTGCTATGCGAAGGTTCGGTTACAGCCGAAGTTCCCATAGCAGAAGCTGACCAAGATGTGCTTATGAAGCACGCAGTATCAAAATTTTTATAGGAGGTGGGTCAAAATGGAAAAAGCTATTGAAAAAAATAAAGAGAAGTTAGACCCGAAAACTTTTTTAGCAAAATACGGTCTGTACGTTATATTAGTAGTGTTATTTGTGTTCTTTTCCTTTGCGTCACCTTACTTCCTACAGCCGCAAAACTTTATTAACATTCTAGTTTCTGTATCTGTTATAGGCATAATCGCCCCAGCGATGACACTGGCAATTATTGGTTGGGGTCCTGACTTATCAGTCGGCTCAACTGTTGCATTTGTCGGTTGTTTACAAGGTGCGTTAGTTACAATTTACGGTATGCCATGGTATGTCGGATTGGGTGTTGGTTTAATTGCAGGTCTTTTAATCGGGCTTATAAACGGTATTGTTATCGTAAAATTTAACCTAGCTCCATTTATCGTAACCCTTGCAATGATGAACGTTGTCAGAGGTTTGAGCTATGTTATGGTTGATGGTATGTCAACTTTCGTATCAGACCCTGGGCTACTTTTCCTAGGAAGAGAAAGACTTTTCTCAGGCGGTTCAACTTCAAGCGGTATTCCGCTACCTATTATAGTTTTGCTCTTATCCTTCTTGGTATTTTTCATAATTTCGTCCAAAACCATATTCGGACGGCATGTCTATGCCTGCGGTGGTAACAGAATTGCAGCAAGACTTGCAGGTATAAACACGAAAAAAGTCGGTATTGCACTTTTTGCACTAACAGGACTTATGGCAGCGATTGCCGGTTCTGTACTTATCGGTATTTCAGGTGCGGCTATCCCAGCAACAGGTGAGAGCTATGCGCTTGATATAGTAACAGCAGTTATCCTTGGTGGTACGATGCTTTCAGGTGGTAAAGGTAGTGTTAGCAGAACTTTGGTCGGTGTTTTAGTTATCGGTATTTTGAACAACGGCATGGGTCTTCTTGCTCTACAAACTTTCTGGCAAACCACTGCAAGAGGTGTGTTCTTGTTACTAGCGATTATTCTTGACAGTATGCAACACAAAGCGAAAAACTAGGGTTTTTATTACCTGATTAAAATTAAAATTTTTGGAGGATTTATTATGTTGTACGTTATGGCGCAAAATTTTGTAGAAGCTGAAAACAAGGAAGCTTATCTAAAGCTAGCAAAAGAAATGGTTGATGAAACACGTAAAGAAGATGGTTGCCATGAATTTACTCTAACAACTTCTCAAGCTGACCCAACAGAGTTTATATTCTTTGAAATTTGGGAAAGCCGTGCCCACCTTGAAGTTCACATGAAATGCGAACATTTTGTCCGCCTTGGGCCTCAAATGGGACAATATTCAAAACCAGGCAAAGTTTGGATTATGAACGACGTTTTTGAAGCATAATTAAGGAGGGAAATAATATGACAGCAGAATATATGCACATTGGAATTCCTGTAACAAACAAAAAAGAAGGAATGACTTATAACGAAGGCATGAAGCTATGGATGTCAAATCCAGACGATTATGTTTATAAAATTGAGTACTTAAAGTTTGAAGAGGGCACTCCGTTCCCAGAAATCATGCATAAAAATCCACATATTGCTTTTAAAGTTGATAATTTAGAAGAGCATATCGAAAAGGCTGACAAGGTGATTTTCGGACCAGCCGACGCAGGCCCAACGGCAAGACTTGCTTTCGTTATCATCGACGATACTATTATCGAGCTTTACGAAGATAACTCGAACTAAATATTTCTGCCCTGTGATATGAAATTGCATTAGGGCGAAAGGTGTAAAATCCGCTCGAAAGAGCGGATTTTAGCTTGTTCTAAAAGTCCTTAGAGCATACAGAATAAGACAATTTACATTTAGAGGAAAAATTACATGAGAATAAAATTTGTAAACGTGTTTATGTTATTTCGTTAACAAATGCGAAAGAAGCGAGTTAGTTCAAACTTTTTAATTATTACTGTAAAAAAAGCCCTTTTTAGGCAAGAAATATTTAAAAAATTCATAATTTTAATATTGACAGAGTTTGTATAAGATGCTATAATAAGCCAGGTCGAAGTTGGACATTAAATAAAAATGTTTACCTTCGTAAATTAATGCTTTAATGTGTTAAATTTTTAACCATTTTAGCTTACTTATAGATGTCGTAACAGCACTAGGCTGTTCACATATATAATTTAGGGGGAAATGAATATGAAAGAAACATGCAAGAAATTTAGCGCTTTCTTGTTGGTTTTAGCGTTGGTTTTTTCAATGCTAGTACCAATGACAGCAAATGCTGAGGGCGTAGCCGAAACTGACGTAGTTGTCACTGAAGGCGAAAAAACAGAAGTAAAACCATCACCAGCACCTGAAGGTTCACCAAGCCCTTCACCAGAAGGCTCACCAAGTCCTTCACCAGAAGGCTCACCAAGCCCTTCACCCGAAGGTTCACCAAGCCCTTCACCCGAAGGTTCACCAAGCCCTTCACCCGAAGGTTCACCAAGCCCTTCACCAGAAGGCTCACCAAGTCCTTCACCAGAAGGTTCACCAAGTCCTTCACCAGAAGGTTCACCAAGCCCTTCACCTGAAGGTTCACCAAGTCCTTCACCAGAAGGCTCACCAAGTCCTTCACCTGAAGGCTCACCAGAACCTGACATGCCTGTCATGGGCGGTGTTGCTGGCGACCTTGGTATGGCTGGCGGAGTTATGTTGATGAGTGGTGCGGATATGCTTGTTGGAGAAATTCCAACAGATATTAAAGCTGACATAAATCTTCTAACTAGTTTAGACGTAGTTCGTGATATATATGGCAGCGAAGAAGATGAAATCATTCCTATCATTGAGGATAACAAGGTTGTTGAAACACTTCCTGTCGTAAAACAATATGATGATATGAGACTATCATTTAACTGGTCATTAGCAGATGATTTCGAGGTTAAAGCAGGCGATTACTTCAAAATCGACATGGGCACTTTGCCAGTTTTGTTCGACTTTAATTACTCAACAATTAAAGGCGAAGAAGCTGGAGACGGATTTTATAACCTATATAAAGACAATGATAACAACCCTGACAATGAAATTGTAAACAAACCTGAAAACCTACTCGGAAAATGGAAGATTGAAAACGGAAATATCATTCATTTTATTGCTGATGAAAATATCGAAGATTTAGATAACAGATCTGGATATTTCTGGTTTATAGGTGAGTACGATGAGGCTACTACAATTGATAGCTTTACAATCGAAAACATCACAGTTGGTGATTTAACTGTTAGCTATGTGCCTGATGACGCTACTGTTTCCGGTGGCATTTTGCAAGACTATCGTTTAATAGGCGGTAGTGAACTAAATAAAAGTGGTGTGGCCGAAGAAACATCATCTACTATTAATTGGAATATTTCATACGGCTATGAAGCTTTGGCTAAAATAGCGAATGGCGAAACTGTTGAATTAAGTGAAAATGTTGTAATTATCGACAACTTAGAGCAACAAACAAAAGGCGGAAACGACCACCTCCTTAAAGTGCAAAATGAAACAACTAAATACGTTTATATTAATATGAGAACACATATATTTAGACCAACTCAACACAATGGTAGCGATGAACTTCAAATGAGTGCAACAGCAGCACTTACGTTGTCTGTTGGCGAACAATTACTACGCATAAATGAATTTTCAGATGGCTATGACTTCGAAAACAAAAAAGACTGGATTAATTACATGAAAAAATCCGACGTACCTTGCATCGGTATAAGTGATGACTTAAAAACACTTATTATCAATCTTGGCGACATCGGAAATAATGGCATAACATATGCTAAGTCAAATGAAGCCCTAGAAAAACTACTGGTAGATGAGGGTGCTAAAGCTTGGGATCAACGTTTTCACCCAGATGAAATCGTGTATATGATGCAAACCTTTGGCTTTAATGATGGTTACAAAATTTTAGATCCAGCTAATGATAATGCCAAAAACTACAGAGCTGCTTTAGAAGCTACTATCGAAGCTGGAACTCAAGAGGGCGCATCTGCTACAGCAAAAACAAATGCTGCAAATGCACAAATTTGCCTAGATGCACTTGTCAAATACCAATCTGGAGAACTTGCAACAGTAAGTGACAACAAAATCAATGGACAAGCAATGACATACTCATTCGGCTTTGCTTCAGAAGGCGAGCCAGGCGAAACTTATAATAACACCGCAACATTATATAAAAAAGGTGATTCTAAAGACGGTATAGATTCAACTGTTGAAGGTATCAAAATTGCTGAAGCTGGCGGTGGTATCACAGGCGAAACAACCAAAAACAACGGCAAAATAACTCTAACAAAAGTTGATTCAGTAGAGCAAAACACTAAACTTGAAGGTGCGACTTTCCAACTTTTTGTTGAAGAAAATGGCGAATTTGTCCCCGTGCTAAACGCAAAAGGTGAAGCTAAAATCAAAACAACCCCAAAAAATGGTAAAGTAGAATTCCAAAACCTAGAAGCAGGCACTTATGCAATCGCTGAAATTAAAGCTCCTGAGGGCTATGACATTTCTACCTTTGAGTTCAGAAACAATGGCGGAAACTGGTCACCAGTTGACGGTGGTGTAGATGTTGACGGAGTAAACTACAAAGCTTTCCAAGTGGTATTAGATTTTGAAAACGGCAAAGAGCATAATTCTGAATATAAATCTGTTGTTTTAAACACAAAAACCACAGACAACACTGATGAAGGCGACGAAGAAGACGGCGGTGATGATCCAGTCGGTGAAGACCCCGACGGTGGCGACCCCGACCCCAAAAAAGACCCAGAACCCGAGATCGAAGAGATTGAAATTCCAATCGAGGACGAGGAAACTCCACTGGGTGACTTGGAAGAAGAAATTGAAATCATAGATGAAGAAGTTGTTTTGGGTTCTATTCCTGAAGAAGAACTAGTAATCCTAGACGACGACATTCCGCTAGGCGCTCTTCCTCAAACAAGTGACGACAGCAACTTGACGCTATACCTATTTAGCTCAATGATTTTAAGCGCACTTGCCCTAGTCGTAACTTTCACCAAAAAAACCAAAGCATAATATGACAAACATCCTGCCATTTGGCGGGATGTTTTTGTATTTTACAGCTCCTTTAAATCTGACAATTTATGGTTTACATTTCTGCGAATAAATGTTAAAATTAAATAATCGATTTAAAAGGAAAAGGGGTATTTTTATGCAAAAGTTTTGCCCATACTGTGGCAACAAAACACCAGAAAACGTAACATGCACTTGCCCAAAGTCAATAGAGCAAGCGCAAAAGAAAGTACATTCGGGGGCAAATCAAAATTCGAATATAAATGCAGGAAATAATCCACCGCCACCTCCGCCTCCACCTCCCATGGGCGGAAATCCAAACCCGAATATGAATAGAAATCCAAATCCTAATCAAAACCCAAACCCAAATTATAACCCAAACGTGGGTGGAAATCAAAACTATAACCCAAACAGACCGCCGAATATGGGTGGCAATCCTAATCAAAATTACAACCCTAATATGGGCGGAAATCCTAATCAAAACTCAAATTATAACCCCAATATGGGCGGAAATCAGGGTGGATATAGACAACAATTTCAGCAGTTTCAGCAAAATGAAAAAGTCGCCGCTAGTGTTACTGAGGTAAAATCGGGCTTGAGCATCATAAAAGACATGATAGTACACCCTGTTGAAACAATTCACATGGGCGAAAGGCTAAATTTGGTAACTCTGCTCGTGGTGGGTGGCATACAGCTCGTTGCGCTCGCACTATCTTGGTACTATGCAATTTCTGATGTGACATCACTGATACCAGGTTCGGAGGAAATTATCAGTGGTTTTGACATTTTCTTCAACTCTTTGATTTTAGTGCTTCCAACCGGAATTGCCGCCGCTGCGGCTGCCGCTGTCCTGTATATATTTGGAAATAAATATAGCACAAACATAACATACACCAGAGTTTTGGGACTGACCGCACTTACGACAGTGTTCTCCTCAATCGGCAGCTTAATTTTTAACTTCATGTTGAGCGATGCAATCACAGACCCAGACACAATTATAACTGCATTTTCAATTTCTGCCGCAGGTGGAATTATTTTCTACATACTTTTACACGAAGTAAGCGTGTATCTAATGAAAAAGAGAACTAGCCTTAGCCTTTGGGCGGTTATTGTGGCGATTTTGGCATGGGTAATCGGCTATAGATATTCGATGGAATTTGCGCTTGAATCTGTTTTGAGTAATATTACAGGGCAAGATGTTGACTTTAGTGACATACTTAATATGGCGAACTTTTTCTAAGGAATAGAATGCTCTCAGAGGGTAGGATTTTCGTTGCGACGAAAAGAACGAGAGAATTTTCGCTTCGGCGAAAAGAAACGAGGAGAGACGCGCTCCGCTGGGGTAACTTTTTCACGTGAAAAAGTCACCAAAAAACGTCGGAGTCTCGTCTCCGAACACGAGTGACGAAAGCGGGTGCGGAATATACAGGCTATCTTGGATAGAAAAATTTGAAATAGGAGCAATCGCACGAAAAAATACGAAATTTGACGGCTGTCGCCTGATTTCTTCCCGTTGGCTACCCACTTGAAAAGAAATATAGTAGGAGGGTCTATTTAGACCTGTTAGATACCAAGTT
>CAYJOS010000059.1:0-12562 GCA_964371875.1 uncultured Oscillospiraceae bacterium | reverse complement strand
CGTTCGGGGGCGAGTCCCCGACGTGTTTTGGTTACTTTTTCACGAGAAAAAGTGACCCTGCGGAGCACGTTCCCCTCGTTCTCCTCGTTCTCTCGTGCTTTTTGCCAAAGCGAAAAATCTTTCGTTCTCTTCGTTTCTTTTCGCAGAAGCGAAAACCTTTCCCCTCGGAGAGATTTTTACAGTAAAATTAGAAATGACATAAAAAATTCCGCCAAAAAAGCGGAATTTTTTTCATATTTAACTGTTTGTATACCCCATCAAGTAGGTATCAATTTCTTTTGCACATTTAATTCCATCAGCAACCGCCCAGACAACCAGTGATTGTCCTCGCTTCATATCGCCACAGGAAAACACTTTTTCCTTGTTAGTTTTGTATGAAACATCGGCTTTTTTAGGAACATCAATGTCAGTTGCGACATATTCTTCGTAGCCAACAAAACCAGCTGCGATTAGAAGTAAATCAGCATCTAGTCTTTGCTCAGTTCCCTCAACGAAGCTCAATTTTCCGTCTTTGAACTCAACTTTTACGGTCACAACAGCAGTCAATTTACCATTTTCTGCTATAATTTCCTTGATAGTTGTTTGATAAACCCTAGGGTCATTGCCAAAAACTTCTATAGCCTCTTGCTGACCATAATCAGTCACGCAGACCTTAGGCCACTCTGGCCATGGATTGGTCTCCTCACAGCGTGTTTCGGGTGCTTTAGGCATCATTTCAATCTGCACAACAGACTTTGCACCGTGGCGAATTGAAGTGCCAACGCAGTCGTTACCAGTGTCACCGCCGCCCAAAACGATGACATTTTTGTCTTTTGCAGAAACATAATTTCCATCTTCAAGCCCACTGTTAATAAGACTTTTGGTGGTACTTGTGAGGAAGTCAACCGCAAAATAAACACCCTCAGCGTTTCTATTTTCCAGTGTTAAATCACGGGCTTTTTTTGCGCCACAGCAGAGGACAACAGCGTCAAAATCTTTTTCAAGTTCAGCAAGACTTAAATTTTTTCCAAAATCTGCATTTGCAACAAATTTAATTCCTTCGTCAGTCATGAGCTGAATACGTCTGTCAATGACTTTTTTATCCAGTTTCATATTAGGAATTCCATACATCAAAAGTCCGCCAAATCTGTCGTCACGCTCAAAAACCGTAACATTATGGCCTCTTTTGTTCATTCTATCAGCAACCGCAAGCCCAGCAGGGCCAGAGCCGACAACAGCAATTTTTTTATCACTGCGGACTTTTGGAGGTCTTGCCTTCATCATGCCAAGTCTATAACCTTCCTCAATTAGGAAAAGTTCGTTGTCACGAATTGTGACAGAGTCGCCCTCCATGCCGTTTATGCAAGCTTTTTCGCAAAGAGCAGGGCAAACACGTCCTGTAAACTCTGGGAAACAGCTAGTTTTCAGCAATCTGAACAAACCGTGCATGTAATTATTGTTAAAAATTTCGTCATTCCATTCAGGAATGAGGTTGTTTAGAGGGCAACCTGTGACCATCCCCGAAAGTTCAATAGCCGAGCCACAAAACGGAACACCGCAGTTCATGCAACGTGCGCCTTGTTTTCTTCTTTCGGCTTCATCGTTTATCATATAAAATTCATCAAAATTTTTGATACGTTCGCTGACAGGAATACGCTGATTAGCTTTTCTGTCAAAATCTAAAAATCCTGTTGGTTTTCCCATTTTCTCTCGCCTCCTATTTCTTCAATGACTTTGCAAATGCTTGCATTTTAGCTTCGTCGTCTGACATGCCTTGCTCTTTGAAATCAGCTATAGATTTTAGCATTTTACTGTAGTCATTTGGTACAATTTTCTTGAAATTCGGTAGGTAATCATCAAAATTATCAAGAATTTTCTTAGCAAGTTTTGATCCTGTTTCTTCCATATGTTTAGCAATTAAAGCCTTTAATTCGTCAATATCCGCTCTGCTTTCAAGCTCGAACATAGTGACAAATTCTTTGTTTAATTTTAAGTATAAATCACGTTTCATATCCAAAACATAGGCGATACCACCGCTCATACCAGCGGCAAAGTTTTTACCAGTTTCACCCAAAACAACAGCTTTACCACCTGTCATATATTCAAGCCCGTGGTCGCCACAACCCTCAACAACAGCAGTTGCACCTGAGTTTCTAACCATGAAACGCTCGCCGGCGATACCGTTAATATAGCTCTGACCAGAAGTTGCACCGTAGAAAGCAACGTTACCGATTATAATATTTTCCTCAGCCTCAAAAGTGCTTGCTTTTGGTGGGAAAACAACAATTTTACCGCCTGACATACCCTTACCGAGATAGTCGTTAGCGTCGCCTTCAAGTTTTAAAGTCAATCCTTTTGGAATGAACGCACCGAAAGATTGGCCAACACCGCCGAAGCAGTCAAGTACATAAGTGTCGTCCTCTAGTTTCGTGCCGTGTTTTAGTGTGATTTCAGAGCCGAGTATTGTACCAACAGTTCTGTCAGTGCTTGAAATTGTGACTTTTTCTGTGTGTTTTGTGCCATTTTCTATAGCTTTTTTGAACTTTTTAAGAAGAATTGTTTCGTCTATAGTTTCATTTAATTTGAAGTCATAAGCGTTTTCAGCTTTGAAAGATTTTTCATCAGAATTTGCATAAACGTCAGAAATAATCATGCTCATGTCGATTAATCCAGCTCGTTTTGTCGCTTTTTTGTCACGGACTTTGATTAAATCAGTTCTACCTGTTAGCTCAGTTAGGCTTCTAATTCCAAGTTTTGCCATGATTTCGCGAACTTCTTCTGCAATAAATCTCATGAAATTCATGACATATTCTGGTTTTCCTCTAAATCTTTTACGCAAAGTTTCATTTTGAGTTGCAATACCTACAGGGCAGGTGTCGAGGTTACAAACTCTCATCATCATACAGCCCATAGTTACAAGTGGAGCTGTTGCAAATCCAAATTCTTCCGCACCTAAAATTGATGCAATCGCAACGTCACGACCGCTCATAAGTTTACCGTCAGTTTCGATTACGACACTAGAGCGAAGTCCATTTTGAATTAGTGTTTGATGGGTTTCGGCAAGTCCAAGTTCCCAAGGAAGACCTGCATCCAAAATTGAGCTTAGAGGTGAAGCACCTGTACCGCCGTCATAACCAGAAATTAGGATAACAGACGCACCCGCCTTTGCAACACCTGAAGCGATAGTACCGACGCCTGCTTCAGAAACAAGTTTAACTGAAATTCTTGCAGCTCTGTTTGAGTTTTTAAGGTCGTAGATTAGCTGAGCTAAATCTTCGATTGAGTAAATATCATGGTGTGGGGGAGGGGAGATTAGCGAAACTCCAGGGGTGGAGTGACGGGTTTTTGCAATCCAAGGATAGACTTTTCCGCCTGGAAGATGTCCGCCCTCGCCTGGTTTTGCACCTTGTGCCATTTTGATTTGAATTTCTTTTGCAGAAAGTAAATATTCACTGGTAACACCAAAACGTCCAGAAGCAACTTGCTTAATCGCAGAGTTTCTATCAGAGCCAAGTCTGTCAGGCTCTTCACCGCCCTCACCAGAGTTTGATTTAGCGCCCAGTTTGTTCATAGCAATCGCCATGCACTCATGGGATTCTTTTGAAATTGAACCGTAGGACATAGCACCTGTTTTAAATCTCTTAACGATTTCGTCAACAGATTCAACTTCGTCGATTGAAATTGCATTAGCTGTGTCAAATTTGAAGTCCAAAAGTCCACGTAGTGTGTGTGGCTTATGAATATCATCAACCATAGCTGAATATTCTTTAAATTTGTTGTAATCGCCACGTTGAGTTGCCTGTTGAAGTGCAATGATAACTTGTGGGTTGTACATATGGTCTTCCTTGTCTTCACCAGTGCGAAGTTTAAGGAAACCAGTGCTGTCAAGAGTGTTGTCAACACCAAGACCTAGTGGGTCGAAAGCGTGGGAATGTCTAAATTCAACACCCTCGGCGATTTCATCAAGAGTGATACCCTCAACACGGCTGACTGTGTTTGTGAAGTATTTATCTACAACTTTCGAGCTGATACCAACAGCTTCAAAAATTTTCGCACTTTGGTAGGATTGAACAACTGAAATACCCATTTTCGCGGAAACTTTAACAATTCCGTGCAAAATTGCATGGTTATAAGCGTCAATCGCAGTGTAGGGGTCTTTGTCTAAAATTTTCTTGTCGATTAGTTCTTCAATGCATTCATGCGCAAGATATGGGTTGATTGCAGAAGCACCATAGCCGAGCAGGGTTGAAAATTGGTGTACGTCACGTGGCTCACCGCTTTCCAAAACAATAGAAATTGCAGTGCGTTTTCTTGTTCTGATTAGGTACTGAGCAAGCCCTGAAACCGCAAGAAGTGAGGGGATAGCCATGTGGTTTTCGTCCACTCCACGGTCAGAAAGTATGATGATGTTAGCACCTTTTTTGTATGCTTTATCGCACTTTACAAAAAGTTGCTCTAACGCTTCTTCTAGTGAAGTGTTTTTATAATATAGTATAGAAACAGTTTCGGCTTTAAGACCTTTTCTGTTTAGACTTTTGATTTTGATTAAATCAGTACCAGTCAAAATTGGGTTAGAAACCTCTAAAACTGTGCAGTTTTCAGCAGTTTCTTTTAGTAAATTACCGTCAGAACCGAGGTAAACTGTTGTATCTGTGACGATTTCCTCACGTAATGAGTCAATCGGTGGGTTTGTAACTTGAGCAAAAAGTTGCTTGAAATATCTGAAAAGTGGTTGATGTTTTTCGGATAAAGTTGCAAGAGGAATGTCCGCACCCATAGCTGAAGTTGGCTCTAATCCATTTTGTGCCATAGGCAAAATGTTGTTTTTGACATCTTCATAAGTGTAGCCAAAAGCTCTGTATAATTTATAACGCAAACCGCTTTCGTGGCTTTCGACTTTTTTGTTGGGAACGCTTAAATCTTTAAGGCGGACAAGGTTTCTGTCCAGCCATTCGCCGTAAGGATTTTTTGAAGCGTAGTAGCTTTTGCACTCGTCGTCGGCAATAATTCTCTTATTAACAGTGTCAACAAGAAGCATTTTACCAGGTTGCAAACGAGATTTTTTCAAGACTTTTTCAGGGGCAATATCAAGAACACCGACTTCTGAAGAAAGAATAACAGTGTTGTCTTTTGTGATGTAATAACGTGAGGGGCGAAGACCGTTTCTGTCCAAAACCGCACCCATAATGTCACCGTCAGAGAACAAAATCGCAGCAGGGCCGTCCCATGGTTCCATCAAAGTTGCATGGTAGTGATAGAAATCTTTCTTTTTTCTGTCCATATATGGATCATTTTTCCAAGGCTCGGGAATTGCCATCATGACAGCGAGAGGAAGTTCAACACCGTTCATGTATAAAAATTCCAATGTGTTGTCAAGTCTAGCGGAGTCAGAACCATTAACGTCAACAACAGGCAAAACTTTGTTGATTTCATCGCCCATAATGTCAGAATACATGGTTTCTTCACGGGCATACATGCGGTCGGAGTTACCACGAATTGTGTTAATTTCACCGTTGTGAAGAATAACTCTGTTTGGATGAGCACGCTCCCAGCTTGGGTTTGTGTTTGTAGAAAAGCGTGAGTGAACCATTGCAATTGCACTAACATAGTCTTTGTCTTGCAAATCGACATAGAATTTACGAAGTTGTTCTACTAGGAACATGCCTTTATAAACGATGGTACGAGATGAAAGGCTTGCTACGTAAGTGTCGTTTGAACTTTGTTCAAATTCACGTCTAATTACGAAAAGTTTTCTATCAAAATCAATACCTTTTTCGATATCATTTGGACGTTTTATAAAGCATTGCTCGAAACATGGCATTTGGTCAATAGCCTTTTTTCCAAGCGTTGTCGCATCAGTTGGAACAGTTCTCCAGCCTAAAAATTCGACATTTTCTTTCTCGGCAATAATCTCAAACATCTTTTTTGCTTGACGTCTTTTTAGGTTGTCAGTGGGCAAAAAGAACATACCAACACCATAGTCACGCTCGTCGCCAAGTTCAAAACCTAAGTCAAGTTTGCTGAAAAATTTGTGTGAAATTTGTAGTAGAACACCAACGCCATCGCCGACTTCACCGGCAGCGTCTTTACCTGCTCTGTGTTCTAATTTTTCAACAACTTCAAGAGCATCAGACACAACTTGGTGTGTTTTTTTGCCGTCGATAGATACAACCGCACCTATTCCGCAGGCATCATGCTCGAATTGTTCACTGTAAAGTGTTTTGTTTTCCATAAAAAACCTCCTAAGATATGCAAAAAAGGACATGATTAAAACAGCCATTCCCGAAGGGAGTGTCTTTTCAACCATGACCCAATTGTCATTCGTTTTTTCGCAACTTCATTGTCGCAGATTTTCAATTAACTAGAATTATAGCACAGAAAAATCGACAATGCAATAGCAAAATGAAATATTTTTAAATAAAACTTGCATTTGGTTTAATAAGTTACTACGTTAAACCAAATCTTTACATATCAAATTAAATATTATATAATATGTAAATGGAGGGGATTAAAATGGAAAATAAAAACATTGATGCTCCGAAAGAAATTAGCAAGCTTTGGCGAAAATATATTCTAACCTATCTTTGTATTTTCCTTTTTGTGGTAATAGGGGGGTGGCTATCCTATGAAATCGACTTTGAGCAGTTTCGTTACATCGCAATTGTAGTTGTTATAGTAGGAATTGGAAAATTAAATATTCATGACCTACGTTGTCCTGTTTGCAAAAAACCTATTCCTCATGTTTGGTCACGTTTTAGGCTTCCCATTCCTGATAGATGTGAATTTTGTGGAACAGATTTTATATTAAGGTCGAATAATAATTTTAAAAAATAGAAAAGTATAGAAATAAATTAAACAAAAAATATGTTTTGTTTAATTAAAATTGTCCCTTGAATATTTAGTAAATTGTGCTATAATAACTGCATAGTAGCATTGTATCATTTTTATCGCCAGAATTCTCGCCACTGCGTGGCAAGCGAATTTTGATGACTGATATATCATAAATTTTGCAAATTTATCATTTAATAATATATTTTTCTAATGAAAGAGGAGTGCCTAATGAAACTATCAGAAAAACTAATCAAATGGACAAGAAATTGGTTCGAAGAAAATAATAGGGACACAGCAGTTGTCGGCATATCAGGCGGAAAGGACAGCGCAGTTGTTGCGGCTGTTTTAGTCCACGCAATTGGTGCTGAAAATGTGTTCGGTGTACTCATGCCAAACGGAGTGCAAAGCGATATTTCTGACTCTGAACAGGTGGTGAAAGAGCTTGGAATAAAAAGCATCACAGTTAATATAAATGCTGGATATACAGGGATTTTGAACGAAATTTCCTCACATATAGGTGAACTTTCAAGCGACACAAAAATTAACGCCGCACCAAGAATGCGTATGACAACTCTGTACGCTGTGGCTCAAACTCTATCTGAAAGAGATGGAAAAAAAGCTTGTGTTGTCGGCACAGGAAACGCATCTGAGGGCTATGTTGGTTACTTCACAAAGTGGGGCGATGGTGCGCATGATGTGAATTTACTGAAGGATTTGTGGGTGCATGAAGTTCTGCAAATCGGCAACGAGCTAGGATATTTTCCAAATATTGTACACAAAGCGCCAACTGATGGGCTTTCAGGTTCAACAGATGAGGCAAAACTTGGGGTGACCTATGATGAAGTTTATAAAGTTGCTGTCGCTGAGAAAGTTGACGAAAAATCTAAGGAAAGAATAGACAAATTGCACAATATTGCAAAACATAAAGTCAATCCTATTCCATATTTTGTAAATAAGTGATAAAATAGCGGTAGCAGTTAAATTTGCTACCGCTATTTTCAATTTAACAATTTAAGGAGTAGTTCTATGAAAAATAAAACTTTAATCCAGTTTTTTGAATGGTATTTACCCGGCGACGCCTCCCTTTGGAATCAAGTAAGGCAGCAAGCAAAAGCCCTAGCAGATTTAGGAATTACCGAAGTTTGGCTGCCGCCTGCATACAAGGGAATTGGTGGAATTAATGAGGTCGGCTACGGTGTTTATGACATGTATGATTTGGGTGAATTTGACCAAAAAGGGTCAATTCCGACAAAATACGGCACAAAAGATGAATATATTTCAGCAATTAAAGCCTTACAAAAAATGGGACTTCGTGTCTATGCCGACATAGTTTTCAACCACAGAATGGGCGCAGACGAAGCCGAAACTGTCACCGCAAAAGTCTTTGACAACGCTCACAGAGGGCATTGCATAGGCGAGCGTGAAATTTCTGCCTGGACAAAATTTACATTCCCAAACAGAAAGGGAAAATATTCTGATTTTGTCTGGCATAAGGAGAATTTTGACGGCACTGATTGGGACAATTTTACAAATCAAAAGGCACTTTATCTGTTTAAAGGTAAAAACTGGGACGACCAAGTTGACATAGAAAAGGGAAATTATGACTATTTGATGGGTGCTGACCTTGACTTAAATTATCAAGAAACCTACGACGAATTAGTCCGCTGGGGTAAGTGGTATTTGGATTTTACTGGAATTGACGGCTTTAGAATTGACGCCGTAAAGCATATAAATTTTGGCAAAATTTTGCAGTGGATTTTAGAAATGCGTAAATATTCAGGCAAAGAGTTGTATGCAGTTGGAGAATATTGGAACAGCACCCTGTCAGCCTTGACATATTATCTCGACAAAACCGCAAACACCATACACCTTTTCGACGTGCCATTGCACTATAATTTTTATGCCGCCTCTACAGGGCATGGCAAATACGATATGAGTAAAATTTTATGTGGAACTTTGCTAAAAGAACGCCCAAATCGTGCTGTTACAATTGTCGATAATCACGACACTCAACCTGAACAAGCCTTGCAAAGCTTCGTTTTGAGTTGGTTTAAATTACACGCCTATTCTCTAATTTTGCTCAGAGAAGAGGGAACACCCTGCGTTTTTTATGGCGATTTATACGGAATTCCACACAGTAATGTAGCTCCTGTTGCAAAGCTCGATTTGCTCATAAAAGCTCGAAACGAACTTGCCTATGGTGAACAAATTGACTATTTTGACCACAATTCTATAGTCGGATTTACCAGAATGGGCGAGGAAAAAATTGCAAATTCAGGTCTTGCCGTCATCATGACAGACAGCATTGGTGGCTCAAAACGCATGTGCATGGGCGAAAAGTTTATTGGCAAAACCATGGTGGATTGTCTTGGAAATTGTGATGCAAAAATTGTCGTTGGCAGTGATGGTTGTGCTGATTTTCACGTAAAAGATGGAAGCATTAGTGTCTATGTTGACGAGAATTATATAAAATAAATTTGATATAAAAACTTTTACTGCCACTATTATTTAAAATAGTGGCTGTAAATTTTATACATTTAAAAATGTCGTATTTTGTATGATTACACATAATTTTCTTAAATTTATCATTTCAATTTTCTAATATTGACAAAAACTTGTAAATATGTTAATATGTTAGCAGGTTAAACTAGAAAACTGTCACAAGCTATATAAAGCCGTCAAATTTACTCAAGCGTATTTTTGTTCGGCTTTTTCTTATAGTCAACATTTTATTTTAAAGCTTGCTGAGAGAGACGGGAGGATAAATTTTATAATCAAAAAATTAAAAAGGAATTAGGAGGCTGTTATGGAAATTAATGCTTACACAATGCTAATCGACTTCGGTTATATGAGTATGCTACTGCTGGCATCTACGATTTTAAGGGCGAAAGTTAAATTATTCCAGAAAATGTTTATGCCATCTTCACTGATTGCAGGTATAGTTGGGCTAATTCTCGGCCCGCAAGTGCTCGATATCATACCATGGTCGTCAATAGCTTCAAGCTATGCTTATATGCTGGTTGTTGTCATGTTCGCTTCCCTAAAAATTGGTTATTCCAAAAACAAAAGCAGTGCAACAGCAGCTTTAAAACAATGCGCAGATACAACTTGCCTCAGTGCTGGTTGTGGATTGTTCCAATTTGGTTTTGCGATTGTTGTTGGTGGTATAATTTTAACTCCCATGCTTGCACATTTACATCCCGAAATGGGTTACATATTCTCGGCATTTCTACCCGCAGGTTTTCTGGGTGGACATGGCTTTGCTTTTACTATCGGTAGTGGTTTTGAACAGCTCGGAATTTTACCAGGTGAAGCGGTTTCTATTGCAAGTACCTTTGCAACTTTAGGACTAATTCTTGCAATTTTTGTCGGAATGATTTGCATAAATATTGCAGTTAGAAAAGGCTGGACACGCTTTGTTCCATCTATAGATTTTGATAAATTACCTGTTTCCATGCGCACGGGACTAGTTCCCGAAGATGAACAAGAGTCCATGGGTAAAGAGAAAACAAACCCCATGACTTTAGACCCATTAGTCTTGCCACTTGCTGCGGTTTTGGTGACTGCAACTTTGGCTCAACTTACAGTTAATGTAACTTCCGAATGGTTTAGGTCACTAGACAACGAGATTATAAAATCATTTTCAATTCCAACAGTTGCGGTTGCTATGATTTACAGCTTATTTATTCAGCTAATTTTAAATGCAGTCGGCGTTGGAAAATATGTAGACAAAAAAATAGTCACACGCATAAGCAGTGGTAGTGCAGACTACATGGTTGGTTTTGGTGTTGCAACTTTGAATATTCAAGTCGTAATGACTTATGCAACTCCCATTATCATAATGGCAGTAATTGGTATTTCAGTAGTTCTATTTTATACCTTCGTAATCTGCCGAAAACTTTTCAACTCATATTGGTTTGAGCGTTCAATTTTTATGCTCGGTTGGAGTTTTGGCGTTGTTGCTATGGGTGTCACACTTCTTCGTGTTGTTGACCCTGAATTCAAGAGCGATACACTCGCCGACTACGGAACGGCATATATTGTAATCAGCGTAATCGACACGATAAAACTTGTCGTCTTGCCCGGTTTTATAGCCTCGGGATTTGGGATGCAGTTCGGGGCAGTATTGATGTTATTGTCCTTCATTTCTTGGGGAATTTGCTACAAAATTTTCGGTATTCAAAAATTGCGTGGCGACCAACCTCGCCCAGGTGAAGCTGAAATTGCTAAGAAATTTGCCGATAGTTAAAAATAGAAAGGCTCAAAAAAATGAAATTTATAACCGATTATAAGGTAGAAAACTACATAATCAATGCAAAATACGAAGATATGCCCCCTGAAGTACGCGAACGAGCAAAGCTTGTCGCAATCGACCTCATGATCGCCATGATACTTGGAAGTCAAGGCGAGCAGTTCAAAAACGGGCTTGCGATGGCGGAGCTGACTTACCAAAAGGGGAGTGTGCCTGTTATCGGAAACAGAGCCACGCTAAACCTTATGGGGGCAATTAATGCCATGGGTCATGCTTCAAATTCTTATGACATTGATGACTGTTACAGCCTTGTAAAAGGGCATGTTGGCGCTGTTGTAATCGGACCAGTTTTGGCAACTTCATTGTATAAAAATGCTAGTTATAGAGAATTTTTGACCGCTTTGGCTATAGGCTATGATGTCGGATTGCGTTCGGCTTTTGGCATACAGGAGCATTATAATTACTACTTCGGTTCGGGCTCTTGGGGTGCGATAGCAGTAGCGGCAGCCATGGGAAAACTCCTAAATTTTGACAAAGAAAGACTCAATACCGCCATGTCAATCGCCGACTATCACGCACCGACAACACCTGTCATGCGTGGAGCTGAATACCCCTCCATGAACAAAGATGGAGTGCCTTTCGGGGTTTTGGTTGGCTCGACCGCAGTGTTTGAAACCATGTTTGGAAACACTGGAAAAACCTATTTTTTAGAGTCGGATGAGTACGGTTTTAGGGCTGATACACTTGGAAAAGAATATTATATGATGGACTTGGTGTTCAAGCCTTACACCTGTTGTCGTTGGGCGCATATGGGAATTTATGCCTCGATTTCGCTGATGAAGGAACATGGTTTTACTCACAAAGACATAGAAAAAGTTGTGGTAAATACCTTTGAAGCCTCAGCAAAATTGAGCAAAATTGTCCCCAAAGACACCGACGAAGCCCAGTACAACATCGCTTACCCGATAGCGGCGGCTATAGTCCACGGAAATCTCGGTTATATGGAAATCAGAAATGAGGCACTTTCAAATCCTGATGTCATAGAAATCATGGGTAAAATGGAATTTAACGCCGACCCAGAATTGACAAAATTCTTCCCTGCAAGGCGTTTTTCGAATGTAGAATTTACCCTAAAAGATGGCAGAATTTTCAAATCAGAAACCGTTGAAGCCAAAGGCGAAAAGGAAGATAATGTCGATATGGCATGGATTAGAGAGAAATTTGACAGATTGATTTCACCATTTATGACAGCAGATGAGATTGAAAAAATGTTTAAAATGATGCAATCAGATGAGGGAAATGTAACTGATATAGTTGAGTTTATTAATAATTCAATGCTGAAATAGGTATTATTTGGACGATGAGAATGGGAGATTTTTGCTTCGGCGAAAAGCTCTCCGAGGGGGAATTTTCGTTGCGACGAAAAGAACGAAGATACGCTCTCTGACGGCTCACTTTTTCTCGTGAAAAAGTAAGCAAAACACGTCGGGGAAACACCCC
>CAYJOS010000058.1:0-12604 GCA_964371875.1 uncultured Oscillospiraceae bacterium | reverse complement strand
AAAAAGTGCTTCGAAACCTGTGGCGGCATGATATTGACTTCTGTCCGCTTTTTTTGGCACAGAATTGACCTTTGCGTTTCTCCCACGCTTGTAAACCGCAAGTTCTTCTTCGGTCAAAATTGGCATAATTTTTTCAACTGCAAGCGCCTGAGCAGGGGCGGAAACATACCTCACCGCCGAGTGATGAAGTCCTTTGGAGGTCGATTTTCCTGAAATGCAAAGGGCGGTTCTCACCATGAGTTCATACACGCCGTCGCCCAAATGGGCAAGCCCGAGAGCGCTCATTCCGTGCAGTTTTTTTTCGTCAAATTCGGGGTTTAAATTGTCCAATTACATGTCCTCCGAGGTGTCAAATTCTGCACTTTGAATTTCCATTTGTTCAGAAATTTCTGATTGCGCAGGGGCGTTATTTCTGTTGAACCATTCGTCGGCAGTCATCAAAATTTGTCTTGGTTTTGAGCCTTCAAATGGGCCTAAAATACCGATTTCTTCCATTTGGTCAACTATTCTAGCAGCTCTTGCGTAGCCAAGTTTTAGTCTTCGTTGAAGTAGTGAAACAGATGCTTGTTTGGTTTCGAAAATAACCTCGACCGCTTGGGGCAACATCTCGTCATAGTCATTGTCATTTCCTCCAATAGCACCGCTGTTTTGTGAGCTTTTATCGCCTTTGGAGGGTTTTTCCTCGGCGGCTCTTTCGATTTCACCGAGAATTTCTTCACTGTATTGAACTTCCGTGCCCTCTTTAATATAATTAATAATTTCCTCTCTCTCCTCGTCGGAAATAAACGCACCTTGCACACGCATAGGCTTGCCCGAACCGAGGGGAGCGTAGAGCATATCACCCATACCGATGAGCTTTTCCGCACCGAGAGTATCCAAAATAATTCGGCTTTCCATACCACTGGAAACAGCGAAGGCGATACGGCTGGGAATATTTGCCTTCATCAGTCCAGTGATGACATCTGCCGATGGTCTTTGTGTAGCTATTACAAGATGCATTCCAGAAGCACGTCCCATTTGTGCAACTCGACAAATACTTTCCTCAACTTCCTTAGCTGCAACAAGCATAAGGTCGGCTAATTCGTCGATGACAATGACGACTTGTGGCATGGTTTGACCGCCAATTTTTTGCTGATATGCGTTATATGAAGCGAGGTCACGAACTCCGACTTCGGAGAAAAGTCTATAGCGTTTTAGCATTTCCACAACCGACCATTGAAGCGCACCCGCGGCTTTTTTGGGGTCGGTGACGACTGGAACATAAAGGTGTGGTATGCCATTATAAATACCAAGTTCTACCATTTTAGGGTCAATCATAATTAATTTAACCTCTTCAGGAGAACTTTTGTACAGCAGACTTATGATTAGTGAGTTCATACAAACGGACTTACCAGAACCTGTTGTACCAGCAATCAAAAGGTGGGGTAATTTCGCGATATTTCCTATGATAGCATTGCCCCCGATGTCCTTACCAATGCTGAAACTGAGCTTGTTTGGTGAGGATTTGAAGGAGTTTGAATCTACAATATCACGCAAATAAACTGCGCTGATTAGCTTGTTTGGAACTTCAATTCCGACAGTTGAAATTTTGTCGGGAATTGGTGCAATTCTAACGCCTGTGACACCTAAAGACAAGGCAATATCGCCTGCTAAATTGGTAATTTTGGCAAGTTTTACACCAGCATCCAACTCCAAATCATAGCGAGTTACGGTTGGCCCGCGAGTGATGGTTTTGACATTTGCGCTCACTCCAAAACTTTTCAAAGTGACCTGCAATCTATTTTTATTCATCTCCATTTCCTCTCTGCCGTCGACGACTGATGAGGGGGAAGATTTTAGCAAGCTGACAGGCGGATACCTGTATTCTTCGGGCATTTCTGCGTTTTGTTCTTCGATGATTTTTGAAATTGTTTCCGCTTCTTCCTGGACAAGTTCGGCGTTCTTTTTCTTTTCCGAACGGACGGTTTGACTGGAAATTTCTTTTTCCTCAAACACAGGAACACCTGCGATTTCGGCGGCTTCTTTGAGGTTTAAAGGAGCAACTTCGGCGGTGGGGAGTTCTTCAATTTCGGGTAAAGTTTCGAACAGATGTTCGGGTTCAGAAACCGGTGCGAAAACTGGTGCGACGACTTGTTCGGGCGTGGTTTCTATCACTTCGCCGTACTCTGAAACGGTGTAATTTTCTGGTAAAACAGCACTTCCATCGCCGTCAAAAGGTATGTCGATAGCTTGTTTGCGACGTTTGCGTGGGGGTGTTTGTTCGGGGATGTTTTGAACTGGTTGAGGGTTGTTTCTAATGGGAGCTTCGTGGTTTTCGAAGGTTGTTATTATGGTTTCTTCTGGGAAAACTGGGGCTTCAATTCGAGCTTTAATGCGCTCTGACCTTTGATTTTCATACTTTTTGAGTGTGTCTACAAATTTGTAAACCGCTTTATTATATGAAAGTCCGAAGCATACCAAAATTGCACCGAGAAGTATGGGAACAGCGCCAAAAATCGACAGCGCAGACTCAACCCCAGCGCCAAACATGCCAGCGATTACGCCACCGCCATCCATGGTCATTCCGCCTTCGTACATGTCGAAAAAGAAGTCGGTCATAGTCTGGTTTTCGGCTCTAGCAATGTCTGAAATTAGAATTTGAAGCAACGCACCGATTAAAATCGGCTGAATTAAAACAAGTGTGACCCTAAGTCTGACTGGGCGACCTTTGTGAAATCCCAAAATAATTGCGGACGCAAAAAGGCAAATTGGCAAAATGAAATAGCCGTATCCGAGCATTGCTTTAACAAAACCGCAAATAATTTCGACTAGCCAACCGTCGATATTAAACATGCCTATGAACGCAAAAATTCCAAGTACTGCCAAAATTAGAGCCCAAATTTCACGTGCAATGGGCTTTTTTTCTGGTTCAGGAGCTTTTGTAGTTTTTTTGCGAGTTGTTCCGCTCTTTGAGGTGGTTTTTTTAGCTTGTGTGTTTGTCTTTTTTTCTGAATTTTGTGCCATTATTTTCTCTCCAAGTTAAAATATCAGTGATAAAATTAGTGTGACTATGCCGATTGTCCAGCAATAGTAGGAAAATATTCCAAATTTTAGGCTTTGGACTATGTGTTTTACAAATCCTATTGTCAAAATTCCGATGAATGATGCGACTACCATGCCTGCGAGGTAGACGGGCATTAATTCCACATCAAAACCCTGTGAAATTGCAGATATTAGTCTTACAATATTTGTAATTAAAATTGTAGGAATTGACAATAAAAAGGCGTATTTTACAGCAAATCCACGGTCTAAGCCAGTCGAAATTCCAGCTCCAATTGTCAGTGCAGAACGTGAAAACCCAGGTATAATTGAAGCAGCTTGGCAAAGTCCGATGATGACTGCGTCTTTTATTTGCATGGTTTTTGTGTTCTTTTCTGACTTGGTGAATTTGTCGGTGATTGCGATTAAAACACCTGTTAGAAGGAAAATTAAACCTAAAAATGATGAATTTAGACTTAAATTATCTACAAAAAAAGCTAGTGGTGAAAAAAGTAGTATTGGTACGCAGGAAATTAGTAAAAGCAGAAGCAGTCTTCGTGCTTTGAACGAACCGCCTGGGGGTTGCTGCCTGTCTTTTGCTTCCTCGATCATGGTGACAATTTCGCCAAGCATCGCTCTTGCGTCACGTCTGAAAACTATGCAGACAGAGAAAAGTGTTCCAAAATTTAGGAGTACATTAAAAAATAAATGCTCTTGCAAAACTAATGGAACTGAGAAAATATTATTTAAAATATACATGTGTGCGGTTGAAGAAATTGGAAGAAATTCGGTAAGTCCGTGTACAATTCCGAGCAAAATTGCGGAAAAGTAAGTCATAAAATGCCTCCTCCACTATATATTACAGTTCTTTATATAAATAAACTATCAAATTTTGGAAATATATATTCTATTTCAACTTAATATTCTAGCATAATTTTGTCGAAAATACAAGGGGGATAATTGTTCGGTTAGATTTTTCGTCACCAAAAAGAAAACTGAAGGACTTGTTACATTTCTCCGAAAAGAGAGTAACAAGTCCTTATAAGCTATTTTTACTTTACTAAATGGTCAAATTTCTTCGGAACAGGGACAAAAAAGTCAAGTTCCTTGTTCGTAAATGGGTGGTTTAGTTTCAACACACCAGCATGTAGACAAAGTCTTTTCAGCGGATTTGTTTCAGAACCATATTTTTTATCGCCGACAACAGGGTGACCCATTTCGCTCATGTGTACACGGATTTGGTTTTTTCTGCCAGTTTCCAGCTTGATATCGACCATGGTGAAATCCATATTTTGCTTTCTGACAGTGTAATAGGTCACTGCACGAAGTCCATCTTGACCAAATTTGTCAGAATAAACCACGTGGGTTTTTGTCTCACGCAAATAAGAGCAAATTCTGTCTTTTTGCTTCTCGACACAACCCTCAACCACCGCCGTATAGCCACGATTTGTTACCAAATCATCCCAATTATCTTGAAATGCGTTCTTAATTTCCTCGGTTTTTGCAAACAAAACTATGCCCGAAGTGTCACGGTCGAGCCTGTGAACTATGAATACACGACCACCTGTTTTTTGTTGAATATAGTCAGTTACAAGGCGGTAAGCGGTTTCGTTTTTTTCCTTATCAGAAGCAATTGTGAGCAGTCCCTCGGGCTTATTTATGACAATAATGTCATCATCTTCGAAAATGATATTAAGCCTAGGGTCGGCGATTTGGTTTTTAATTTTATCCTCGCCAACAGTGACCAAATCGCCAGATTTCAAGGCAAAATCGAACTGCTTTTGCACCACTCCGTTGACTGCCACATCGCCCCTTGAGAGCATGGATTTTATGTTGTTTCTAGACTTGCCTTTTACCTTTAAAAGCAAGAGTTCCATGAGTTTTGCGTCGTCTGCTACTGTGATTTTTACTTTAATATTATTGCTCATTTTATTCCTTTTACTGATATTTATAGCGTTTTTAGAACTTTTAACGCCTTTTCTGCTGTTTCGTCTAACATCTCTTTTGTGTGTGAATATGACACAAACATAGCCTCAAATTGTGCCGGTGCAAGTGCCACGCCCTCGTCCATCATGCCGCCAAAATACCTTGCATATTTTGCTGTGTCACTGCCTTTTGCATCGACAAATTTTGTGACTGGAGTTGGCACGAAAAATGGGCAAACCAGTGATTCGATACGGTTTAAAGTGACCTCTGCACCACTTTCTTTTGCAGATTTTTCGAGCTTTTCTGCAAGGTAAGCGCCGTTTTCGCCGATTTGTTTGTAAACATTTGGATTTGCTTTTAAATATCCGATTTGAGCCAGTCCAGCCGCCATAGCGACAGGGTTTCCTGAAAGCGTTCCTGCCTGATAAACTGCACCGCAAGGTGCAACATTTTCCATAATTTCACGGCTTGCGCAGTAAGCGCCGACAGGCATACCGCCACCGATGATTTTTCCGAAAGTTACAATATCCGCTTTAACGCCAAAATATTCCTGTGCTCCGCCTAGGCAAAGCCTAAATCCAGTGATTACTTCGTCAAAAATCAGTAAAGCTCCGCTCTTGTCACAAATTTCACGAAGTCCCTTTAGGAAAGTATTGTCAGGGCAAACCACACCCATATTTGCTGCAACAGGCTCGACAATAATCGCCGCAATTTTGCCGTTATTTGCTGAAATTAGCTCGTTTACGCTGTCTAAATCGTTAAATTGTGCTGTTAAAGTGTGCTTTGCGATGTCCTCAGGAACACCAGCCGAGCTTGGGTGACCGCCTGCAAGTGCTGATGATCCAGCATTTACCAAAAGGCTGTCGCTGTGTCCGTGGTAACAACCCTCAAATTTGATAAGTTTGTCACGACCAGTCACACCACGTGCGAGGCGAATTGCACTCATAACCGCCTCAGTTCCAGAGTTTACCATGCGAACCATTTCGATGTTCGGCACACATGAAACCATGAGTTCCGCAATTTCAACTTCTCTCTCAGTTGGAGCACCGAAAGATAGCCCATCAACTACAGCTTTTTCGACTGCTTCTCGGATTACGGGATGGTTGTGACCCAAAATCATGGGACCCCATGAGCAGACAAAATCTATATATTTTCTGCCCTCTTCGTCCCAAATGAAAGCACCGTCGGCTTTTTTGATGAAACGAGGTGACATGTTAACCGCTCTGTACGCACGGACAGGGGAGTTTACCCCTCCTGGCATGACTTTTTGCGCTCTTTCAAACAACATTTCTGATTTACTCATTATCCAATATCTCCCTTTTTCATAGCCTGTGCAAGCTCTTTTGCGAAGTATGTGATCAACATGTCCGCACCGGCTCTGTAAATTGAAACTGCACTTTCGCACATGATTTTGTATTCGTCAACAAGCCCAGCCGCCGCCGAAGCTTTTATCATCGCATATTCGCCCGAAACGGAGTATGCGCACAGTGGTTTGTCAAAATTATCCTTGCATTCTCTGATGATATCGAGGTAGGAAAGCGCTGGTTTTACCATCAAAATATCCGCTCCTTGCTCAACGTCAAGCTTGGATTCATAGATGGCTTCCAGTCTGTTGTGACAGTCCATTTGGTAGGTTTTTCTATCGCCAAATGAGGGAGCAGAGCCAGCCGCTTCACGGAAAGGACCGTAAAAAGCAGAGGCATATTTTGCGGAATATGACATAATTGGTATGTTTTCAAAACTATTTGCGTCTAAAACATCACGCAAAGCCAAAATTCTGCCGTCCATCATATCCGAGGGAGCAACCATGTCTGCACCTGCTTTAGCATGAGAAAGTGCAACCTTTTGGAGTAGCTCCAAAGTGGTGTCGTTATCGACATATTCGTTGATAATATTTCCGCAGTGCCCGTGGTCGGTGTACTCGCACATGCAGACATCGGTGATGACGTAAAATTCGGGATATTTCGCCTTAATTTGGCGAATTGCCTCTTGAACTATGCCGTTTTGGGCAAATCCAGACGAGCCGACGCAGTCTTTTTCAGCTGGAATTCCGAATAAAATACAGCTCAAAACTCCATTTGAAATGCACTCCTCAACCGCTTCGTTTAGGGTATCCAAACCGTAGCGGAATTGACCGTCGAGAGAGGTAATTGCAGTCTTACCTTTGATGGTTTCATCAACAAAAATGGGATAAATTAGGCTGTCGCTTGAAAGTCTGGTTTCACGGGTCATACGACGGATAGAGTCGTTCATACGCAGTCTGCGTGGTCTGTTAATCATATCCATTATTTGTCACCTGCACTTTCTTTGACTAGCTCTAAAAGTGCATCAATTGTCGCTTTTTTAGCGATTTTGACCTTAATTCCGTACTTTTGAGCCTCTTCGGCAGTCTGTCTGCCTATGCAATATCCTGTGACATTTGCAAAAGGAGCGTCCTCGCCGACTGAGCTGACGAAGCCTTTTACAGTTGAAGCTGAGGTGAAAGTTGCGCTCATAATGTCACCATTGTCAATTTTTTCACGAAGTTCAGATGAAAATTCATTTTCATAAATTGTTTGATAAACTGCAATGTCGTCAAATTCAATATTTCTAGCGGAAAGTGCTTTTGTAAGCTCGGCAGAGCCGATTTCCGCACGTAAAATTAAAACTTTTCCTTTTGCTCTTGAAGCGAGCTCTTTTCCAAGGTTTTCAGCATCAAAAATTTCTGGAATTAGATCCGCTGTAAGCCCGTAAACCTTCATCGCTTTTGCTGTTCCAGAGCCGATTACAGCGAGTTTTACGTTTGCCAAAGCTCTTGCATCTTTGCCCATTTTTTGCAGTGTTTTCCACATGCAATCGACACCAGCTGGGCTTGTGAAGCAAAGCCATTCGTAGTCATTTATATTAGTGAGAGTTTTTTCCATATCAGGGCAAGGCGTGATGGGAACGGTTTCAATGCAGGGGTATTCAGTGACATCAGCACCAAGAGCCGAAAGTCTGCTTGCGAGTGTTCCTGAGCGCTCTTTCGGACGGGTTACCAAAATGCTTTCGCCCAAAAGTGGCTGTATTTCAAACCAGCAAAATCCGTCAGAAAGTGTGCAAACTTTGCCGACAATGATGATTGCAGGGCTTTTAATTTTCGCTTCCGCAGCCTTTTCGGGTAGGGTTTCAAGCGTTGCGATGACACGTCTTTGCTTTGGAGTTGTGCCACGCTCGACCATTGCCGCTGGCATGGCCTTGTCCATTCCGCAGTCAATCAAACCTTTTATAATTTTCGGCATAGCCGAAACGCCCATCAAAAATACGAGAGTTCCGCCTGTACGTTTTAGTGCGTCGAAGTCGATTTCAAGCTCTTTGCCCTCTCTTGCGTGGCCCGTGATTATGTGTACAGACGAGCAAAAATCACGGTGAGTTACAGGAATTCCTGCATAAGATGGGGCAGAAATTGCACTGGTAATTCCTGGAACAACTTCAAAAGGAATGTTGTTATCACGAAGTAGCTCAAGCTCTTCGCCACCTCTGCCGAAAACAAAGGGGTCGCCACCTTTTAGGCGGACTACAAATTTGCCTTCTTGGGCTTTTCTAAGTAAAATTCTGTTAATTTCGTCCTGTGGGACTTTATGATTTGCCGACTCTTTGCCGACGTCAATGCATTCTGCATTTTCTGGGATTAGCGCCAAAATTCTCTCGCCGACAAGTCTGTCATAGACAACAACTTCAGCTTTTAAAAGTGACTCTAATCCTTTTATTGTAAATAATCCTGGGTCTCCTGGGCCTGCTCCGACTAAAATTACTTTACCGCTCATCAGTTTTGTCCTCCGTTTAACATCATATCGCCGAGCTTTTCGCCAAGCTCTTTTGCTTCATTAATTTCGCCAAAAATTTCAGCCTTATTTCCACCAACATCCATGCCACGAAGCCAGATTTTTCCATCTTTTATCACAGCATAAGCCGCAACAGGGGAGGAGCAACCGCCGTCTAATTTTTCGACAAAAGCCCTCTCTGCGGTGATGCAAATTGTTGCGTTTTCATCTCGAAATTTGTCGAGGAAATGAGTGTCAAACCCTGCTCTGGTCTGCACGGCGATTATGCCCTGACCAGCTGAGGGTAGCATTTCTTCAGGCTCGAAATATCTGCTAATTCTGCTTGCCAAATCCAAACGAGTTAGCCCCGCAGATGCCAAAATCAGCGCCGAATATTCGCCGCTGTCGAGTTTGCTTAATCTTGTAATAACATTGCCACGGACAGGTTTTACTGTCGCTTGTGGGAATATTTTTTTAAGCTGAATTTCACGTCTTTTGCTTGCGCAACCTATTGGTTTTGAATAGTCAATTTCGGTTTTTCCTTCGGGTAAAACCAAAACATCACGAGGGTCTTCACGTTTTGAAAAGGCAACAAATGGTAATTCTTTGTTCTCTCCCATGGGTAAATCCTTGGAGCTGTGGACGGTGATGTCCGCTCTTTTGTCCACCAAAGCGGCATCTAATTCCTTGACAAAAAGGCCTTTTCCGCCAACTTTGTCTAGGGTTCTGTCCAGAATAATATCGCCTGTGGTTTTCATGGTCACAAGCTCAATTTCATGCTCTGGATAGTTGGTTTTTATATTTTCAATCACCATTTCGGACTGAATTACAGCCAAACGGCTCTCTCGACTTCCTACTAAAATTTTCACTCAAAATCCTCCAATACACGTCTTATTTCTTTCGCTAAACGTGCGGTTTTGTGATGGTCTGAACCGTCAGAAACAAGCCCGACCACCATGTTTTCGTGGGTGCATGTCGCCGGAAAGAAAAAGTCGCATTCTTCACGGCAATCAGACACGCTCACAGGGATATTTTTCGCCTTTGCAAGCTGACCGATTTTGTGGTTAATTTCCCTGCTATCTGTTGCGGTGACACATAAAAATGCACCGTCTAAATCGCTATCTAAAAATTCTCGGCGAATTTCGACAACGCCGTCAATCAGTGCTCCGTTTGGGTCGATTACAATTACATTTGCACCGAAATCCCTCAAAGTGCCTGCTCTCCGTGAGCCGATTTTTCCGCCACCGATTACTATGACTTTTTTATCTGTAATGTCAAAAAACATTGGAAAACGTAAATTTTTCATCGTGTTCTTGCCCTAATTCCGCTTGCACAGTTTTTGATGGTTTCGGGGTTGATTGAACCCGAAAGTCCACTGGTTACGAGGTCAACTGTCGTCGTTGCCACGGCTTCGACAAGCTCATCACGGTCAACATTTTCACGCATGTGGGCGATGACACGCTCGATGACAGCTTCCTTTAAATCCTCGATTGCAGGCATACATTTTCTGTAATTTCTCCAGCGATAATATCTGTGCATATAGTCATAAACTATCTCGTAAACTTGCTCTTTTGCGTCCTCGTCAAAACCAGAATGATTGCCCAAATTATCAACGTTAAATAGTTGTACAAATTCGGAAATTTCAGGCTCAATATCACGAGGAATTGCAAGGTCAACCAAGGCTGAAGGTAGATTTTTTACTTGTCTTAACTCGTCAACTGCGACGGTGTAATGTGGGCTTGTGGTAGCAGAAACCACCAAATCTGAGCCGTCGATAATGGCGTATCTATCATCATATGAAACAACTTTGCAACCGAGTGGAACAACGGTTTCACCGTGTCTGTATGACCTCAAAGTGACGGTTACATCACAGCCAGCGTCTACCAAAAGTCCTGCTGCAAGCCTTCCCATTTCGCCGTTTCCGATTACTATGGCATTTTTTCCCTTTAGGCTACCGAAAAAGTTTTCAAGTGCGGAAACAGCACTGTGAGCCGCCGAAGTTTTAACACCTTTTAATTTCATGGCACTTTTTACATTTTTTCCGCAGGAAGAAGCGTTTCTGAATAGGGTTTCAAGCTCGGCGTCTATGGTTTTTGCCTCACGGGCGATGGCGGCGGCGTTTTTTACTTGGGTTAGAATTTGGTCTTCACCCAAAATTTGGGATTGCAAACCACAGGCAACTTCCATTAAATGTCTTGTACATTCTGTGCCACGACGTGTCACGAAAGCATGTGCGAACTGGGAATAGTCAACACCTGCTGCTGTACATAGAATTTCGTCAGGGTTTAGCCCCTTTCGACATGAGAGATAAATTTCTGTTCTGTTGCATGTCGAGAGTAAGACCGTGCCGTAAACACCGTCGAATTCTGAAATTTTTTGTACAATTTCAAGGACACCGCTTTTGGTAAATGAGAGCTGTTCACGCAAGGCGATGTTTGCCTTGTTGTAGTCAAGTCCGCTCATTGTATTTGCCATAATAATTTTATCTCCTTAAGGGGATTTTAGCATTTGAAAAGGTTTAATTTGGAATTTTTCGCCAAAGCGAAAAATAATCTATCTCTTTACAACTACAACTGAAAAATATCCGCTACCTTCAGGCATATCTCCAAATTTTTCAAAAACTCTTTCGCCTTCCATGCCACAATTTTCAATCATTGAAGCATTGTCGAGCAAGCCTTTTTCGTCTAATTTATCTTTCAAAACTGAAATATCTTTTCCTGCTTTCATGAACACATAATTTGTGTCAACCGCTAGGCAGTCGTCAATGTCTTTGTGTGAAGCTGGGACTATCATAAGTCTATCGCTTCTTTCGCAAAGTGAAGTGCCAAGTCTTGCCGCAACGGCGCAAAATGAAGTTACACCTGCGACTAAAACTGCTTCATATCCATTTTTAACCATACGCTCGTGTATGTACATATAAGTTGAGTAAACAGTGGGGTCGCCTAGGGTTATAAACACAATGTTTTTGCCCTCGTCGAGCAGTTTTGCAAGTGTTTCGGCAATGCTGTCGTAGGCATTATTCAAAACATTTTCGTCCCTGACCATGGGTGTTGGGCAGAACAAAAGTTCCTTGTCTGCTACATGTTCTTTGACTATATTTAGAGCAGTTTTTTCTCCGCTTCCCTTGTCGGGAACTGCTATAATATCAGCTTCACGCATTAGGCGAACTGCTTTAAGTGTGAGTAATTCGGGGTCGCCAGGGCCGACTCCGATTCCGTATAAAATACCTTTTGCCATCTCTCTTTTTCTCCTTAAACCGCTTTTTTAGCGTGTTCTACAAATATTTTTCTAATTTCGGGATTTTCACCCAAGCCCTCTAAAATACAGCTGACATTGTAACCTTTTTCTTCCAAAATTGTCTTCCAGCTGTCCTCTTCGTCGCCTGCGAGGTCGTTTTTTGCGTGGTCTCCAGCGACTATCATAAAGGGTAATAAAATTACATTTTTAACCGTTTTTCTCTCTTCCATACGGCGAATAACTTCGTCCAAAGCAGGGTAGCCTTCGACAGTTCCGATGTGAATATCGTCACGTCCCATGTCACGCAAAACATACTCAATCATAGCATAAACAGCGTTTGCGTGGTGCTCAGAACCATGACCCATGTAGGCGATTGAGGTATCTTCACATTTTTCTGGAAGTCTGGTTAAAACTGCTTTGACTGCTTCGTGGTAGTCAGAAACTTCGGTTAGTAGGGGAGCGCCCATAGCAAATTTTTCAAATTTTTCAGCATATGGAGCTGACAGCCTACATAGTTTGTCGTATTCATCACCATTTAATATGTGTGTTGGTTGTAAAATCACATCAGTATACCCGTCAGCGAGCATTTTTTCAAGTGCTTCCGCCACGTTTGGAATAATTATTCCGTCACGCTCACGAAG
>CAYJOS010000057.1:0-12774 GCA_964371875.1 uncultured Oscillospiraceae bacterium | reverse complement strand
GAGTAGGAGGGTCTATTTAAAACTGTTAGATACGAACGTTGTGCAGAGTTCGCATTTTACAGGCTTAAATAGACCCTCCTACTTTATTGTTTTTCAAATGAGTAGCCAACGGGATACCCAGAGGGCGATTAGCCCTTGTTAGTTTAGCTTTCTTTTGGTGCGATTGCAACTATTACAAAACTTGCATTTTAATAAAGTCTGTATACTCGGCACCTTTAACCGTTCCCACCGTTCGGGGGTGTTTCCCCGACAAGTTTTTGGTGACTTTTTTCTTGAAAAAAAAGTTACCCCAGCGGAGCGCGTTTCCCCTCGTTCTTTTCGCCGAAGCGAAAATTCTCTCGTTCTTTTCGTCAAACAAGCTAGTATTTCTACACTTTAGTCCCACATTTCATACAGAAAATGTCATCATCTCCAAGCTCAAAACTACAAGACTTGCATGTTTTAGCCGTGTTTTCGGGAACTTCCTTTAATTTTCTCAGGTCAAAACCGCAGTTAGAGCAGAAAATATCCTCAGCATCAATCTCGCCTTTGCAGGTGGGGCAAGCGTGCTTTGTTGCAACTTCTTCTTCAACAACAGGCTCAATTATTTCGGGTTCGACATATTTTTTTCCACAGCTCATGCAGAACAAATCCTCTTCGCCGAGAGTGAATTGGCAAGCCGAACAAATTCTCGCCTCAACTTGAGTTTCTTCCTTGATGATTGATGAAACCATGCTGGGCACTTCTGAAATTATGGGTTTTTCAATCACAGGAGCTTCGGAAATTTCTGGTTTATCAAAGGTTAATATGGGTGTGTATGTATCGGAATTTGCAGTGTCATTTTCTGTGACTAAAGCCTCGGCTTGTGCGGTAACTGCATCAATTTCGGAAACTTCTCCCATGAGTGGTTCGACAATTTCCTCGGGCTCTGAAACCTCTTCCAACTCTAATTTCTCTTCGGTTACAGAAATGTCTATAACTGCTGGAAATTCTTCGATTACTTTGACAACTGGGCTTATTTCAGGCTGAATAATGGCTTTTTCCTTTTGGCTTTCTTCAAATTCTGCCAAAGCTGAAATTAATGTATTTATCTGGGAAATTATATCTGAAAATTCTGTTTCGCCACTGTCATGATTTTTTTCAAAATAACTTTTTCCAAGCTCTGAATATAGGACTTCGATTTTTTCACCGATTTTGATAATTGTTTCACAGGTGTTTCCGCCGTATTGCTCTTGTACTTGCTTGAATATATTCATAACTACACTCCCTTTTACATAAATGTCTATAGATACTAGAAATTATATAACTAATTAGCAGAATTTTCAAGCATTTAATTACAAATAATGACAAGTTTTACCACGCTTTCCTATTTAATTTACTTGTAATCAAACAGTTGATATGGTACAATTTAGAAAAGTTAGCCATTTTCTGTAAGTGAATTCGGTCTAAAAGATTATATTAAGAAATGAGGTACGAATATGAATTGTTTTAAATGCCAAAATGAAATTCCAGATAGCTCGAAATTCTGTAAATATTGCGGACAAAACCTTTTAGAACAAGCTCAACCTGAAGTTGAAGAACCAGCTCTAATATATCAGGAACAAGAGCCACCACAAGAGCAATTTCAGCAAAATTATGAGGAAAATCAAACCCAAAATTACCAAGAACAAGAATATAATCAAAGCCCAAATTATCAAGAACCGCAATATAATCATAGCGAAAACTACCAAACTCCAAGCCAAGAAAACACAAACTACCAAAGCTATAATCCAAACACAAATTATCAACAAGACCAAAATTTCATTCCAGAAGAAACTCCAGTGCCTCCACCCAAAAAAGGCTTGCCCTCGTTTTTGAATGCTAAAAATATTGCAATTGCGGGCATAACAGCCGCTGTTGTTGCCGCTGTCATTATCATAGTTCCAAAGCTTGCGACAAGTCCTGAAGCTGTTGTTCAGGAAAGTTTTGGAAACACCACCGATGCTATACAAGCAGAAATCGAAAGTATTACTGAACAAATCCCAGCATACACATTTTTTGAGGATTTCGACACAGAGAGCTATAAATTTTCTGCAAACTACTCAGGCGCAAATGTCGATTTATACAGCAATATCAAAGATAATGAGTATAGAATTGACGTAAATGCTATGGGAATGTTTGATGCTTCAATGCTATTGTCAAGCGATTATTTGACCATTGAAAGCAGTTTAATTGGCGATGTTTACGGTGTTGATTTTAAAACAGCCGCCGAGGATTTACAAGCAAACAACTTTTTGTCCGCTATGGGCGTAGTCATACCTGCGGAATATTTTGAACTTATGCCTGCCTCCACTCTTGATTTTAGCGGAGTGAGCGAGGAACTTTCGGCGATTTCCGACTTGGTTGTTTCTCACATTGTCGCAAATTCTGAAATTGAAGAAGTTGCCGACCGTGAACTTATCGTTAAAGGCGAGGAAAAAGATGTAAAAACCTATGCGTTGACAATGTCGGGCGATGATTTTTATTATGCATTATCTGATGCAATTGATGAATTTTTCGACAATAACAGCTCAATTGAAGACATTGAAAGCTACTTAGATACGCTTAATTCGCTACATGAGTCTTTAGTGATGGTGGACGGTTATGGCTTAGGTTTTGATGAGGAAATGGATGTTGAAGCGCTTAAAGATTTGCTGAAAGTTTATGCAAACGATATTTCCTATGATTTCGAAGAAATATCCAGCGAGCCAATTTTAATCAGCATTGAAGACGGAATTATCGCCAACATTGAGTTTACAGACTACTATGGCGATGCAATTATACTCTCTCTGTCTGAGGGCGATACAATTTTAGAAAGCATGTATCTTGAAACATATTACGGCAGAACTTCCATAAGCGTTATTCTTCAAGACGAGTATTTTGTATTTGAGTATGACGATGGATACACCTTGCAATACCTCGATTATGACTTGCGTGAAAGCAAGGATAACCTGATTTTTTACAATGGTAGCTACGAAACAATTTTGTCTGTTGATACCACTGAAAAAGATGTAGTTAAATTTGCTTATGACGATGGGTATTCATCCATGGAAGTTGTAGCTGAAAAGACAGATTTCGATTTTGAACAAGGTGACTTTGTAAATCTATTCCAAATGAGTGAAACTGAATTTTATGCTTTAATTAGCGAAATTCAGGGAAATGGTAACGTGGTTCCTTTTCTATAACTGGCAAGTCCTAAAGGGGCTTTTGTAATAAAAAATCCGCTCAAAATCTGAGCGGATTTTTTATCGTATAGTTTTAAAAAACTGTGTCATTATTTCAGAACATTCTTCGGCTAAAACCCCAGAATAAATCTTCGGTTTATGCCCAAAACGCTCTTCAAACAGGTTGATTACAGAATTGCAAGCACCCATGGTCTTGTCCTTAGCTCCAAAAACAAGCGTGCCAACACGAGCGTTTATAATCGCCCCTGTACACATAGGACAAGGTTCTAGCGTGACATATAAGGTGCAATCGGAAAGTCGCCAGTCGCCAATATGCCGACAAGCTTCGTCAATTGCATCGCACTCAGCGTGGGAAAGCGCACTGCGAGTTTCCTCACGTCGGTTTCGCCCACTGCCGATAATTTCGCCCTCGCTATTCACAATCACGCAACCAACAGGAACTTCGCCGTTTTCGGCTGCCTGTTTTGCGAGATTTAGGGCTTTTTGCATGTAAAATTCCCTGTCAAACATAAATCGACTTATTTCTTAATGATTGTACCTTTTGGGTCTTTTCCGAAGATGCAACCAGCGTTGATTTCATCATAGTCAACGTGCATGTAAGTAGCATAGTCAGGGTTAACTCTCAAAACTACTTCGTCGAAAATTAGACCACGTTCGCCGCCAACTTGGACTTGAACGATTTCTTTATCTTTAAGACCCATACGCTCAGCGTCATCAGGAGTCATGTGGACGTGACGTTTTGCAATGATGCAACCTTCAGCGATTTCAACTTCGCCAGCAGGTCCGACAAGTTTACATCCTGGTGAACCAGCAAGAACGCCGCTTTCACGAACTGGGCAGTCAATTCCAAGGACACGTGCGTCTGAATAGCTAACTTCAACTTGAGTTGCTGCACGGCATGGTCCAAGGATAATCATTCCTTTAAGTGTGCCTTTAGGGCCAACAACGTCAACTCTGCAACTTGTTGCATATTGACCTGGTTGACTTAGCATTTTCTTTTGGTCAAGTTCAAAACCTGCACCGAAAAGGATATCTAGGTGCTCTCTTGAAAGGTGGGCATGTTTGCCTGAACCTTCGATAATTACTGACATATCTGACATTTTTGTATTCCTCCAAGTTTTAAAATATATCCAAAAGAATTATAGCACTTTGTGTCGAAATAAGCAAGAACTTTAAGGCTCTTTGTCAAAAAAATAACTTAAAATTCTTTTCTATCTTCAATAATATAAACTTTACCGTTTTTAACCTCCAACGCACCTATGCAAAAAAGTGCAACAGCTCTCGGCAAAATGCTCCATTCTGCTTCCTCCATGACCTTTTGTTGCAAGGTAATCGCTGTGTCATCTTGGCTTATTTCCACCGCTTTTTGCAATATTATAGGCCCGACATTTAAGTTTTCTGTCACAAAATATGCGGTTGCCCCTGTGATTTTAACGCCAGATTTTATAGCCATTTCGTGCGGTATCATGTCTTTTGCTTCGGCATGTGCAAAAGCAGGGAGCAATGATGGGTGGATATTTATAATGCGGTTTTTATATTTTTCGACGATTGCCTTGTTTAAAACATGTGGAAATCCAGCCAAAACCACAAGGTCAATATCAAGGTCGTGCAGTTTTTTCAAAATCGCTTCGCAAAAATTTGCTTCATTGGGAAAAATTTCACGGTCAACCACAACAGCCTCTATCCCAGCGGCTGTCGCGCGTGTGAGGGCATATGCCTTGGGGTTTGAGGAAATTACAGCGGCAATTTCGCTGTTTGGAATTTCGCCGAAAAGTCTGCTGTCGATAATCGCTTGGAGATTTGTTCCACCACCTGAAACTAAAATTCCTATTCTTACCATAAATGCACCCCTTTCTATTTCAAAAGCTTCATCGCTGAGTTGATATTTATGCTCTCGATTTCACGCAATTTTTTCACACGCTCTTGCAATAAATCGCCCTCGTGCCATTGAGCAAGAGCCGACTCGGCAAGGATTTTGAGCTTGTCTGCTGTTAAATCGTCGAGGTCTATATGGCTGTCTTTGCCCAAATATTTGAGGAAAGATGTAACTTTTGGGTCATATGCAACGCCGACCAGCGGAATGCCCTGTCCTGCCGCGAAAACCAAGCCGTGAAGCCTCATGGAGATGACCAGTTCCGATTTTGCGAGAAAACCTATGGTCAAACCTGTGGGCAAAATGTCACGCAAAATGTGGTATTTTGATTTCATGTGCTTTGCAATCATCTCGGCGGCGATTGCATCGTTTTTGTGGTCAATTGATACAAATAAAGTTGTAAGACCGTATTTTTCACTCAAAAAATCGGCAGTTTTGGCAAATTCTTCGACTTTTTCAGAAAAGCCATGCCATTTTCTTGGAACTATACAGAGATATTTTTCATCAATGGACAAGCCAAGCTCTTGCATTTTTTTGTGAACTTCGTCTTTAGGCGCGGAAGGTAAGCCAAGCGCAGGGTCGGACGAAACTTGCATTTTAGGTTTTTGAACACCAAAATTTTTGAGCTCCTCGAGGCTGTCTTCTTCGCGCAGAGTAATTTCATCGGCAAATTTGTCAATAATAAACCTAGCAAGACTTCGGCTGTTTTTTCTGGTGACAGGCCCAATTCCGCAACCATACATCATGACTTTACAGCCTAAAATTTTCGCTGCCATGATGGTGAAAAGGTAATAGTACAAGCTTCGTTTGCTTGTGATATCTTGAATAAGACTTCCGCCACCGTTGATATAGAGGTCAGATTTTATCATCTGCCCCAAAACGGAAAAAAGATTAAACTTATGAACGGAGTTAACCCCGTGTCGATTTTTCGTATATTCGGGCGAGCGTGACATAACGGTTATGTCAATATTTTCGTCCGCAGAAATTAGGGAAGCTCTTATCGCTTCCAGTATAGCTTCATCACCGGCGTTACCATGACCGTATGAACCACAGATTAGCACTCTGCTTTTTCTGCCGCTATTTTTGATGTCATTTAGCGCCAATTTAAGTTCTCCCTTGCAAAATAGATAAAAGTATTATACAATTTACTTAACAATAGGTCAAGTGCGTAGTTAATAAAAAAGTTCGAAAGACATTTGAGGATGAGGAAAAATGAAAAAAATTGCAATATTTCAATCCGACCTTAGGGTTGGCGGAGTGCAGAAAGCACTTTTAAATATTTTAAATGAAATTGATTATTCAGAATATTCTGTGGATTTGTTTTTGTTTGACAGAGAACATTTTTTCGATTTGCCCGAAAAGCCAAATTTAAAAATTATTTATTTAAAGCCTTTCTTTCGCATGAATAGAATGGTATACTTTAATATATTGAAAAAGATGTTTAAAATCGAAAATTTGCCTGACTGTGAATATGATATTGCAATTGATTTCAACAGCTATCAAAACGATTGCTCTATAGGTGCGCTTTCGGTTAAGGCTAAAAAGCGAGTTATGTGGATTCATAATGATGTTGAAATTAAGCTGAAAAACGAGAAAAAATATAGGATTTTATGGCATTTTTTCAACAAAAAGCTACATTATTTTGATGAATTTTGTGCCGTGTCCCCTGGGATTATCGAAGGTTTCAGAAAGATTTCAGGAATTTACGACAAAAAAATCACATCAATACCAAACCATGTGGACGCAAATGAAATTTTCAGAAAATCTGAAATTCCGCTTGAAAATTTTGAAGTTGACGAGAGCAAATATAACCTCTGCTCAGTAGGTAGAATTTGCCACCAAAAAGGCTTTGATATTTTAATGGAACACCTGAAAAATATCAAATCCAAGCGTGATAATCTTCATTTTTATCTAATAGGCGACGGCCCTGACAGAGAAAAACTCGAAGAGCAAATTGCAAATTTGGGTCTGAAAAATGATGTCACATTACTCGGAAATCAGCCAAATCCATTCAATTATATGAACAAAATGGATGGTTTTGTGCTCACCAGTCGATATGAGGGGCAAGGGATAGTGACGATTGAAGCTAAAGCTCTCGGGCTTGCACTTTTCATTCCACCACATCTTGAAAAATATAATCCTTCAGTGCCGTCTGTAGCAGACATTGAGGGTGCAATAATTAATGCCGAGAAAAAAGATAAAATCCGTGATGATTTATCGGAATATAACAGCGCTATCGGTAAAAGTTTAACCGAAGTTCTAACAATATAAAAACAGGAGCAAAACCATGACAAAAATTTACATCATTCGCCACGCAGAAGCAGAAGGAAACCTTTACCGCCGTGCGCAAGGGCATTTTAATGGCAAAGTCACACGCAGAGGAAAAGAGCAAATTGAAGCGCTTGCAGAGCGTTTTCGTGACATAAAAATTGACGCAGTTTACGCCAGCGACTTAGAACGTACCCAAGAAACTGCAGGGGCGATTTTAAGACATAACCCAGACTTAAAGCTTAATATAGACACAAGACTTAAAGAAGTTTGCATGGGAGTTTGGGAAAATCAAATGTGGGGAAACATTGAAATCGACTATCCCGAGCAAATGAAATATTTCAACGCAGACCCCGAAAAATGGAGCGTTGAAGGTAGTGAAGCCCATATAGCTGTGGGCGATAGAATGCTTGAAGTTGTCAAAGAATTGGGCGAAAAACACGACGGTCAGACCATTGCACTGTTCAGCCACGGCGTTGCGATTAGAGCTTTGCACTGCCGTATGCTTAACATTCCCTCAAACGAAAACCACAAAGTTCCACATGCCGACAATACAAATGTCAACCTTTATACATGGGATAATGGCAAGGTTGAAATTGAATTTAGAAGCGATAACAGCCACCTAACCAAGGAAAACAGCACCTTCGCCCGTCAAACTTGGTGGGTAGAAAAAGAGGGTGGAGATTTAGGAAATTTGAGCGTGTTCCCCATAGATTTGAGCACAGAAAGCCAACTTTTTGTCAATTACTTTGAAAACGCGTGGGAACACGTCTACGGAACTCTTGACGGCTTTGACGTCACGGCTCATCTAGCAAACGCAAAAACGCTGAAAAATCCTGAGGATTGCCTCGTGAAAATCTGCCGTGGCGGTGTGCCTATTGGCATGATTAAGCTTGATTTAGACTACGGAGAGGACGAAGATTTTGTACACATCAGCCTAATTTATTTAGAGGAAGAATACCGCAAAATGGGACTTGGCATTCAGCTTCTCGGTCAAGCTGTGCATGTTGCTAAGTTGCACGGCAGAAGCAAAATCAGACTGCATGTTTCACCAAAAAATGAGAACGCAATTGGATTTTATAAACATCAAGAATTTAAAGAAGTCGGAAGCACAAGCGGAGCTTTCGGTTCACTTATGGTGCTTGAAAAAGTGATTTAACGGAAAAGGTGTATAAGGAATGAATAACCCAATCATAAGGCATAGTTTTATGCCAAACAGACGCATAATTGTTGTGTCTGATATCCACGGAAATTTGGATTATTTCAACGGTTTGCTTGAAAAATTGGACTTTTCCGATAATGATATTCTTGTCATTAACGGCGATTTTTTAGAGCGTGGAAATAATAATATAGCGCTCTTGCGTAAAATTATGGAAATGCATCGCAAGGGTAATACATTTGTCCTGCGTGGAAATTGTGACGGCTGGCATGAATTTTTGGATAGAGGCAATGAAATGGACAATTTCACGGCTGAATATATGCTTGAGCGTCCGAATTGTTTCTTGCAAAATATATGCAAAGATTGGGGCATGGTTTTTTCTGGTGTTGACGATATTCCGAGGTTTAAGGAGATTTTAAGCACAGATTATGCAGAGGAAATGGACTTTTTGCGAAACCTACCTGTGGTTTTGGAGACGGACTATTATACCTTTGTTCATGGCGGAATTTCCACAAATGATTGGACAAATATTGACCCATATAAATGTATGAAAAACGACAATTTTCTCGGTCAAAACCTATCCTTTGACAAGTGGATGATAGTCGGGCATTGGCCTGTGGTTTTATACCACCAAAAAGCGCCTGATGCCAAGCCGATTATCCTTCATGACAGGAAAATTATCAGCATAGACGGTGGCTGTGTTTTGGTGGATGATGGGCAATTAAACGCCTTGATTATTCCTGAATACGGCAGTGAAAATTTTGAATACACACATTACGACCCCTTCCCACTTGCCCGTGCTTTAGATAGTCAAAAAGAGTCGGAAAATTCATTTTTCATACGGTGGGGTGACAACGAAGTTGATGTTTTAGAGAGAAAATTTGACCATATCCTCTGCAAGCACAAACGCACAGGATATGAGATGGATATTTTGTCAAAAAATGTCTATGAAACTCCAATAAATGTCACCGTAAATGACTGCACAGATTACAGGCACGAAATGTATGAGGGCGATATTATCAGCATAGTCGAGGTGAGTTCCCTCGGTTATTATTGCAAGAAAAATGGCGTTACAGGCTGGTATAGCGGACGCATAGAATATTTAGATTAAGGAAAATAGCATGAATAAAAATACTTGGGATTTTATCCCTATTTCCCGTGAAGATATGGTTGACAGACAGTGGTATTGGTATGACTTTTTGGTCGTAACAGGCGACGCATATGTCGACCACCCCAGTTTTGGAACAGCAGTTATTGCACGCTGTCTTGAAAAAGACGGCTTTAGAGTTGCGATTTTGGCACAGCCGAATTTCCATTCTGCAAAGGATTTTGAAGCAATCGGAAAACCCCGTTTGGGCGTTTTAATCGGAGCGGGAAACCTTGACAGTATGGTTGCAAAATACACTGCTGCAAAAAGAAAACGTAGCGAAGACTACTATTCTCCTGCCAAAAAAGCAGGGCTTAGACCCGACAGAGCTACACTGGTTTACTCAAAACTTGCCCGTGAAGCCTTTGGCGAGGAAACCCCTATAATCATAGGCGGACTGGAAGCTTCGCTTCGCCGTTTTGCCCACTACGACTACTGGGACGACAAAGTTCGACCCTCCTTCTTGGCAGACTCTGGAGCGGATTTATTGGTCTACGGCATGGGCGAAAAACAAAGCCGTGAAATTGCCTCACGACTAAAGAAAAAAGAAGATATTTCAACAATTCGTGACATTCGTGGCACAGCTTTCATGGCGGAAAATGTCGATGAGTGCCTATTCGAAGAACCTGTGATTTTACCAAGTTTTGAAAAAACAGCCGAAAACCGCAGATTTTATGCCGAGGCAACCAGAGCAGAATATTTAGAGCACGACCACGTCGTTGGTCACGCATTAATTCAGCCACACGGCGACAGCTTTTTGGTGGTAAATCCCCCTGCAATCCCTCTAAACACAGCTGAACTTGACGAAGTTTTTGAGCTTCCATACACCAGAGAAGTCCACCCGATTTACGAAGCAAAAGGTGGGGTTCCAGCGATTGAAGAGGTGAAATTTTCCGTCATACACAACAGAGGTTGCTTCGGTGCGTGTAATTTCTGCGCCCTCGCTTTTCATCAGGGTAGGGCGGTTACAAGTCGTAGCCACGAGAGCATTTTGCGTGAAGTTGAAGCCATGACAAAGCACCCAGATTGGAAGGGATATGTCAATGATGTTGGAGGACCGACGGCGAATTTCCGCACTCTTTCATGTAAAAAACAGGAAAAACACGGCATGTGTAAGGACAGGAAATGTCTTTCTCCCGAGCCATGTAAAAACCTGAATGCCGACCATTCAGACTACTTAAATCTACTCAGAAAAATCCGAAAAATCGACGGAGTTAAACGTGTTTTCATCCGTAGCGGTATACGATTTGACTATTTGTTATGCGACAAAAAAGGCGAATTTTTCCCCGAACTTGTCAAGCACCATATCTCGGGACAGCTTAAAGTTGCACCTGAGCATTGCATAGATTCTGTTTTGGATTTCATGGGAAAACCACATATTGGTTGTTATGAGAAATTTTACGATAAATACTTCAAATTGTCCGAAAGATACGAAAAAGAACAGTATATTGTTCCGTATTTGATGAGTTCTCACCCAGGAAGTAAGCTTAACGATGCAGTAAATCTTGCAGAATATTTGCTAAATCGTGGAACTCAACCTGAGCAAGTTCAAGACTTCTACCCAACACCGGGGACGATTTCAACTTGCATGTATCATGCGGAAATTAACCCAATAAATATGAAGTCTGTTTATGTGCCAAAATCACAAATTGAAAAGTCAATGCAAAGGGCACTGTTGCAGTGGAGAAGACCCGAAAACCGCCAACTAATCATGAAAGCCTTGCACGAAACAGGGCGAGAAGATTTGGTTGGGCATGGGAAAAATTGTCTGCTCCGCCCATACAAAAGACCAAAGCCCGAAGCGAGCGAAGCTGTCGCCCCAACTACGGACAAAACCAAGGTCAAGCGTGGCAAAGGTTGGGCGAAACCTAAGCAAAAAACGAAGTCAGGTAAAAGGAAATAGTATATGAATACCGACATTTTTTTAATAGTTTCCTTTTATGTTTTGCTGATAAATATTTGTGCGTTTGTCGTAATGTTTGTGGACAAAAAAGCCGCAATAAAACAAAAACGAAGAATTAGCGAAAAAACACTGTTCACACTTGCGCTTATCGGCGGAACAGTGGGTTCACTTTGGGGTATGCAGTGTTTTAGGCACAAAACAAAACACAAGAGTTTTACTATAGGTATGCCCTTGATTTTAATAGCACAGTTAGGCTTGCTAGCTTGGTATTTTTACGAATTTTTTGTATAAAAAAGTGCGGTTTTGCAATAAAGCCAAACCGCAAAACAGGGTTGTGGGATAAAGATATTAGCTGGGTCAGGTTGAAACCTTTAAGCTTGACTGACCAATTGGATAAGCTGTAAATAGATAATACAACACTTTGGTTTATTTGTAAATAGCGAAAGAACACTAGTTTTGTCGAAAACATATTTTTTAATTTTCCTGAAAGGATTATCCTGAAAATGAGAGAAATAACTTGCGGTGAAATCACCGATGCAATAGAAAAATTATGCGTTAAAGCCTGCGTTTGGCTTCCTCCTGAAACTGCGATGATGATTGAATGTGCATATGACAAGGAGGAGTCGGAAGTAGGAAAAGGCGTTATTTTAGACCTTTATAACAATTTTAAATGTGCCGCAAAAAACAACATCCCAATCTGCCAAGACACTGGCATGGCAGTAGTTTTTGCCGATATTGGGCAAGATGTTCACATAGTTGGTGGGAATTTTGAAACGGCAATTAACGAAGGTGTTCGCCGTGGTTATGTCGATTTGAGAAAATCAGTGGTGAAAGACCCACTTCGCCGTGTGAACACTGATGATAATACCCCAGCGATTATTCACACTCGCATAGTTGAGGGCGATAAAATCCACTTAACTGTTGCACCAAAAGGCTTTGGCAGTGAAAACATGAGTGCTATGAAAATGTTTTTGCCCTCCTGTGAAGTGAGTGAAATTATTGACTTTTTGGTCGAAGTTGCGGACAAAGCTGGCTCTAATCCATGTCCCCCAATAATTTTGGGTGTGGGCTTAGGTGGAACTATTGAAACTGCTGCACTTTTGGCGAAAAGAGCATTAATTCGCCCTATGGACAAGAGAAATCCTGATGAATTTTACAGTGATTTAGAGAAAAAAGCACTTTCTAAAATTAACGATTTAGGTATAGGGCCTCAGGGTTTTGGTGGACGCATACCAGCCTTGG